>JAJQCO010000120.1:0-12817 GCA_021202655.1 Clostridiales bacterium | reverse complement strand
ATGGATGCCCCGGCTGTTAAAATAATCCGCGAAGACGCCGATCTGCTTCTGGAACGACCTGCGGTTAATCTTCACATCCTCCATGCCGTACGGCATGCCTAACGACTGATATTTCTCTTCGCCAAGACGCATGAAGCTCAAAAGCTGCAGCGTGCGGACATGCCCGTTGCACTCATTCAGGATAAAATCGGCGGTCGCAGCCATATTTTCCTGATTGTCATTCACCCCCGGAATGACAGGGATGCGCAGGATCAGATCGTAGCCTGCCTGCGTCAGCTTTTTCAGATTCCGAAGAATCCGCGTGTTGCTGACTCCGGTATATTTTTTATGAACCTCCGCGTCCATATGCTTAATGTCCGAGATCAGCAGATCCGCATGCGGAAGCACCTTCTCGATCTCCTTCCAGGTGGCATGGAACGTCGATTCCACGCAGGTATGAATCCCCTCCGCCTGACAGGCCGCAAACAGCTCCGCCACAAAATCGCTCTGCATCAGCGGTTCGCCGCCGGATACCGTCACGCCCCCGCCGGAGCGCTCGTAATACCCTCGGTCCTTGCGGATGATCTCCATGCATTCCTCCACCGACATCATCCTGCCCCCGCGCTTTATGGCATCCGAGGGACAGGCGTCGCTGCCGGCCATACAGTTCGTACATTTTTTGCGGTCCACGCCCACCAACTTCCCCCGGTAAAACGTAAGCGCGCCCTCCTCAGGGCAGACCGTCTCGCATTGTCCGCATTTTTTTCTGGAAATACATTTCGATTTGTAGACGCCGGGCTGAATATACGGCTTCTGGCTCTCCGGATTGCTGCACCAGCGGCACCGCAGCGGACAGCCCTTTAAGAACAGCTCCGTGCGCAGGCCGGGGCCATCATGAATGGTGAAACGCTGAATATTAAATACATTTCCCTGTTGTGACATCTCAAGCTTCCTCGTCCCTGTGATCGTCATTTGTTATAGATAGATTTTATCAGAAAAAAGACAGCCGAAGAAGAGATAGTCTTACTATCTTTTCCTAGGAAACATTCCCTATTTTTTTCAGTAATTCTCTCCCGGCTTATGTGCTATGCACAGGGAAATTCGTCTCAGCTCTCATTTTCCTTCATCAATTCATACAATTCGTAGCGGTTTTTTACCCCGCATTTTGAGTAAATATTCTGCACATGGTTTTTGACGGTATGATAGCTGATGACCAGCTCGCCGGCGATCGCCTGGTAGGTCAGGCCGGAATAGAGAAGCCCGGCGATCCGGTTTTCGCTCTTTGTGAGCTGCGGCAGCCTGCGGGGCGCCGCCGAAGCCTTCTCCGCGCTATGGTCCGAAATGGTAATCCAGTGATATTTGTCCACAATGCCATGTGAGTAAGTCCGGTCATAGGTATAAATCCGGAAGGTATAATTTCTGATCATGTGGATGTGTGCCTTCTCCACCGTATAGGGCTCCCGGTCAGAGAGGAGGAAGGGCAGCCATACGCAGGGCCTGGAGCCGTCGATCTGGGAAACGATATCCCCACCCAGCAGCTTCTTCAGGCAGGCCAGCGCCTCCTGGTTGTAATCCATAATGTGCATAAAATCATCCGTGATCAGATAGGCCGTCTCCCCCGAGAGGATCACCTCGTCGTGAATCTCAGACACGATCCTGGCCTGCTCGTATTTCTTAAAATTGCGGTACGCGCTGGCGATATAGGAATAGATCCGCGCCAGCTCCATCTGCTCGGATCCGGTAAAATCGCCCTCCTCCCGGCTTTTCAAAAAGACAATCTGAAGATAGGCGTTGACGCCCATGGCGAAATGCAGGCTGTAATGCGCCCGGAAATTCTCCTCCAGGAAGCGGACATGAGCCGAGGCTTCATAGACGTCCGCGTCGATCAGATCCGTCGAGCGATACAGCTTGGGCGAGACGTTAAAATAATCCAGATGCTCGCACACCGCATCCTCATAGATCCGCCGCCGAATCTGGTCCTGCGGGGCGTAGCGCCGATAGGGATGATCCTCGCAGTCCGCGAAAAGTCCCTCCCCGGTTATCCATGAGAGAAAATGATTTTCCGCATCGAACGCGAGCAGGATGACATTCTGATAGCCAAAATGCTTTTTCAGGGAATCCAAAAGCGCGCGGTCAAAAAACTCCCGCGCGGTCACGGCCCGCTCCGACATCTCCAGGAAAAAGTCCCCCCAGCGGTCCGGATTTCCCGGATCCATCGGATTCCTTTGATCATTCTGACGATAAGACATCTGCTCCCCCTCCTCTTTTTGATATTTTACATCGAAAACACATTCTTCGCAAGCGCCGCGGCAGGCCAGGAGAAGGAATTCGTCGCCGGACAATCTGCCACCGGGAAAAATCTGCCATCGGAAAAATCCGCTCTCATGCTGCCGCCGCAAGAAATCAAAAATCGTATTGACAAGCGCCGTCATCGCATGTATACTTGGAATCAGTTACAGATCAATTACATACATCTTCAGGGCAGGGTGCAAGTCCCTACCGGTGGTACAGCCCACGAGCCGCAAGGCATGATTCGGTGAAACTCCGAAGCCGACAGTACAGTCTGGATGAAAGAAGATCGTTGATGAGAAAAGATTGGTTTTTCTTTTTGCGTGATGACTGCCCCGGAATATAGAAAAGGATTCCGGGGATATTTTTTTCTTGGTGCGCAAAAAAACAACCGGTTTCCCAGGCCCTGAGACTTTTTAAGTCCCGGGGCTTTTTTTACGTTCCGGGATAAAAGGAGGCGAACCGTTACCTTGAATGATTCTGATTACATGCGCCGGGCGCTCGCGCTGGCCAAAAAGGGCGCGGGCCATGTGAATCCCAACCCGATGGTCGGCGCGATCATCGTGAAGGACGGCCGGATCATCGGAGAGGGATATCACCAGTATTACGGCGGACTGCACGCGGAGCGCAACGCCCTGGCTTCCCTGACCGAGCCGGCCGCCGGGGCCACCATCTATGTCACGCTGGAGCCCTGCTGCCACTACGGCAAGACGCCGCCCTGCACGGAGGCGATCCTGGAGCACGGGCTTTCGCGGGTCGTGGTCGGCACGCTCGATGAAAACCCGCTCGTTGCGGGCAAGGGCGTCGACATCTTAAGAAATCACGGCCTGCAGGTGGACGTCGGCATCCTCGAAGAGGAATGCCGGTCGCTCAACCGGATCTTCAACCACTATATCCGGGAGAAAAAGCCCTATGTCATCATGAAATACGCCATGACCATGGACGGCCGGATCGCCACCCGAACCCATCTCTCCCGCTGGATCACCGGAGAGACCGCGCGGGCGCATGTGCAGCAGACCCGGCTTCTCTGCTCCGGCATCATGGTCGGCGTGGAGACGGTGATCCACGACGATCCCCGGCTGACCTGCCGGATTCCCGGCGGAAAAAATCCGGTCCGCATCGTTTGCGACACGCATCTGCGCACCCCCGAGACGGCCTGCGTCGTCCAGACCGCACAGGAGGTTCCCACGATCCTTGCCACCTGCGAGACCGACGCCGCAAAACAGAAGGTTTATCTCGATCACGGCTGCCGGATCCTTCGGACCAATGAAAAGGACGGCCACGTCGACCTCGGACAGCTGATGACCATGCTCGGAGAAGAGGGCATCGACAGCGTTCTCCTGGAGGGCGGCGGACAGCTGAACTGGAGCGCGCTGAATCAGCAGATCGTCACGCTCGTCCAGGCTTACATTGCCCCGAAGCTTTTCGGCGGACAGAACGCCGTCTCCCCCATCGGCGGGATCGGCATCGACTCCCCGTCGGAAGCCTTTTTGTTAAAACATTCCAGGCTGACCATGCTTGGAGAAGATTATCTGATTGAAAGTGAGGTGAGCTATCCATGTTCACAGGAATCGTAGAAGAGGTCGGCTCGGTCCGATCCGTCCGCAGACAGGGCAACGCGCTGCAGATCGCCATCGACGCGCGGACCGTCCTGACGGACGCAAAGGTCGGAGACAGCATCTGCGTCAACGGGATCTGCCTGACGGTCACCTCCCGCACCGAAAACACCTTTACCGCGGACGTCATGTATGAGACCGTATCCCGCACCTCTCTCAAGGGAGTGAGCGCCGGAACCCGCGTCAACCTGGAACGGGCCATGCCGTTAAACGGACGCTTCGGCGGACATATCGTCTCCGGCCACATCGACGGCACAGGAACCGTCACAGAAATCCGAAACGACGGAATCGCCGTCTGGTACACCATCCAGGCCGAGCCGTCCATCATGCGCTACATCGTGGAAAAGGGTTCCATTGCCATCGACGGGATCAGCCTGACCGTGGCCAGAGTCACGAAGGATACCTTCGCCGTCTCCGTCATCCCCCACACCATCCAGAATACCATCCTTCCCTTTAAGAAAAAAGGAGATCCGGTCAATCTGGAAAATGATGTCGTCGGAAAATATGTGGAGAAGCTGCTTGGCGGCGATACGCAAACCGTCATGGACGTCACCGCGCCCGCAAAGGCCGCGCCGTCCGGCGGAATTACCAGAGATTTCCTTTACAGGACAGGAGGGATATAAATGAACAGCACAACTGATTTTTCATCCGTCATCCAGGCAATTCAGGATCTGAAGGACGGCAAAATCATCCTCGTCACCGATGACGAGAACCGGGAGAATGAGGGCGATCTGATCTGCGCGGCGGAGTTTGCCACCACCGAAAATGTCAACTTCATGGCCGCCTACGCCAAGGGACTGATCTGCATGCCGATGAGCGCCGAGCTCGCCGCCAGGCTTCGCCTGCCGCAGATGGTCGCGACCAACACCGACAACCATGAGACGGCCTTTACCGTATCCATCGACCACGTCGACACCACAACCGGCATCTCCGCCGCGGAGCGCGGCTACACCGCCCGCATGTGCGTCGATGAGAACGCGAAGCCGGAGGATTTCCGCCGCCCGGGTCACATGTTTCCACTGGTCGCCAAAAGAAACGGCGTCCTGGAGCGCAACGGCCACACGGAAGCAACGGTCGACCTCGTGAAGCTCGCCGGACTTACCGAGTGCGGGCTCTGCTGTGAGATCATGCGGGACGACGGCACGATGATGCGCGCCGGAGAGCTGCGCGCGTTCGCCGAAACATGGGGACTGACCTTCACGACCATCCGTCTCCTGCAGGAATACCGGAAGATTCACGACGATCTGGTCGAGTGCGTCTCCGTGACCAGGATGCCGACCCGCTACGGCGACTTTACCGCCCACTGCTTTGTCAACCGCTTAAACGGCGAGCATCACGTCGCGCTCGTGATGGGTGAGCTGGGCGACGGACAGGACGTGCTCTGCCGGGTTCACTCCGAATGCCTGACCGGCGACGTCTTCGGCTCCCTCCGCTGTGACTGCGGCCAGCAGCTCGACGCCGCCATGCGACAGATCGCCGCCGAGGGGCGCGGCATCCTCCTCTATATGCGCCAGGAGGGGCGCGGCATCGGCCTGGTCAACAAGCTGAAAGCCTATAAGCTCCAGGATGAGGGCATGGACACGCTGGACGCCAACCTTGCGCTCGGCTTCGCCCCCGACTTAAGAGAATACTACATCGGGGCACAGATCCTGCGCGCCCTCGGCGTCCATACGCTCCGCCTGCTGACCAACAACCCGGACAAAATCTATCAGCTGTCCGGCTACGGCATTGAGATCCGGGAGCGGGTACCGATCCAGGTAGAGGCAAACGCCCACGACCTGTTTTATTTAAAGACCAAGCAGGCGCGCATGGGACATTATCTGAACTTTAAGTGAGACAACAAAAGAAAATAAAAATCAAAGGAGGCAAACGCCATGAAAACATATGAAGGAAAACTGGTATCCGGAAAAATCCGCATCGGGATCGTCGTATCCCGTTTCAATGAATTTATCACCTCGAAGCTTCTGGGCGGCGCCCTGGACGGCCTGACCCGTCTCGGCGTGGAAAGCGACGACATCGAGACCGCCTGGGTGCCAGGCGCGTTCGAGATCCCGTTAATCGCAAAGAAGATGGCCGCAAGCGGCAAATACGACGCCGTCATCGCCCTCGGCTCCGTCATCCGCGGCAGCACCAGCCACTACGAATATGTCTGCGCGGAGGTTTCCAAGGGCGTCGCCCAGATCGGGCTTGAGACCGGCGTCCCGGTTCTCTTCGGCATTCTGACCACGGAAAACATCGAACAGGCCATCGAGCGTGCCGGAAGCAAGGCCGGCAACAAAGGCTTTGACTGCGCCCAGGGCGCGGTCGAGATGGTCAACCTCATCCGCGAGATGCAGGCGTAACGTCATCCTCTCTCGCCCAGCCATACGAGCGCCGGACTGCCCGGTTCCAGCCCTCCACCATCCGCTTCCTCTCATTTTCAGAGATCTGCGGCGTGAAGGTGCGGTCAATGGCCCAGTTGCGGATCACATTCTCTCTGCCGGACCAGTAGCCGACCGCCAGTCCGGCCAGATAGGCCGCTCCCGCGATCGGCAGCGGCGCGCCAATCTTTTCCATCGCCTGCCACGCCGTCTCAAGCTGCGTCAGACAGATCTCCTCCGCATCGTGCTCCACCCAGCCCGGCTTCGGAAAAAACTGGGTGAATTCCTTCTGTGCCACACTGCACATCACGCCCTTCTCATTAAAAAGAATACACCGGTTGCTCGTCGTCCCGGAATCGAGCGCCATGATATATTTTGCCATTTTTCTTCTCCCCTTCAACGCGTATGAAGCGTGATCTCGTAAGCCAGCATCAGATCCACCATCCGCCCATAGCTCTGCACCCCGTCCTCCTGACGGTTTGCCTTCAGATAGGTGTCGTTCACCTGGCTGGAGACCTCCGCGACCTTCGTATCGTAGCGATCCCAGAATTCATTATTTTCTCGCAGGTCGGCGCGCGCCCCGTCGCAGAGCCGGGGGCGCAGGGCCGCATAAGTCTCCGGCTCCTTCTTTTGCAGGGCCTTTACCGCATAAACCCAGCCGGTCAGGTAGCCGCTGTAGCGAAACGCCCGGTTATCCGATGAAATGCAGGCCAGATAGCCGATGAAATTCGCCTCATCCTCCCGCATAAATCCCCGCAGATGAGACAGCTCATGGCAGATCGTATGCGGAATATTGTAGTCCGGCATCTTCCCGTTATAATTCGCCTCGATGGTAAACGGAGAATAGATCCCGCACAGCTGCTGCACGGACAAAATCCACGACACTGCCAGCTCCTTCGGCCTCGGATAGTATCCGTCCAGAACGGCGAATTCCTCCGCTGCCGCCTTCATGGCAAGAACGCCCTCTCTCTGCCACAGCCGACGCTGCCCCTGATAGCAGAATTCCGCCGCTTTCCCGCCGCTCGGTTCCGCCGCATCCGCCACGTTCTTCCCGTCTGCCGCTCCCGCGCGATCCTCTGTCCCGCTATCCCCGATCTGCGTTCCCGCGTCCGCCTCAATCTCCCCCGCCGTCGCGTTCACCTGCTCCACCAGATACTCACACAGCCTTTCAAGCTCCTCCACGCGGTATTCTCCCGTCTCCCAACCCGCATACTCCGAAAAAGACGCCGCGTGATAATTGATCCCGCAGTTTACAGTATACACAAACAGCAGAATCCCGCACAAACACACGGCGCGCGACACCAGGAAAAGCGGATGCCGGATATGGCGCACAAGCTCGTACAGACAGCCCGCAATCAGCAGATACAGGGCAATTTCCACCACTGAGAACGGAAAAAGGCCAAAAAAAAGACCGATGCTCCCCACCAGAAGCGGATAAATCGCATGCGCGTACCAGGTCGCAAACCCACCGCTGCTTCGCGCCATCGCCTGCAGAAGCGCCGTCCCCGCCAGAAACGCCACCCCCAAAACTGCAGGCCCCGCCACCGGCAGCTTCTTTCGCAAGCTGTGGCCAAGCAGGCGCGCCGCATTTCGTTCCTTTTTCTGCATCCTTCGTGTCTCCCTGTCCGATCTTCCGCAAATTTCCGCAAATACTTCCTGATAAAAAGCATAACACAATCAGAAAAGCGCTTCAAGTTTGAAATGCAAAAAAAATAAATTTCGAAAAGTTTTTGCATTTCAGTGCATAAACTTGATCTCCAAAAGAATTTATGTTATGCTCTCTGTAAGCAAGGAGGAATGTCCGATGATTGATTCTCACAGACTTAAAAACAGAGATTTATATCTGAATAAAATGATCGCCTTTCAGGACGCCGAGCCGGTAAAGGTTGTCACCGGAATCCGAAGATGTGGGAAATCCAGCCTGCTCCGGCTGATGATCCTTCATCTGAAAGAAAGCGGCGTCACAGACGAGCAGATTCTGGAAATGAATTTTGAATCCTATGCGCTCAAAAATATGGATAGCGATCGTTTTTATGAATATGTAAAACGTCACATCATACCGGAGAAAAAAATGTATTTTTTCTTTGATGAAGTTCAGCGTGTGCCAGGCTGGGAAGATGCGGTCAATTCTTTTCGTGTTGATTTTCATTGTGACATCTATGTAACCGGCTCCAATGCCTACATGCTCTCATCCGAATACGCCACCTATTTGTCCGGCAGATGCATAGAAATAAAAATGCTCCCCTTATCCTTTCGCGAATTTTTGTACTTTCACAACTTCGATATCAGAGAAACGAAAAGCACGCTCGGCGGTATCCGCAGGCAGGCTTTTGACCAAAACGGCGAGCGCTATGAGCTTCGAGAACTCTTTGACGCCTATATGAGATTCGGCGGTATGCCCGGCATCGCCGATGTTGGATTAGATCAGGAAAAAGCATTGATTTTACTTGAAGGAATCTACTCAAGCGTGATTATGAGAGACATCCTTGAACGTGAAAATCGCAGAGGTCAAAAACGTGTGACAGACCCTGTCCTTCTCAAAAAGATTGTCCTGTTCCTCGCGGATAACATCGGCAGCCATATATCTGTTTCCTCAATCGGAAACACTCTCATGAATGAAGGATTGCTCGAAAACGGCAGACGGAAAGGAACGCCAAGTGCCCACACGGTGCAGGCCTATGTCAACGCCCTGCTTGAAGCATATTTTTTCTATGACATTAAAAGATTTGATATCAAAGGAAAGGAATTCCTGCGCACGCTTGGAAAATATTATATTGTCGACATCGGACTCAGGAACTATCTGCTTGGTTTCCGGGATCGTGACAATGGCCATGCTCTGGAAAATATTGTATACTTCGAGCTGCTTCGCCGGGGCTACGATGTTTCTATCGGCAAAGTCGATCACCTGGAAATTGACTTCATTGCGACAAAAGTAGACGACAAAATATATGTCCAGGTAACAGAATCCATGACTGACGATCATGTTCGCAAAAGAGAATTGACCCCGTTGCAAAAAATCAATGACAACTATGAAAAGCTCGTTCTTTCCCTGAACCCGGGCATGGATTCCTCCTATGATGGCATCAAATCCATCAACCTCATAGACTGGCTGATTTCTGTATAAACACGTTATTTCCTGCGATCCGTTTCCCTGATTCGACGCCTTGCGGCCACGGAAACGATGGCAAAATGATTACGGGCAGACAAAAAAATGGCTCTAACGCGAACCATTCTTTTGTCTGGCTGTTTAGCCGTCCCGGTTTGTTTTTTCTTTTTTTAGCGCATCCGCTTTAAAAGCGTGATAGCCTTCATAATGATAGCTGACATCAATCCCTTCACAAGCTTTGAGGAATGTAAAAATTTCAACATGTTATTCCCGTTCCACAACCACCCTGCATTGACTCTTAAAACAGGCGATCCCATATTTCAATATGGTTTGCATATCGTCCTCCCGGAGACTCGCCGCGTAATCATTGTCATTAATCTGCTTTAACGCCTTTTTACATTCGCTTTCAAACTGACCGCGCTCCGCATATTTCACTTCAATGATGATCCCAATTTCTTCGTCCTCAATCTCAATCGCAATGTCATAGTATCCCTCGCCGGATTCCCTGTTTGAGTCAACGCTCCAGCCGTCTTTCACGCTAAGGATGCCAAGAAGCAGCCCGTGATAAAAGCTTTCCTTAAACTCTTTTCTCACGGCCGTATCCCTGACACTGATGGTCTTTTTCATAAACGCCGTAAACAGCGTTTCCACTTCAGCGGCATTACCGCTCTTTAGCGCCTCGCAAAAGTCGGTTACCGCCACGCCATCCTGAGCGACCTTTTTTTCAAAAAGCTTCAGGACAAAGTCCCGGAAAATACTGCGAACCTCCATATTCGGTATGACCAGCCGGACCATATTACCCGACGGCGTTTCACTCTGCGTCAGATAACCCGTGGCATACAGCAGGCTCCACATATTTTCGACATTGCTGTAAATCGTATCATAGGTCAGCTGCTCTTCTATCTTCTTCTGGACAGTCTCCCCTGAAATCAGCCTTTCTATCTGAGTCTTTGTCACTCCGTCGCCCATCCGCTGTATAAATCTCCGAACCTCCTCGTTTCCGCTGGAATTTGTCCAGTAGCTCCTGGGGATCTTATCCGGATTTGTCAACAACTGATCGCACCAGTTAATCACATCCCACGGATTATAGACATTCGCACGTCCGATTTGGTATCCGTCATACCATTCCCTCGTCAGATCATAATATTCAGAAAGATCATAGTAGGCCAGCATGTTCCTGACCTCCTCATCCGTAAACCCAAACTGCTCATCACACCTTGCATCAAGAAGGGTATACATTTTCGGATTGTTCAACCCTGTGAAAATGCTTTCCTTTGACACACGTAAACAGCCGGTCAGAACAGCAAATTCCAGATTGGCGTTTGTTTTGAGCGCTTTTTCAAACAGATTGCGAATGAGCAGCACCATATCCCTGTAATAGCCCTGCTTATTTGCCTTTGCCAGCGGTACGTCATATTCGTCAATCAGAATAATAACCTTTTTCTCATAATGCTTTCGCAAAAACTCCGACATCAGGCTCAGGCTCGAGTATAAGGTCTTATCCTCCATCCGATCATCCAGAAGACTCAAAAAAGTCTCCTTTTCTTTTGACGACAATCTTTCGCTCTCCAGAAGGAACTGCATTCTTCTGGCTTCCCGATTGATTTCCATCACAATCAGATCCCTGGCCGTCAGAAAATTGCCGGCTTCCGTAGCCTTCAGGGTGATCGAAATCACCGGATACTGTCCCATATAGGATTCGCACAGCTCCGTTTCCTTTGAAATGGCCAGCCCGTCAAACAGACCTTTCTCTGCGCCAATCTCAAAGAAATATTTCAGCATGCTCATATTCATGCTTTTTCCAAAACGGCGCGGGCGCGTGAAAAGATTCACCTCTCCCCAATTATCCAATAGCTCTTTTATCATGCCGGTCTTATCGACATAATAAAAATTACTGGTACGCAATTTTGCAAAATCCTCTATGCCGATCGGCATTTTTTCCTTTTTCACGCTGCCCGCCTCCATTCAGATTTCTTCATACCATCGCTCTGTCATACCGACAGCTTACCATAAAACGGTTTTTCGAGCAAGGACTCTCATCTTTCCTTCACATCTGCGACGGAATACAGGTATCTGGGATTCTCGAATTGATCCGCATACTGGTTTTTCACAAGGGTAAATTCATACTCCCCATAAGGCTCAACGTCCATCTCGTTTAAAAGCTGTGTCACAACCGTGGACGTGCCGTCTGAATGCTCCGTCCAGGAGACAAGCTTTCCATAATCCAGCGCACGTTCGCCAGGGCCAAACGTATAAACATCATCCGCAGTCCGTGTTACCCCATACATTTCCGGCAATGCGGGGATTCCGTTGTAATCCGCAAACAAAGCTGTAGCATATTCCTCAATCAGACTCTCATCTACAGCCAGAGACCAATCCTCTGTCCGTGGCATCCGGCCAGTTCCATCATTCACGTTTGGCGCATATAATAATATAAGTCTCCACATCGCGCCCCAGAAAAATTCAGAATCTTGCGGCTCATAGTCCAGATTTGTCAGCATTGGATTGCACATATAATATCCGAGAGAATCCATTACCTCGAACATGTTCTTCTGTTCCTCCGACAGATTATTGACATCCAGGATCACATCCCCCGTATTTGCTGTCCCGGTTCCGCCATCTACGCCCCGCACGACAACTTCCCGCATGGTTCCGCCGATATCCACGATTCCCACTCCGTTTACAAAATTTCCATAAGCGGGTTCTGAGACATTCTCTTCATACTCATAATCGTTGTCTGTCCAGCCATGGTCATTCCCGAAAATGACACTGCCTGACCCGTTTGGAAGATCATTCTGCCAGTCGCCATCATACGAGATGGCCCCGTCCTCATCATCATACCACCAGTTTCCAAAACCATCACTCACCCGGATTCCATTTTCCGCACTTCCCCAATAAATTCCTCCATTGGGATAGAGCGCATACCGCTCATCGCCGGTATCCGAAGGATACCAGACAACATCGGAACCGGTAATCCTCTGATACGTCTCCATATCAAATTCCTCTTTTACAAATTTGCGGAGGCTGTCACGTACTTCCGGATTATCAAACCATCGCCACCAATCCCAACTGGCATCCACCAGAAAATAATCAGCGAGCTGCTCCCTCATTTTTGCCAGTGTGACCTCATCCTCCGGCAGCTCTGTCTGACATGAACGGATGAACTCATCCAGACCAATTCCGCCTACCGCAAACGGCTGATCCAGGCCGCCGTCCCAGCAAAGTAACCGCCGAATGCTTTGCGTCTCCCCTCTATCCCTGTATTCTACATAATAGGGGATGATTTCCGGCTTAACTGTATCAGTATAGCGGGATAATCTTTCATAATGCCAGTCTTCTAGATATTCTTCCGGGATCTCAACTCGGTCCGGCACTCCGTCTGTCACGGTAAATTCCCACTTATTTTCACCATCGGACGATATTCTGTACATAGTCACGTTTCCTATACAGTCGTCAAAGTTTCCCTA
>JAJQCO010000047.1 GCA_021202655.1 Clostridiales bacterium | reverse complement strand
GTGTATAAGCGAAGAGTGGAGATGACGCTTGCGGATGCGAGAAAATATCTGTGGTACGGGATCAGGCCCGGGATCGAGAGCCAGGTGTTCCGGGAGATTGATTACGCCTATCAGTTTTATCAGGCGAAGCCGATGGTCTATCTGGCGTATGAGCGGATCGCGTTCTTTGACAGGGAGGATCCGGAGCTCAGGGTGACGTTTGACATGAATGTGCGGGCGCGGGACTGCTTCCTGGAGCTGGGGAAGGATACATACGGAGAGCAGCTTCTGGAGCCGGGGCAGTATCTGATGGAGGTCAAGATTCCGGGGGCGATGCCGGTTTGGATGAGCCGGATGCTGTCGGAGCTCTCGATCTATCCGGTTTCGTTTTCCAAATATGGCGCTTATTATCAGGAGTTTCTGGTCGATCGGAATCCGGAAGGGGTGAGGAATTGTGCTTAACAGTATATTATCAAATGCGACGGCGGCGGATATCGCCATGGAGGAGTTTCTGGTCTGTACGGCAGTGTCGCTGGTGATGGGAGCGGCGCTGGCCTGGATTCATACCTATCAGAATCATGTGACAAAAAATTTTATCCTGACGATGGCGCTCCTTCCGGTCATCGTCCAGACGGTGATCATGCTGGTAAACGGAAACCTGGGGACGGGCGTCGCGGTGATGGGGGCGTTCAGCCTGGTGCGGTTCCGGTCGATGCCGGGGAATTCCCGTGAGATTGTCAGCGTATTTCTGGCCATGGTCATCGGGCTGGCGAACGGCATGGGATATCTCGGAGTTTCGGCTCTCCTGCTTGTCATTGTCGGGGGAATGACGATTCTGGTGATCCGTGTGGGCGGGAGCCACATGTCGGAAAAGGAATTAAAGATTACGATACCGGAGAATCTGGATTACAGCGGCGTTTTTGACGATTTATTTCATAAATATACGAATCGGGCGGAGCTGATCCGGGTGCGCACGGTCAACATGGGAAGCCTGTATGAGCTGCAGTATCACATTGAATTGAAGGATGAACGCTCGGAAAAGGAATTTCTGGATCAGATCCGGTGCAGAAACGGAAATCTGACTCTGGTGTGCGGCAGGATTCCGGTTGGGAGGGACGAATTATGAGACAGAAGAGATGGATGAAGCAGGATGCTTCCTGGAAGCGGCTGGTCGCGCTGGGGCTTATCGGCGGGCTGGTCGCGGCCCAGCTTACCGGATGCGGCGGCAAGACGGCGGAAAGCTCCGGGAGTGGGGAGGCAGCTGAGGCGCAGAGCGGAGAAGCAGAGGGAAATGCAGAAACCGGGACAGAGGATCGCTCCGGAGATGAGACGGTCGAAGCTTCGGACGGCGCTACACAGGCGGCGGGAACCGGGGCGGTCGGCGTTTCCTACCATGACGGGGGAATGACCGCCGAGCTTGGCGAGGGCGGCCAGAAAACCGTGGAGTACGAAGAAGAGGATCTGGATGACAGCTGGGATGAGAGCCGGGCGACGACGATTGTCCTTTCCGATTCCGGCAGCAGCGTGAGCGGGGCAAATGCGAAGGTTTCCGGGAATACTGTTGAGATCAACGACGGGGGAACCTTTGTCGTCAGCGGGTCGCTCTCGGACGGGCAGATCCGGATTACCGCATCCAAGGGTGAGACGGTTCGTCTGATTTTAAACGGCGTGGAGATTTCGAACAGTACAACCGCACCCATCTATGCGGAGAAAAAATGTAAGGTGATCCTGACGCTGGCGGAGGGAACGGAAAATCTGGTGAGCGACGGCACGTCCTATGTCCTGGAGGAGGGCGAGGATGAGCCGGATTCTCCGATTTTTGTCAAGGGGGATCTGACGATCAACGGTTCCGGTTCTCTGAGCGTTCAGGGAAATTATCAGAGCGGCATCCGCAGCAAGGGAAATCTTCTGATTGTCTCCGGCACGATTGCCGTGGACTGTCAGGATGACGGGATCAAGGGAAAGGATTCTCTGGTGATTTTGGATGGGGATCTTAAGATCCGCTCGGTGAAGGACGGGCTGAAATCAAACAATGATGAGAGCGACGAGGTCGGCTATATCTGGATCGACGGCGGCACGATTGCCATCGCGGCGCAGGATGACGGCATTCAGGCGGAGAGCGCGCTGGTGATCAGCGGAGGCAGCATTGCCATTACGGAGAGCGATGAGGCGTTAGCCGGGAAGACCGTGGACATTCTGGGCGGGTTGATCGAGGCCGTAGCGTCGGACGACGGCATCAATTCCGCGATGACCGTAGAGACAGAATGGGAAAAAATGGCGGATCAGGAGGGTGTTTACACCCGCATCGCCGGGGGCGAGATCTGGCTGGATGCGAGCGCGGATGGGATTGATTCCAACGGGGATCTCTATATCGAGGGCGGCGTGCTTTATTTAAGCGGCCCGACGGGGAACGCGGACGGGATTCTGGATTATAACGGGACGGCAACGCTCACCGGAGGTACGATATTCGCGGCGGGAAGCGGCGGGATGATGCAGACCTTTGGAGCGGATTCCACGCAGAATTATCTGGTGATCTATTGTGAGGAGACGCAGGCCGCGGGGACGCAGATCACCCTGACGGACGCGGATGGGAACGAGATGGGAAGCTATGCGCCCGCGAAGAATTATCAGGCGGTCATCATCAGTACGCCGGAGCTTGAGACAGGCGTGACCTATCAGGTGACGGCAGGAGAAGGTTCGCTGGAACTTGAGGTGAGCGCCATAGAGACAACGTCCGGGAACCGCGTCGGCGGTATGGGCGGCGACATGGGCGGCGGTATGAGAGGCGGCCCGGGAGGAGGCATGGGCGGCGGAGGCCGCGGCTTCGGGAACGGCGAGATGCCGGGCGCCGGAGAGGGCGAAATGCCGGACTTCGGGGGCGGCGACATGCGCGGCGGACCGAATTCGCAAAACGGCGACATGGCGGAGCCTCCGGCTTCTGGACAGGAAAACTGAGTTGACAGCTCTTTGTTTCTTCACTACAATGGTGTGATGGGGCCGGGACATACAGACCCGGCGTAGATGGAGGGACAGAGAAATGCCTGGATTAGGGACAATAATCAATGTGGCCGCCGTGGTGATCGGCGGCCTTTTCGGGCTGCTGTTCGGCAGGGCCATGTCGAAGCGCTATCAGGATACGCTGATGCAGGCGAACGCCGTCTGCGTGCTTTTTATCGGGATTGCCGGAGCGATGCAGCAGATGCTGAAAATAAACGACGGGGCGCTGACCTCTTCCGGGACGATGATGATGATCGGAAGCTATGCGCTGGGCGCGCTGACAGGGGAATGGATGAATCTGGAGCTTCGGATGGAGCAGTTTGGCGAGTGGCTGAAGAAAAAGACGAAGAATGAGCGGGATACCGCCTTTGTGGACGCCTTTGTCAGCGCATCGCTGACGGTGTGCATCGGAGCGATGGCCGTGGTGGGCGCCATCCAGGACGGAATCAACGGGGATTACACGATCCTTGCGGCGAAGGCAGTGCTGGATCTGATCATCATTATGGTGATGACGGCTTCCATGGGAAAAGGATGTATCTTTTCCGCGATCCCGATCGCGCTGTTCCAGGGGAGCGTCACGGTGCTTGCCCGGCTGATTCAGCCGGTGATGACGGAGCAGGCGCTGGCCAATCTCTCGCTGACCGGATCGATCCTCATTTTCTGTGTGGGCGTGAACCTGCTGTGGGGCAAGAAAATCCGGGTGGCGAATCTGCTGCCCACGATTGTGTTTGCGGTTATCTGGGCGTTTCTCCCGGTCTGAGCCAAAAAGGCCAGAAAAAAGAAAATAAAAATTTCCTCAACAAATGATTAAAATAATACGGGTAGATCGGTTGACCATCCGAGACGGACAAAGTTATAATGGGGGCAGCAGGGTTTGAAATATCATGAAGGAGGAGTTAGGCAACATGAAGATGACATTTCGTTGGTATGGGGAAGGAAATGATCCGATTTCTTTAAAGCAGATCAAACAGATCCCCGGTATGACCGGCCTGATGGGACTTCTCGATCGTCCGGCGGGGGTTGAGTGGACTGAGGAGGAGATCCGGCCGTATATCGAGCATGTACACGAGGCGGGACTGGAGTGCGAGGTCATTGAGAGCGTAAATGTTCATGAGGACATCAAGCTCGGACTTCCATCCCGGGAGGAGTACATTGACAATTACATTAAGACCATCCGCAATCTGGCAAAGTACGGCGTGAAGGTGATTGTGTACAATTTCATGCCTGTGTTTGACTGGCTGCGCACCGATCTGGCGCGCGTGATTCCGGAGGATGGTTCGAACAGCCTGTATTTTGACGAGAAGGAGTTGGGCGAGATGACGCCGCTCGACCTTGTCCGCAAGACGGCGGAGGACAGCAAGGGCTTTACGCTTCCGGGCTGGGAGCCGGAGCGGCTGGCTGAGCTGGAGACGACGTTAAAGCTGTATGAGGGCGTCACCGGCGACGATCTGCGTGCGAATTACAAGTATTTCCTGGATGCGATCATTCCGGTCTGCGAGGAAGTTGGAATTGGTATGGCGTGCCATCCGGATGATCCGGCATGGCCGATCTTTGGCCTGCCGCGTATCGCGCACAGCCAGGATGACTACGATAAGATCTGTGCGCTGCACGAGTCTCCGGCAAACGGACTGTGCCTGTGTACCGGTTCTCTTGGCTCCAATCCGGACAATGATATCCCGGCGATCATCCGTCATTTCGGTGAGAAAAACCGCATCAACGCGATGCATGTCCGCAACGTCAAGTATCTTGGCCATCATAAGTTCCGTGAGGCGGCGCATCTGTCCTCCACCGGAGATCTGGATCTCTTTGAGATCATGAAGGCGATTTATGATACCTGCCCGGATACCTATATCCGTCCGGATCACGGCAGAATGATCTGGGATGAGACCGGACGTCCGGGATACGGCCTGTACGACCGTGCGCTTGGTGCAACCTATATCAACGGTCTCTGGGAAGCCATCGACAAGATGAGCAAATAAGAGCCGGAACGCAGAGAGAAAGTGTGAAATCATATGAAACTGACATTATCAGGAATAAAAGACCGCGCCGCCTGGGAGGCGGCAGGAATCCGGCTGCCGTCCTATGACGTGGAGGCAGTCGCCGCGAAGACAAAGGAAGCTCCGGTGTGGGTGCATTTCGGGGCGGGCAATATTTTCCGTATTTTTATCGGCGGCCTGGCGGACAGATTGATTGCCGAGGGTGCGACAGACAAGGGCATTACCTGTGTGGAGACCTTTGATTTCGATGTCGTTGACAAGATTTATGTGCCGTATGACAATCTGGTCCTGGCGGTGACGCTGAAGGCAGACGGATCGACGGACAAGGCAGTTCTCGGCTCCCTGACGGAGGCGATTAAGGCGCAGTCCGCGGCGCCGGAGCAGTGGAACCGCCTGAAGGAGATCTTTGTCAATCCGGGGCTGCAGATGATTTCCTTTACCATTACGGAAAAGGGATACGCGCTGACCAATGCCGAGGGCAGCTATTTCCCGTTTATCCAGGCGGATATTGACAACGGGCCGGAAAAGCCTGGGGCAGCGATGGCGGTTGTCACGGCGCTTCTGTATGAGCGTTTCCAGGCAGGAAAGTATCCGTTAGCGGTCTGCTCGATGGATAACTGTTCGCACAACGGCGAGAAGCTCCAGGCTTCCATCACGACGATGGCGAAGGAATGGCAGAAGAAGGGCTTTGTCGGCGAGGATTTTGTGGCTTATCTGGAAGACGAGAAGCAGGTTTCCTTCCCCTGGAGCATGATTGACAAGATCACCCCGCGTCCCGCGGATTCTGTCTGCCGGGAGTTAGAGAAGATTGGCGTGGAGGACATCGCTCCGGTGATTACGTCCAAGAAGACATTTATCGCCCCGTTTGTGAACGCGGAGGGGCCGCAGTATCTGGTCATCGAAGACAAGTTCCCGAACGGGCGTCCGGAGCTGGAAAAGGCCGGCGTCTACATGACCGACCGCGACACCGTGAACCGGGTAGAGCGCATGAAGGTTACGACCTGCTTAAATCCGCTGCACACGGCGCTGGCTGTCTATGGCTGCGTGCTGGGCTATGACCTGATTGCAGATGAGATGAAGGATCCGGAGTTAAACCGGTTGGTACATGAGATCGGCCCGGTAGAGGGCATGCCGGTCGTGACAGATCCGGGCATCCTTTCTCCGAAGGATTTTGTGGACGAGGTCATCAATGTCCGCATTCCCAACCCGTTTATGCCGGATACGCCGCAGCGTATTGCGACGGACACCTCTCAGAAGGTCGGCATCCGCTATGGGGAGACCATCAAGGCTTATGTGGCAAAAGACGGCGATGCAAAGAAGCTGACGGCGATTCCGCTGGCGATTGCGGGCTGGTGCCGTTATCTGCTGGGCGTGCAGGATGACGGCGCGGCGTTTGAGCTGTCCCCGGATCCGATGGCGGCAGAGCTGACAGAGGCGCTGGCAGGCATTGAGGTCGGAAAGCCGGAAACCTATACCGGACAGCTGAAGGGAATCCTGTCCAATGCGAATATCTTCGGAACTGATCTGTATGAGGCAGGGATCGGCGAGAAGGTAGAGGATATGTTTAAAGAGCTGATCGCGGGACCGGGTGCGGTGCGCGCGACGCTGAAAAAATATGTTGGTTAAATGACAGCAAAAAACAGGAGGTGGCATCGCGCCGTCTCCTGTTTTTTTGTCTTGCCATAGCATACGACAGAAGCTGCCAGCAGCAGCTTCTGTCGTTGTTCCGGTATGTGAAATCCTGCGGGAGATCCGGATCAGACGCTCTCCGCAATGTCATACAGCAGCCGTTCGGATTCCGCCCATCCAAGGCACGGATCCGTGATGGACTTGCCGTAGCAGTGCTCGCCAATCTTCTGGTTGCCGGGCTCGATGTAGCTCTCGATCATGACGCCTTTTACAAAGTCGTGCAGCTCTTCCGAGTTTGCGCGGCTGTGCAGGACCTCCTTGACGATCCGGATCTGCTGTTCATACTGCTTGCCGGAGTTGGAATGGTTCGCGTCCACGATGACAGCCGGATTTGCCAGTTTCCGCTCTGCGTACAGGCGGTGTAAGAGGATCAGGTCTTCATAGTGGTAGTTCGGCAGATTCTGGTCGTGCTTGTTGGTGGCGCCGCGCAGGATCGTGTGAGTCCAGGGGTTGCCGGTGGTGCGCACCTCCCAGTCCCGCATGATAAACTCGTGTCCGATCTGTGCGGCCTTGACGGAGTTGAGCATGACGCCGAGCGCGCCGCTGGTCGGGTTTTTCATGCCGACCGGCACATGGCAGCCGCTGGATACCAGCCGGTGTTGCTGATTTTCGACGGAGCGTGCGCCGACGGCGATATAAGACATGATATCATCCAGGTAGCTGACATTGTCCGGGTAGAGCATCTCATCTGCCGTGGAGAGGCCGGTCTCTTTTAAGACGCGCATGTGCAGATGACGGATTGCGTGCAGGCCGTCCGCCATGCTCGGGCGTTTTTCCGGATCTGGCTGATGGAGCATCCCCTTGTAGCCCTCGCCGGTGGTGCGGGGCTTGTTG
>JAJQCO010000001.1 GCA_021202655.1 Clostridiales bacterium | reverse complement strand
CGATATGGAAAAAATTATAAAAAAATACTAACAAAAACAACGGCCAGCCGGCAAAGCCTGCGGGCCAGTCGTTCCATTCTGTAAACAGAATCCAGATTATTCTACAATCTTAACTACGCTTCCGGAACCAACGGTACGACCGCCCTCACGGATAGCGAAACGAAGTCCCTGCTCCATCGCAACCGGATGGATCAGCTCTACGGTCATCTCGACGTTATCGCCCGGCATGCACATCTCAACGCCCTCCGGCAGCTCGCAGACGCCGGTCACGTCGGTGGTTCTGAAATAGAACTGCGGACGATAGTTGTTGAAGAACGGGGTATGACGGCCGCCCTCATCCTTGGTCAGGACATAAACCTGAGCGGTAAACTTGTCATGAACCTTTACGGAACCCGGCTTCGCGACAACCTGGCCACGCTCGATCTCGGTTCTCTGCACACCACGCAGCAGAACGCCGATGTTATCACCTGCCTGAGCCTCGTCAAGCAGCTTACGGAACATCTCGATACCGGTAACAACCGTCTTGCGGATGTCTTCCTTGATACCAAGAATCTCAACCTCATCATTCAGATGCAGAGTACCACGCTCTACACGGCCGGTCGCAACCGTACCACGGCCAGTGATGGTGAAGACATCCTCTACCGGCATCAGGAACGGCTTGTCTGTCGCACGAACCGGATCCGGAATCCACTCGTCAACCGCATCCATCAGCTCCATGATCTTGTCGCCCCACTCGCCGGTGGAATCCTCCAGAGCCTTCAGTGCGGAACCCTGAATGATCGGAGTATCGTCGCCCGGGAACTCATACTCGTTCAGCAGCTCACGGATCTCCATGTCAACCAGCTCCAGCAGCTCCTCATCGTCAACCATATCGCACTTGTTCATGAAAACAACGATATACGGTACGCCTACCTGACGGGACAGCAGGATGTGCTCTCTGGTCTGAGCCATAACGCCATCGGTAGCAGCGACAACCAGGATCGCGCCGTCCATCTGAGCAGCGCCCGTGATCATGTTCTTTACATAATCCGCATGTCCTGGGCAGTCCACATGTGCGTAGTGTCTCTTTGCAGTCTCATACTCTACGTGAGCGGTAGAAATCGTAATACCACGCTCTCTCTCCTCCGGAGCCTTATCGATCATATCGAATGCGACAGCCTCGCCGGTACCGAATCTCTCATGCAGAGTCTTCGTGATCGCTGCAGGCAGGGTGGTTTTACCATGGTCTACGTGGCCGATGGTGCCGATGTTACAATGCGGTTTGGTTCTCTCAAACTTTGCTTTTGCCATTTTAAAGCGTCCTCCTTAATCAGGCCCCTCTGGGGCGGTCTTTTTTATATAGGCTATTTTTTATTATATGCGATTTTCGCAATATTTTCAAGCCTGTTTTTCCGGGTCACAGGAAACGGAAAACCCGCCTGAAACCCGAAATTTCTTTATGCTCCGACTTACTTCCTGTGCTCGTTGATGATCTTCTCCTGCACGGACTTCGGAACCTGCTCGTACTTCTCAAAGAACATGGAGTAATTGCCGCGGCCCTGCGTCCTCGAACGAAGATCGGTGGAATAGCCGAACATCTCAGCTAACGGGACATAGCCCTTGACAATCTTTCCGCCGCCGACGTCGTCCATACCCTCGATCCGTCCGCGCCGTGCGTTGATATCGCCGATTACGTCTCCCATATATTCCTCAGGCATGGTGACTTCCACCTTCATGATCGGTTCCAGCAGAACCGGAGCTGCCTTCTGCATAGCCTCCTTAAATGCCATGGAACCGGCGATGTGGAACGCCATCTCAGAGGAGTCCACCTCGTGGTAAGAACCGTCGTAGACGTTCGCGTGGACGCCCAGCACCGGGAATCCGGCAAGAACGCCGCACTTTGTGGCTTCCTCAATACCTTCGCCGACTGCCGGGATATACTCCTTCGGAATCGCTCCGCCGACCACGGTCGACTCGAATTCAAAGGTCTTTTCTCCGTTCGGATCCATCGGCTCAAACTTGACCTTACAGTGTCCGTACTGTCCACGGCCGCCGGACTGCTTCGCATACTTGCTGTCCACCTCTACGGCCTTCGTAAAGGTCTCCTTATATGCAACCTGCGGCGCGCCGACATTCGCCTCTACGTTGAACTCACGCAGCAGACGGTCTACGATAATCTCCAGATGCAGCTCGCCCATACCGGAGATGATGGTCTGACCGGTCTCCGTATTGGTAGATGCGCGGAAGGTCGGATCCTCCTCCGCCAGCTTCGCCAGCGCCTCGCTCATCTTGCCCTGACCGGCCTTGGTCTTGGGCTCGATCGCGATGTCGATAACCGGCTCCGGGAATTCCATGGATTCCAGGATAACCGGATGCTGCTCATCACAGATCGTATCACCGGTGCTGGTAAACTTAAAGCCTACCGCCGCCGCGATATCGCCGGAATATACCTTGTCAAGCTCCTGCCTCTTGTTCGCGTGCATCTGCAGGACACGGCCCACACGCTCCTTCTTTCCCTTCGTTGCGTTCAGCACGTAGGAACCGGAGTTCAGGGTACCGGAGTACACGCGGAAGTAGGCCAGTCTTCCCACAAACGGGTCTGTCATGATCTTAAAGGCCAGTGCGGCAAACGGCTCCTCGTCTGAGGAGTGGCGCTCAACCTCATTGCCCTCCATATCCGTACCCTTGATGGAAGGAATGTCGGTGGGGGCCGGCATGAACTCGATGACCGCGTTCAGCATCCTCTGCACACCCTTATTCCGGTAAGCGCTTCCGCAGGTTACCGGCACAGCGGTACACTCGCAGGTGGCTTTTCTTAAAACCCTCTTTAAGTCTGCAATAGACGGCTCCTCGCCCTCCAGATACTGCATCATCAGGTCGTCATCCAGTTCGCAGATTTTCTCTACCATCTCCACATGGTACAACTCTGCGTCATCCTTCATGTCATCCGGGATTTCTTCTACCGTGACATTATCGCCCTTCTCGTCATGGTAGATGTAGGCCTTCATCTCAAACAGGTCGATGATGCCCACGAACTCATCTTCCTTACCGATCGGAAGCTGAATGCAGATCGCATTCTTTCCCAGCCTGGTTCGAATCTGCTCCACGGCTCCGTAGAAATTCGCGCCCAGGATATCCATCTTGTTGATGAACGCCATACGCGGCACGTTGTAGGTGTCTGCCTGACGCCATACATTCTCGGACTGGGGCTCCACGCCTCCCTTTGCACAGAACACGCCGACAGCGCCGTCCAGCACACGAAGGGAACGCTCTACCTCTACCGTGAAATCAACGTGTCCGGGAGTATCGATAATATTAATCCGATATTCCGGCTCGCCCTTGATCGGTCTGTTATCCTCACCATGAATGGTCCAGTGGCACGTGGTAGCCGCGGAGGTGATGGTAATACCTCTCTCCTGCTCCTGCGCCATCCAGTCCATGGTGGCCGTGCCTTCATGAGTATCACCGATCTTGTAGTTTACACCAGTGTAATACAGGATACGCTCGGTCAATGTCGTCTTACCCGCATCGATGTGAGCCATAATACCAATATTTCTGGTTCTCTCCAGGGGATATTCTCTTCCAGCCAAAGCTTTTTCCTCCTATTAGAATCTGAAATGGGAGAAGGCCTTGTTTGCCTCTGCCATCTTATGCATGTCTTCTTTCCGCTTCACAGACGCGCCGGTATTGTTAGCCGCGTCCATAATCTCGTTCGCCAGGCGATCAATCTGAGTTTTCTCGCCTCTCTTGCGCGAAAACATGGTGATCCAGCGCAATGCCAGCGTCTGGCGTCTCTCCGGCTTTACCTCGATCGGCACCTGATAGGTCGCGCCGCCGATACGCTTCGCCTTTACTTCCAGAACAGGCATGATGTTATTCATCGCCTCTTCAAAGACTTCCAATGCCGGCTTGCCTGTCTTCTCTTCCACACGGGCAAATGCGCCGTATACGATCTTCTGCGCAACGCCTCTCTTGCCATCCAGCATGATGTTGTTGATCAGTCTGGTGACTGTCTTGTTGTTGTACAGAGGATCAGCCAATACATCTCTCTTCTGAATATGTCCTTTACGTGGCACGTTACTTCCCTCCTTAATCATGAAATGCATTAATTCGTCGGTACTCACATGTTTCCATAAAATGTGTCCGCGCCGAAATATCTATTTCCTGCAACCCACAGTCAATATCCATTACAGCGCAACCGCCATATGGCAGTCACTTTTTATTTGTGTTAGTGGTACGATTTCGGAGCGCTCAGACGTCTCTCTTCCTCGCTCCGACCACGCTGCGCGTTTCACGCAGCAAAGCTTCTCCGGCGTCCGGATTACTTCTTGGCCTTCGGTCTCTTGGCGCCGTACTTGGAACGGGCCTGCTTACGGTTTGCCACGCCTGCGGTATCCAGCGTACCACGGATGATATGATATCTGGTACCCGGAAGATCCTTGACTCTGCCGCCGCGGATCAGCACCACGCTATGCTCCTGAAGGTTATGTCCCTCTCCCGGAATGTAGCTGGTCACCTCGATGCCGTTGGAAAGACGGACTCTCGCGATCTTACGCAGCGCTGAGTTCGGCTTCTTCGGGGTCGCGGTCTTCACTGCGGTGCAGACGCCTCTCTTCTGAGGAGAAGAAGTATTGATCGCACGCTTCTGGAGAGAGTTAAATCCCTTCTGCAATGCCGGTGCGGTAGACTTCTTCGCAGCCGTCTGTCTTCCCTTTCTGACTAACTGGTTAAATGTTGGCATTCCTTTCACCTCCTGTGATATTGTCTGTTGGTTGCCTTCTTACAGCTTTTTGCGCACAAAAAAATGACGTTTTTTCGCACGCCATATCATTATATCGGTAGCTTTGACGCCTGTCAAGGGACTTTTCCATGTTTTCCCCTGTTTTTCACAAAGTTTTACGAAATTTAACCGGAAAACGGCCCTTTTTCCCGGTGTCATAAAGACGCAGGAGCCAAAATAGAATAATACCAATCGTTTCATCCGCGAAAGGGGTCTCCATGAATGCTTCCGTGCCGAAAGCGCTCCTGCGCTCGCTGCTTCTTTCCTATGTGCTGTCCGGAATCCTGATTCTCGCCACCGCCTTCCTTCTTTATAAGCTGGAGCTGAAAGAGGATCAGGTTTCTGTCTCCGTCTACGCCGTCTATCTGCTGGCCTGTCTGGCAGGCGGCTTCGTCTGCGGAAAGGTCGTAAAGGAACAGCGTCTTCTCTGGGGGATAGCCACAGGACTGCTCTATTTTCTCGTGCTGCTCGCCGTCGCCTGCATCCTGAGCCGCAGCTTCCCGCCGGATCTTTCCGGTAAAATCCCCGTGCTCGCCTGCTGCGTGGGAGGGGGAGCCGTCGGAGCCATATTCAGTTAGCGACCGCGATGCTCCTCCCGAATCTCCGCCAGAAAGAGCGTCGCCGCGCCCAGGAACACAAACACATCCCCCAGGTTGAGCACCGCCTTCCCAAGCTTTCCGACGCGGATGCTGAAATAATCGATCACGTAGCGCCGCGCCAGCCGGTCATAGAGATTGCTGGCCGAGCCGCCGATGAGAAACGACAGCCCCAGCTTACGCAGCCCTTCCCCCGGCCTGGAAAGCAGGCAGGCCAGGACGCCGCCAAGAGCGGAGGTCACCGCCAGGGGAACCATGCGAACCAGCTCCTGATACCGGCTTAAAAAGCCAAACGGGAATCCCTCGTTATGGCTGCGGTACAGCCAGATCCGGCCCTTCGTGTGGGCAAGCGGCCTCGGAAAATCCTCCGGATCCTGCCTCTCAATCCTGGCCTTGCACACCTGATCGCCCGCGGCGATCGCTCCTATCAGTGGTAAATAAAACATGGCATCCTCCAAATATATGATTTTTGCAGCTGCATTCATTTTTTTAGAAACGGCTGCACGATCCTCCGGTCAGGACTCCCCTTCCTCCCGGACACGGATGGCCGGAAAGGAATTTTCTATGCTCTCATGCAGTCAGGCGCCTGTCTCCGAAGATTACGCCGATTTTATCATCAATTATTCTCCCCGCCCCATCCGGGAGCTGTACGAAACGGAAGAGGACGGATGCGTCAGCCTGATCAATCAGGATTACGCGATCGTCCATCGTCCCTTAAGTCAGGCCGAACCCTTGTCCCTGTCCCGGTATCCCTATGCGTCCATCCCCAAGCTGTATGGACTTCTGGACACAACTGCGCTGGACGAAAGCGGGATCTCGCAGGTCGTCCTCTCTCCCTCCGGATCAAACTCCGGGCGCGGCGTACTCCTTGGCCTCATTGATACCGGCATCGATTATACCAACCCGCTCTTCCGATACGCACACGGATCAAGCCGCATCCTGGCGATCTGGGATCAGACGGCTAAGCGGCAGGATTCCCCGCCTGCGGTTTCTTCCGCATACCATGACCGAGAAACCCTGTCCGCAGAGCAATCCGCCGCGGACAGACTGCCCGCCTATGGCGTCGTCTACACAGGCAGGCAGATCAACGAGGCGCTGGTCTCCGACGATCCGTTTCAAATCGTTCCCTCCACAGACGCCGACGGACACGGCACCTTCCTGGCGGGAGTCGCCGCAGGAAACCGTCTCTACAGCCCCATCCTCTATTCCGGAGCCGCGCCGGACTGCACGCTCGCCGTCGTCCGGCTCAAACCTGCCAAGCAATATTTGAGAGACTTTTTTCTCATCCCGCCTGGCGCAGCCGCCTATCAGGAAAATGATATCATGTCTGCCGTCAGCTGGCTGCTGACCGTTGCCAGCCTCCACGCCATGCCCCTTGTCATCTGCCTGGGCATCGGGACAGGACAGGGCAATCACGACGGTACTTCGCCGCTCTGCATGCAGCTGCAGTCTCTGGCCGGATCGACCGGGCTGGCCGTCGTGGCGGCGGCCGGCAACGAAACCGGCTATCATCTGCATTATCTGGGATCCCCGGCGCAGGATCAGGAATACGACGACGCGGAGCTGCGGGTCGGAGAGCAGGAATCCGGCTTCTGCATGGAAATCTGGGCAAGAGAATCGGAGCTTTACAGCGTCAGCCTTCTCTCTCCCACCGGACAGTCCGTCGGCCCCATCCCGGCCATCTCCGGAAACGAAACGGTGATCCCCTTCCGGCGCGACGGCGCCCGTGTCTCGATCTCCTATCAGCTGTCAGAGGGAACCTCCGGAAGCCAGCTGATCTTCCTGCGCTTCGAGTCGCCGTCCGCCGGGATCTGGCATATCCGCGTCCACCCGGAACTCTCCCTCTCCGGCCAGTTTCACATCTGGCTTCCCCTGCACCAGTTCGTCACAGAAGACACCGGCTTCCTCCGCCCTGCCCCGAACACCACCATCACCGATCCGGGAAACGGAGCCATGCCGCTCACCGTCAGCACCTACGATCACGCCCGGGGCAGCATCTGGATCCGCTCAAGCCGGGGCTATACCCGCTCCATGCGGGTGAAGCCCGATCTCGCCGCCCCCGGCGTCGAGGTTCAGGGACCGGCCATCTCCTCCGGTCCGGGAATGCAATCGGTCACGGACAATCCGGTGTTCACACGCCGGACTGGTTCTTCCGTGGCGGCGGCGATCGCCGCCGGCGCTGCCGCCGATCTCCTCTCCTGGGCCATCACCGAGGGAAACGCCCCCTACATGACGGACGCCGCAGTCAAATCCATGCTGATCCGGGGAGCCGGGCGCAGCCAGTCCTGGCGTTACCCCAACCGCCAGTGGGGCTACGGCACGCTGCGTCTCGATGTGTCGCTCTGACCCATCGTCATTCTGAAATCAGGCACGTTTTCCCGGCGCGTCTCTCCTGACGTCATCCGCACATTTGCGGACGCTACCCGCGCATCTCGATGCGCGGGCCGCCCTTTTTCTCAAGATAAGCCCTCGTAATCGTCACAGACCCGATATTCGGATCCTTGGGAATCTCATACATGATATCAAGCATAAATTCCTCAAGGATCGCCCGCAGCGCCCGCGCGCCGGTTTCCCGCCGGATGGCCTCCTCCGCGATCCAGTCCAGGGCGTCGTCGTCAAAGATCAGCCGCACCTCATCCATCTCCAGAAGCTTCTGATACTGCCGCAGAATCGCATTCTTCGGCTCTTTTAAAATCCGCACCATCATCTCTTTCGTCAGCTTTTCAAGCGTCACCACGACAGGAAGCCTTCCCAGAAATTCCGGGATCATACCGAATCTGCGCAGATCCTCATGAACCACCTGGCTCAGCACGCCCTTTTCCGTGTCAAAGCTGTCCTTTAACACCGCTCCAAACCCCATCGAGGATTTCTCCGTCAGCCGCTTCCGGATGATCTCCTCCAGATCCGGAAAGGCGCCTCCGCAGATAAAGAGAATATTGTCTGTATTGACCGTCGCCGTGGGCGTCAGAGCATTTTTCTGGTTCGAACCGACCGGAACCTCCACAACGCTCCCCTCAAGCAGCTTCAAAAGCTCCTGCTGCACGGATTCCCCGCTGACGTCCCGGGAGGTCGTCTGCTGCTTCTTCGCAATTTTGTCGATCTCGTCGATGAAAATGATCCCGTGCTCCGCCTTCTCCACATCGTTGCCCGCCGCCGACAAAAGCTTCGAGACAACGCTCTCAATATCGTCGCCGATATACCCGGATTCCGTCAGAGAGGTAGCGTCCGCAACAGCAAGCGGCACGTCCAGAAGCTGCGCCAGCGTCTTTACCAGATATGTCTTGCCGCTCCCGGTCGGCCCGATCATCAGGATGTTTGATTTCTCAATCCGCACCCCGTCATCGGGAACCTCCCTGCCGGACTGCCTGCACTGCTCCGCATAAACCCGCTTATAATGATTGTAGACCGCCACGGAGACGACCTTCTTGGCCTGCTCCTGCCCGATCACAAAATCGTCCAGCTCCGCCTTAATCCGATGCGGCGCCGGCACGTCCTTCAGGGAAAACTCCGGTTCTTTCTTCTCCTTCTTCTTTTTCACCTGCTTCGCGTCCGGTCTCTCCATACCGGGAATGGTTCCGCCCATAAAGGGCACCCCGGCAATCGGCATCAGATTCACCTTCGACCAGTCGATTTTGGAAAGATCGGTTCCCTTCCCCATCACCGAATCAAACACCTTCTGCATACAGTCATGGCACACGCACATGTTTCCCGGCATGACAAACATCGCGCCCGCCCTGCTCTCCGGTCGATGGCACATGTCACATATTTTTTCATGCTCCTGCGGATCCTTCCCGCCGCTTTCCTCCGATATCCGGTCGACGTCTGTCTGCTCCGGCCCCTTCTCTCTATCCTGCTCGTCCATTTCCTACGTTCCGCCTTTCGTCCTTATACAGAAACACTCAGAGTGCGAAACACACTCTGAGTGCCGTCAGGTCTGTTTATGATATCGTATCAGGTTCAAAGACATCCGTTGCATGACCTTTTGAACCCCGTATCATCATTATATGTCAAATTCTATTCTCCGTCAATGCCGGTTTTTCGGACGCCTCAGTTCACCTCTGCGGCAGGCTTCGTCCCCAGCGTAATGCTGACTGTGCGCTCGACATACTGTCCGTCCTGGAGAGACTGCACGGTGAGCTCGACGGTGTCGCCGCCCTCGTAATAGGTCAGCATATCCTTCAGCTCCGCCATCGTCTTCACAGACTGACCGTCAAATTTGGTAATGATGTCCTTCTCTCTCAGATCGGACGCCGCCGCCGCGCTGTCCTCTACAATCTTATATACATAAATGCCGCGCGGCATATCATACATCTGAGCAGCCGTCTCATCAATATTCTGTCCCTGGATGCCAAGATAGCCTTGCTTGCTCTCCTCGACCGTCACTCTGGTTTTCTTGCTCATAAGCTCATTGATGATGTCCTCCGCCTGCGAGATCGGAATCGCATAGCCCATGCCCTCTACGCTTGTGGAAGAATATTTTGCCGCGTTGATGCCAATGACCTCGCCGTTCATATTCAGAAGAGCGCCGCCGCTGTTGCCGGGATTGATCGCCGCATCGGTCTGAAGCAGGTTTTTCGTCGTGCTGTCATCCGTCTGCACCTCCCGGTCCAGCGCGCTGATGTAACCGACCGTCACGGACTGTCCATAACCGAGCGCGTTGCCGATCGCAATCACGCCCTGGCCAACCTTCAGTTCATCGGAATCGCCGAGCGTCGCAATCTTGATCTTGCTCATCGTCTCCGGCAGGATGTCACTGAGCTGTACGGCGATCACCGCCAGGTCGCTGTCGGAATCGGTGCCCTTGATCAGAGCGCCAACCTGCTCATCGTCAATAAAGGTCACCGTCAGCTCCTTGGAGTCCTCCACCACGTGGTTGTTCGTCACAATCAGAAGCTCCTCGTCATTCTGGCCCACGATAATGCCGGATCCGCTGCTTGGCACCTCGACCGTCTGGCTCTGTCCGAACCAGGTACGCTGCTCATAGGTCATGGTATTGTTAATCGCCACCACCGACGGCATGGCCTCCTCCACAATCGAGGACACATCCATCATGATCGCGGGACTCGCGCTCGCTGTCGTCTGGCTGCTCGCGTCCGGCTCTCCCTGTGTCTGCGCCTGGGCAATCGTGACCGGCTCTGTCTCCGCCTCTGCCTCAGTTACATACTGACTCTTCACGTATTCGCCGAGTGAATTGACGCCGAACATCGTGCCGCCTGCCACCACGCCAAACAGGAGCGCCGCGGCTGTCACGCCTGCGATCTTCGCGGCCTGCGATGGCTTCTTTCCCTTCTTTTCCGGACGATCCTCCGGAATGTAGGACGCATAACGGCGCTGCTGCTCCCAGTCCTGTCCGTCGCCCGCGCTGAAATGATTTCTTTCTGCGCCCGACCAGGCTCCATATGCCGAATCGCCCGTTCCATCTGTGCGGGAAGCGTTCAGATCCTGATTCTGACCGCCCATTGCCTGTCCTTCTTCATTTCCCTGATTCATAAAAGAATTTCTGTTTTCCTCTTCAAACATAATCGTAATCTCCTTTCATGTTTTTGTCTATCTCTCAGAACTGATCGACAGGCCGGATATTATCTGCTGTCCGCCCGGCAATCGGTTCTGCCTGCTTTCAAGAGGAAATATAACAGTCTTTTGTGTCGGAAATGTGACAGAAGAAACAATTATCTGCGACCTGTTTTCCGACGTACTCGTTTACTGTCCCGGCGCAGAAACCACACCGTTTCGCACGGCTGCGGTCGTCTCCTCTGTCAACCCGCCGGGTCCGGAAGAAACCGCCGTCGTCGTGGAAGAAGCAGCTGTGGTAGCCGCCGTCGTCCCCGTCGTGGAATTCGGCCCGTCTGTCGTCTGGGAAGTCGGAGAAGCGGCAGAAGAAGGAGAGGTCGCCGCGGCTGTCGTCGTTGTGGACGCCGCTCCCGGCCGATCAACCGTCTGCGGCTGCTGATCCTCCTCATCCTCCTCGTCCGTCTCGTCGTCATCGTCATCCTCGTCTGCGTCTGCGTCATCCGCATCCGCCTCCTCGTCGTCATCCGCCGCCTGCGTCGTCGCGCCCGGCCTCAGAGAAACGCCCGACGTCGACAATGGCCTGCCTTCCTCGTCCGTCTCCGCCTCGGTCGACGAATCGGAACTGTTCTTCTCCGTGGAATCCTTCGTAGAATTCTCAGAGGATTCCTCCTCTTCGTCCTCCTCATCCGATGAGGAAGTGGATTTCGACGAGGTTGACTCGCTGGCCGCCGTCGTCGATTTCTGCGTCTGGATCACACCTCCGTCCGTCCCGACATGATCGACATACTGGCCCTCCTTGTAAATCCCCGTGTCGCTCGATATATTCGCGCTGATTTTCTTTACGGTATCGGAAGGCTCATAATCCTCGTCATCATACAGAAATTCATGCAGCTTCTTTACATTGCTCTCCAGCGTAGCCGGCACGACAACCGCGCCCTTCTTTCCCATATTCGCCTCTCCGCGGGCCTGAGGGAAGCCGGTCGTCTCCGTCAGATGAAACAGGCTGATATTCTTCGCGTTGCTCACGAGATCATCCACCCACAGACTGGTATACACATTCGGAAAGACCGTCCCGATCAATGTATACAGGGTCTGGAAATCCGACTGCTGCGCTTTCTCAAACGCCAACTGAATGATCTTGCGCTGCCGCTCCGTGCGGGCGTAATCTGTATCCATCAGACGCAGACGCCCGTAGGCCACTGCCTGCACGCCGTCCAGATGGTTCTCTCCCGCGTGCGTCAGCTGAGTGGAACCGATGCCGGTCGCCTTTACCGTCTCGGTAATAAAGGAATTGATATAGTAAAATTCCGCCTTGCTCAGCTCCACGTCCACGCCGCCCAGCACATTGATTCCCTGTGCCACGGCCTTCCAGTTGAAGGTCACAAAATCCGTAATATTCAAATCGAGGTTCCGGTTTAACGCCGACACGGCCTGTCCGGCTCCTCCGACAAAATAAGCCTGATTGATCTTATTGTAGGATCCGCTCTCATCAATATTCAGATAGGAATCCCGGTAAACGCTGACCAGACGGATCTCTCCCGTCTCCAGGTTGATGCTGCATATAATAATGACATCGGAATTCGTGGATTTCTGGATCGCGCTGTCGCGGGCGTCCACGCCAAATACGGCGATGGTCCAGTACCCGGTCATCCGTTCCTGGCTCGCCACATTGATATCCTCATTGGTCGTGATCTGGGCAATGACCTCCTCATCCGGCTTCTGGATCTGCGAAGTCAGACGAAGCCAGAAACCATATCCGAAGATGCATGCGAGTGTAAGAATCTCCGCGAGGATCATGACGATCATCCTGCGGCGTTTCTTCTTCCTCCTGGCATAGACCTCATCCAGCTCCGGAAAGGACAGCCCGCTATCCAGCTTCTTCGCCCCGGCATGCCCCATCCGGCTCCTGCGGCTCCTGCCGTTTCCATCGGAAACCTTCGGGTTTCTGCGGCTCCTGCCACGCCCCGATTCCTCATCAAAATCATGACTCATGTCGTTACCTCATCCAGCGCTCAATATGCGTTTTTATTGATAAATCCCTTGAAGACAGTCAAAAACAGGATCTTAAAATCCAGCCCCAGGGTCCAGTTCTCAATATAGTACAGATCATGCTCAATTCTCCTGGTAATCGAGGTGTCGCCCCGATAGCCGTTGATCTGCGCCCATCCGGTCATCCCCGGCCGCACCTGGTGCTTAATCATGTAGCGCGGAATCTCTTCCCTGAATTTTTCCACAAAAAACGGTCGCTCCGGCCGCGGTCCCACCAGACTCATATCCCCGATCAGCACATTAAACAGCTGTGGCAGTTCATCAATACTGGTTCGACGGATGACCCTGCCAACCCGCGTCACCCGCGAATCATGAGGCGACGTCCACTGGCTCTGCTCCTTCTTTGGATCCTGCACCTCCATTGACCGGAATTTGTACATCCGAAAGGGTTTGTTATGCAGTCCCACCCGTTCCTGACTGTAAATGAGCGGTCCGCGTGAGGTCAGCTTGATCAGGATCGCCGTCACGGCCATGACCGGCGAAAAGAGAACCAGCGCTACCACCGCGCCGAAAATATCCACCATCCGCTTGATCGTGGCATTGAACAGGTCATTGAGCGGCACCCGGCGGATATTGATCACCGGAAGCCCCTGCAGATCCTCCGTATAAGGTCTTGTCGGAATAAATTTATTGTAATCCGGAATAAATTTTGTATGCACGCCGGATTTCTCACACGCAGAGACAACCTTCTCCAGCCCCGCGTATTCCTGAATGCTCAGCGTAATGGCGATCTCGTCTAACAGGTTCATGCTGAGAATCGTGCCCAGCTCGTCCAGCTTCCCGATAATTCGGATCCCGCGATACTGCTCGCCCAGCGCTTTGTGGTTGTCCAGGATGCCATACACCCGGTAGCCCCACTCCGGATTCTGCATGATGCGGTCGATAAAGCTCTCTGCCGCCTGGCTGTATCCCACCAGCAGCAGATGCTTCTGATTGTAGCCCTTCGCCCGCATGGAGCGCAGCGTCTGGCGGATCAGGCTTCTCTCCAGCGTCTCCGCCGCAATGTTCGTCACAAAAAAGCAGGCGAGAAGCTTGGCCGAAAACTCTCTCAGATACGGATCCTTCCGCCCGAGATACAGCACCATCGCAAAGAGAAGCAGGCCAATCACATTCGCCCGGCAGATATTGGCAAACTCTGCCCGGCGGGCCTGCACCCGCTTGGGCGTAAACAGATGAAACACCGTATACAAAATCAGATAGACCGGCACAATCACCAGAAGCGCGCGCATGTAAAACCATGCAGGCAATACGCCTCCGGTCTCAAACCATCCGCTCCCCAGCATGCAGTACCAGCTTAAGACATACGCCGCGGCGATCACCAGCGCGTCGAGGACGACATGCAGACGGTTCAGCCTCTCTTGATTATCTTTTATCATGATGTCTTACCCTGCAAATCCCGCAAAAAACGCGTCGCTGACGCGTTTTTACAAATTTCATCCATATCGGTTCAATGCTAACGATTATACACGAAATTCCCCGTTTGCACCATTAAATTTTTCTTAAATAGGCATTTCTTTTCCGAATGCTTTAAGGCTTATTCCCGCGGCAGCCTTCCGGCCCGTTTCCCGGCCTGTCTGCGGGAAAACTCCAGGCAGTAAAGGACGGCGCCCCAGATCAGCTCCCACTCGACCGCGAGATACTCCGGGAGCCGCTCTCTGCGGTATGGAACCCGCTTTGTCCGGCGCGCGGTGCGGATTCCCTCCCACACGCCCTGCCAGTATGCCTTTCCGAAGCCTCTCTTTCGGAAGAAGAAATACTTCACCAGGATCCCGGCCCCGATCGGCACGGCATTGACCGCAAGCTGCACGGGGGGCATATTTTTATAATTGAGATACACATTGTTGCGGGCCGCCAGGCGCACCTTGAACTCATTGTAGCGGGAGCCGCTGGTGCCGCTCCCCACATGATACACCACAGCCCTCGGACAATAGAGATTGACATACCCGGCCAGCTTCGCGCGCCAGCCCACGTCGATATCCTCCAGATAGGCAAAATGCATCTCGTCAAACAGACCGATCTCATCAAACACTGCGCGGCGATAAATGGCTGCTCCGGCGCAGGCCGAAAAGACATGACATGGCCGGTCATAACGCCAGGTTTCCTGTCCGACGCCGCGCTGGTATGCCCAGCCGAAGATGCTGTACATATCCCCCGCGTCGTCCATCAGCTCCCTCTGATGAAGCTGAATCATCTTCGGACTGACGGAGAAAATCCGCGGCGACGCCTCGATCGCGTGAATCAGCGCCCCCACATATCCCGGCTCCGCCTCGGTATCGTTATTTAAAAGGATCACATAGGGCGTCTTCGCAGCCCGGATTCCCGCATTTACCGCCGCGGAAAATCCCATGTTGTGAAACATCAGAATCGAGGGAATCCCGTGCTCCTGCAGCCACTCCGCGCTGCCGTCCGTGGAACCGTTATCCACCACCAGGATTTCAAAATCCTGACAGGTCTGCGCGGCCAACGCGGCCATGCACGGCTCCATGAATTTCAGGCCGTTATAATTGGGAATCACGATCGTTGCCTTCTTCATCTCGCACCTTTCCTCCATTCTCTCATGCCCATCCGATGATGCCGGCATTCCATTCACGCCCCTTTGCCCCTGCCATTCTCAGACCTCCAGCCGGTACGGCTCGCCGATCTTCTCTTTCAGCAGATCCCGCAGCGCAAAATTTGACTTGCGCAACGTCAGATTCGGATTGTAATACGGGTCGCCGTTTTTCAGAATATCCGGCCAGCGCCTGGCAAAAATCGCGATCTCCCGGTTGAAGCGCGCCACCTTTTCCGGCGTATCCTCCAGCCCTCTGGACTTGGACTCATAATGGTACATCACCGCATAGGGATTGTACACCACCAGTCTGCCCGTCTCCCGCACCTTCATACAGTAGTCGATGTCATTGAAGGCCACCGCGAGCTCCTCGGTAAAGCCGCCCACCTGCCGGAAAAGCTCCGCTTTCGTCATCATACAGGCGGCTGTCACGGCGCTGTAATCCTGGGTACACATGGCCCGGTGGAAATAGCTGTTCTCCGCCTCATGAAGTCCGATAAACGTGTGTCCGGCAATGCCTCCAAATCCGACCACCACACCCGCGTGCTGGATCGTATCGTCCTGATACAGAAGCCGTGCGCCCACCGCGCCCACATCGGGCCGCTGCAGATACCCCAGCATCTCCTCAAACAGATGCTCCGCGATGATCTCCGTGTCATTGTTCAGGAAAAGGAAATACTCGCCCTGCGCGAATCCGGCGCCAAAATTATTGATCGCCGAGTAGTTAAACTCCCGTTCCCAGGTCACGACCTTTACCTGCGGAAATTCCTTCTGAATTTTTTCATAATAGGCGAAGGTCTCCGGCTTTGTGCTGTTGTTCTCAATCACCACAAATTCCAGGTTCCGATAGGTCGCCTTCTCCATAATAGAACGGACGCACAGATCCAGATCCTCTGTGTGGTCCTTATTGGGGATGATCACAGATATCAGAGGGCTTCCCTGAATCTCAAAAAATGAGTGATAAATGCCGTAATCGACTCCCTTTTCCACCCTCACCGCCGGAATCCCACAGCGCTCATAGTGCGCCATGATCGCCCTCGCCCCCGCCTCAAACGCATACATCTTGCTCTGCGGATTGCTGGCCGTAGAATCCTGGTGGCAGCGCCAGTGATAAAGCACCTTCGGAATGTGCGTAATCTCCCTCGCCTGCTCCGTGCATCGGAAAATAAAATCATAATCCTGAGCGCCGTCAAATTCATGGCGGAAACCGCCCACCTTCTCCAGAAGCTCCCGCTTCACCACAAAAAGATGGCAGATATAATTCACGCTCGTCAGCAGATCCGCGTTAAAGTCCGGCTTAAAATGCGGGTCAAACAGGGCTCCGCCGTCCATATCCAGCTTGTCCTCATCCGAATAAATCACATCGCTCTGCGGATGCTCGCAGATCGCCTTCGCCACCTCAAAGAGCGCGTGCTCCGGCAGAGTATCATCGTGGTCGGCAAGCACAAGGAAATCGCCCTTCGCCATCTCGATTGCCGCGTTTGTGTTGCCCGCAATACCCAGGTTTTCGCCCAGCTCCCTGCTGCGAAAACGGGCGTCCTCCTTCGCGTATCGCTCCATGACCCTCCGCACGATCCCACCCTCGCCCGCCGGGCTGCCGTTCGCCACGCAGACCTCCCAGTTTGAATAGGTCTGTGCCCGGATCGAATCCAGCATCTCACAGAGATAACGCTCCGGCGTCCGGTAAGCGGGAATCACAACCGAGAGAAGCGGCTCACGCGGAAGCTTCTCTTCCCGCTGTGCGGCCAGCTCTTCCTCTGTCGGCTTTGTCAGGTCATACCACTCGCCATAATCATAATCATTATCCAATCCCTGGATTTTATGCTTAGATTTCAAAAACAGCGCCTTCAGTCCATGCTTTTTCCCAAATTCCCAGGCCACGTGAACCGTCTCCATGTTCATCAGGTCGTGGATCTTCTCCATGCGCTTATGCGCGACGCTGGCGCGTTTCGCGATCAGCTCCTCATTGAAACGTACCTTCGCCGTCTTCCCGTCGCAGCGGATGACCAGCCAGTAATCCTCTCCCCGCGTATAGGGGAACTGGATATCAAAGCCGAAATCCTGGTCGCAGACCTTTTTATAATAAATCTGGCTCACATCGTCCCGACGGACGCTGACCAGACGAATCTTTAAAGGCTTCCTGTCCGCATCCAGGACAGAAAATTCCGCTCTCGAATCCGGCGTCCTGCCGATCGCCCAGCCGTTCAGCTGAATGGAATTTTCACGGATCCGCACCACGTCAATCTTATACTTCATCTATCGTCTGTTCCTTCTCTTCCATGTCAAAATTCAGCCGCTCCTCTTCAATCACCAGCGGACGGTGCATGACTCTCTGGTTGATGGAGAGCACATACTCGCCCACCATGCCGATAAAAAAGATCTGAACCGACCCGAGAAAAAGCATGCCCAGAAGCAGAGGCGCCGTGCCGGCCGGGAAACGATCCCACCAGATCAGCTTCATCACCAGATAAACCGCCGCGATAATCAGGGAGCAGAGAATGCTGAAGCCACCGACAAAGGTGGCAAAGCGCAGCCCCGCCTTCGTATAGGACGTCACGCTGAGCATGGCCGCGTCATAGAGCCTGTAAAAATTATTGTGAGTCTTACCGGCCCGCCGCTTCGGCTGCTCATAGGGAATTTCCTTGCGCTTGTATCCCAGCTCCGCCACAATGCCGCGCAGAAACGGCGTCGGGTCGTCGAGCTTGCGCAGAATCTCAATAAAGTCACGGTCATACAGGCCCGAACCCGTGAAATGCTCGATCTGCTCCACGTCCGAAAGCTTGCGGATCGTCCGGTAATACATCGTCCGCAGCCAGTACATCAGCGGATTTTCCTTACTGCTGGTCTTGATGCCGATGACGATCTTATATCCTTCCTCCCAGGCCTCCACATACTTTGGAATCATGTCCACCGGATCCTGGAAGTCCGCCACCATCTCGATCACGCAGTCCCCCGTCACCTGCAGAATCCCGTAATACGGAGAATTAAACTGTCCGAAATTTCTCGCGTTGAAAATCGCCTTAATCTTCGGGTTGGCCGCACAGAGACGGCGAAGGATCGGACGGGTCTGATCCGTGGAATCGTTGTCGATAAAGACCAGCTCGTAATCGTACTGCGGCAGATCTCTCGTCAGCGTTTCAATCACCGCCTCGCTGATCGGCTCCACATTTTCCTCTTCATTATAGCACGGAATGAGTATACTGAGTTTCTTCATCTTTTCCTCTTTCCCTATCGCATCTTCAGGCCGGATCCCGCGGCAGACAATACAGGGTCTCCGCAAGCCCTTCCGCAAAGCTCCATTTCGGACGCCACCCGGTCTCCCGGCAAAGCTTTTCGATGTCCGGCATCAGATCCGCCGCGCCCTCCGCATTCTGCGGCCGTATTCCGTATACATAACTGCCCTTGCTTCCACAAAAGCGGTACATTTCTTCCACAAACGACTTGAGCGGTCTGGTGTCTTCGCCGGCAATATTATAGACGCCGGGGCGGCCTTCTGTCAACAGGGCAGATAACGCTCTGGCCGCGTCGTCGATATAAAGAAAATTCCAGAACTGCGTACAGGGGCCAAGCTCCATCACGCCGCCCTCGCGAAAAGTACGCAGGCAGGAATTCACTAACGTCCAGGGGTGGTCGCCGGGGCCATACACGCTGAATATCCTTGCATGAACATACTCCAGTCCCAGACTGCGGCAAAGCGGCTCTGCCTGTCGGCCAAACTCGGCCTTCGCCTTGCCATACTCAGACACAGGGTTCGGTTCCCTGTCCTCACAGATCCTCTCATGACAGATTCCGTACTCTGCCTGGGAACCGGTAAAAAGGAAACGCCTGCAGCCAATCGCCGCCGCAGTCTGCACCGCCTGCAGCGAACGCTGCACATTTCCATGCTGCAGCTCTCCCTTCGTCCGGTTGGCGCTCCCCGCGCCGTCCCAGGCAATCTGAAGCCAGACGTCCGCCCGCATCCCGGGCTCCTCCTCCAGACAACGGATATCCGCAAGATCCAGCTGCCGAATCACCAGCTGCGGCATCCCGCAATCCGGAATCATCTCAATCAAATGACCCAGACTGGGGGAATGGGGACGGACGATCGCCTCCACCTCGTGCCCCTGCATCAAAAGCTCCCATACCGTCGCCGCGCCGATGAAGCTGCCCGCTCCCGTCACCACTACCTTCATTTCTCTGCTTCCTCCGTCTCAGCCATCGCTTTCTTCTGTCTTTATCCGGCGGACATCCATATCTTCTCACAGACTGGTCCCTGTCCGGCAGATATCCGCATCTTTACGCAGACCGACCCGTCAGTGGATTCTCGGAATGATCATCATCTCGTCCATCTCCTCATCCGGCAGGAAGGGAGACAGATCCTCCAGCGGAGGCGATACCATCGTCCCGTCCGGAAGACGCTTCGCCGCCGACTTCGGCTCAAAAATCTGATCGGTCGTCACAAAGAATTCGCAGATCACCGGCCCGTCCATGGCCAGCGTCCGCTCCACCGCCTCCGCCAGCTGTCCGTTGTGATGAGCCGACACATATGGATAGCCATAGGCCGCCGCAAGCTTTTCCATATCCGGGAAGCTTAAATCAAAGCTGTCCACGCCGATTCCCACCAGCGGCTCCCCGAAATAATTCTTCTGTGTCTGCCGGATGGAATGGTATCCGCCATTGTTGATCAGGAAAATCTTGATCGGCATCCGGTGATGAATGATCGTCTGCAGCTCCTGGAGATTCATCTGAATGCTTCCGTCCCCGGTCAACAGGATAATGTCGTGCTCCGACATCGCATCCCCCTCGTAAACCGGATCATGAACCGCCATACAGGCGCCGATTGCCGCCGGGAGATCATAGCCCATAGACGCGATCGCCGAATTGGAGAGGAAACGCTGTCCCCTCTTGATGATGTAGGCATGTCCGCCCACCACGCACGCCGAGCCATTTCCCACAACGGTCACCTGATTTTCCGCAAGACGCTCGGAGAGCTCCTTCACCACCGCATAGACATTGGCCTCCCTCGTCTCATCGGGGATGAGATGCTTCGGCATAATCACCGGGTAGCGCTCCCGCCACATGCGGCAGGTCTCCAGCCACGTCATCCCCGGCAGTCCCTCCCCGCCGTCAAAGAGCGGACGGATCGCAGGCACATCGGCCTCTGCCTCGTCGGCTGCAGTCCCCGCCGCGCCGTCGGCATACTCCTCCCGCAGCACAGCCGCCATCGTCTCCAGCAGATCCTTCGCATCCGCATGAATAGGCAGATCAATATGAACGCTGGGCTTCTTTAACTCCTCCTCATCGATATCACAGACAATCACATACGCGGCCCGCGCCCAGGTTTCATAATTGTATCCCACCTGGCGAATACTCAGACGGCTTCCGACCGAAAAGACCAGATCGCTGTTCTGCACCGCCAGATTTCCGGGACGGTCGCCCATATTGCCCGGACGCCCCGCATAATAGGGATAGGTATCCCAGACACAGTCCTGATTATTCCAGCCGGTCACGACCGGAATCCCCAGCCGGTCCGCCACCTCCACAAACGCTTCATATGCCTTCGCAATCCGGATGCCGTTCCCCGTATAGAAGACAGGCCGCTTCGCGGCCCGGATCCGCTCAATGACCGTCCGCGCAAGCTCCCTTGTCACCCGGGGCGCCGGACGTCTCCGATCCTCTCCTCCTCCCGCGAAATCCTCCCGGATCGCATGACTCTGCTCCCGGCATGCCCAGCCGGTTCCCCCGTTCTCATAGTCCGCAGGGTCAAATCCGACCAGCTCCTCTTCCTCCACATAGGCTCCCTGCACATCCACCGGAATATCCAGCCACGCCGGACCCGGACGCCCTGTCTGCGCCAGATACAGCGCCTTCTCCAGACAGAAACGGATTCGCAGCGGATCAATCACCATCTCGCAATATTTTGTCATACATGCGATCGCCTTCGTGATCTCAAACTCCTGATCTCCCATGGCACGAATCTTCGTCCCGGACCACCTCGCGGTCGTGTCATAGCGCACCTGGCCGCTGATGACCAGCATCGGAATCGAGTCCAGCCAGCCGCCCACCACGCCCGTGATCGCGTTCGTCCCGCCCGGCCCCGTCGTTACACAAAGCAGGGCAATCTTATTGTGAATCCGCGCATAAGCCTCCGCCGCGATCGCGCACGCCTGCTCGTGATGCTGATACAGACAGGAAAGCCCCTCCTGATGCCCGAAGGCGTCATTCAGGTGCATCGCTCCTCCGCCCACCACGGTAAACGCCTGGTTGATCCCGGCCTCCACAAGCCGCTTCGCGATATAGTTTGAAACCTTAATTTTCATACGATGTCCTCCATCTTTTCTCTTCACGCGTTCGATCACGCTGCGTATCTGCCCCATGCCACGCAGCGCAGCACGTGACATGTCATCTTCACACATCTACAATCTCCGGCCATTATACCATACTTCCGAAAAGCTTGCATCACAAACTTTCCCGCACCCCTACAATACGCCTCCGACTCCCCCCTCCTTCCTGCCGTCACCCGTCCGGCTTCCAGATCTGCCACCCATGCCGCGCCTCATCCGCCTGCCTTCCAGACCTGCCAGCCCGCGCCACGCCTTCCAGTAACCCTCACTTTAAAACAAAAAATCGATGCGCTATAATCACAAGCGTCATGCAGCAGCGGATTCCGGCAGATCCGGACGCGCCGGGCTTTTACCAGGGCAAACAAGGCAAAAGCCGCACGCCGGATCCATGTACTTCGGATGCAGCGCAACGCAACCTGCACTGCGGCATAAAAGACAACGACGCGAACGTGCTTCGCGTCAGAAGGAGAGAAAATCTATGAAAAGAAACTTCAGGACAATGGCTGTATTATCCGCCGCGGCGCTCATGGCCGTGGCCGCGCCGACACTCTGCGCTCCCATTCCGGGCCTTGCCCAGAGCGCTCAGGCCGCCACTTCCGGCTGGGCCACCGTCGACGGCGAACTCCGCTACCGGGACAGCGATGGCTACTACATCACAGACACCTGGAAGAAGAAGGATAACGAATGGTATTATCTGGACGAGGACGGCTTTATCGCCAAATCCGTCATGGTAGACGAGTACTATGTAGATGAAACCGGCAAACGCGTATCCTACTGCTGGGTCGGCGTCGACAATGACGAAGAGTGGGATGACGAAGCTCCGGAAACCTGGTGGTATTATTTCGGCAAGGACGGCAAAGCCGCTACCTCTGAGTGGCAGGTCATCGACGGACATACCTATTATTTCGACGAGGAAAGCCACATGCAGACCGGCAAGCTGGAGCTGAACGGCTACACCTACTATCTGGGCGAAGAGGGAGACGGCGTCCGCAAGACCGGCTGGGTAGAGCTCGAAAACGAGGATGAGGACGCCGACGAGGATACCGTATGGCATTACTTTGATAACAAGGGCCGTATGGTCATGAACGAAATCGACCGCAAGATCGACGGCAATTATTATACCTTTGAGGACGGCGTCCTGCAGACGGGCTGGTACCAGCTGCCCAAGGACGAGACGGCAAGCGCCTCTGACGCAGAATCCGCCGTCACTTTGCCGATCGAATCCTGGCAGTATTATGAGGAGGACGGCAAGCGAGCCTCCGGCTGGTATGAAATCGAAGGTGCGCCGGGCATCAGCGAGGAGGATGAGGAATACCGCTTCTATTTCAAAAACGGAAAGCCTTATCATGCTCAGGCCGGCATCCAGGTCTTCTCGATTGATTCCAAACGCTACGGCTTCAACACGTCCGGCGAAATGCAGACAGACCTGCAGGCCGTCACTCTCGATGACGGAAGCACTGCCAACTACTATTTCGGCGACGATGGCGTCATGAAGACCGGCAAGCAGGTCATCTATGACGAAGATCTCGGCGAAAATCAGACCTGGTTCTTCTCCACAGACGGCAGCAGCAAGGGACAGGGCTATCACGGTGTCCGCGACAACAACGTCTATTGCCAGGGCCTTCGCCTCGACGCCGACCGTGATCTGCGCTACGCTCCGGTCGAGCTGGACGGCGTCTTCTATCTGGTCAATGCCTCCGGCACGATCCAGAAGGCCAGCTCTTCCTCCAAATCCACCGAAAAGCCGGATCTCGGCAAGGGCTACAAGGATGTGAAGGACGCCAATGATAAGATCTGGACTGTCGACAAGGACGGAATCATTCAACAGTAAACGACTCCGCGACTCCGGTTCCTCCTCCCCTGTCGCGTCCACCTGTGCGGCCACAATGGCCGCACAGGAATCGTTACAAATTTCTTACGTTTCCTTACAATCATGACCCGGCTATTGCCAGTCATTTCCTCAACTGCTATAATGAACCTGAGCATGAAAAAGCAAGGAATTGAGGTGATGGGTCATGAAGAAAGCAGCAAAGCTTCCGGTTTTCCATAGCATACGAAGGAAACTGCCCGTGGCAGGTTCTATCGTTCTTACGACCGCTTGTCTGCTCCTGGGAGCATTCCCCTCCATGGCTGGAGAATGGATTGAAACAGAGGATGAAGAGTGGCAGTACATTCAGGATGACGGAACTCCGGCCACCGGATGGCTCGAAGTAGACGACGAGACATATTACCTGGATGAGGATGGCAACCGAAAATCAAACTACTGGCTGAAATACGAAGGAGACTGGTATTATCTGGACGAAGATGGCGTCCTGGCCTCCGACACCTGGGTTGATAACTATTATGTCGACGAAGACGGCCGTATGGAGAAGAAGCGCTGACAAATTCATGGTATGCGAGGGTGTGTCTCTGACACACCCTTTGGTGTTACTGAAGCGACGATGGAACGCAGCGTGCTCGTTTCCCATGAAAATCGTCATAGAATCTTCATATTTTAGATAGTTGTTTCGTTTTCCGATTTATGCTATGCTTAACTACGACAGAATGATTGGATTTCTCACCGGGAATTGGAAACAGAGATATCCCCGGCGCCCCTTCTATAGATGGGACGCCCCCTATAAAACAGAGATTTGGAGGAGATTACCTTATGAAGAAGAGATTTCTTGGCGTTACCGTGTTAGCCGCCGGCCTTACCCTGGCTTCTGCCATGACCGCTTTTGCCGGCAGCTGGAAGACAGACAGTCTGGGAACCTATTATGAGAACGACGACGGAACCCGTCCGGTCTACGCCGGCTGGTTCACCGATCCGGATACCGGATACGTCTATTTCATGAACCCGGACGCTTACATTATGACAGACACTGAAATTCTGGGCTACCGCCTGGCAAGCGATGGCCGCCGGATTGATAAGACAGAGGAGGAGCTTGCCGCGGAAGAGGAAGCAAAGAACGCGCTCACCGCCAAGTCCAAGACAAAATCAAAGCCTTCTGACGCCTCCGCAGAGGCCAAGGCAGCTGGCAATGCCGCAAAAAAAGCAGATTATGCAGTTACCACGACCCGTCTCTCCTATCAGTCAGAGATGACGACTTTCATGAACACCGTATATCGGGCAGCCGGCAAAGCTACCACGACCGCAGGCATCGTCGGCGACTCTCAGAAGGATAACATCGAAGTCGTTTACTTTTTCGCCACTCCGGACGGCTACCGCTATTTCACCGCGGTGCTTCCGCTCAGCTCCAAGGTGGGCTCCGCAAACTACAACCCGCATGCCTTTGAGCTGGCTTACAATTACAATTCCATGGGCGGCGATGACGCGACCCTCTACGGAGACGCGTTCAACAGCCTGATCCTCTCCTCTCTCGGCCCGGTAGAAGGCCAGACCGTGATTGATACCCTCGCAGCCATTCGCGAGGCCGGCACAGAAACCTTCAGCCATGAATCTGTCACAGACACAGGAAACTATTACGAGCTGAACTACTCAAACGGCTATGTCACCATTGACGTCACCTGCAGCGAAATCACCGCTACCGAAGAGACAGAGGAAACCGGCGAGACCACGGAAGCGGCGGAGACCACCGAGGAAACCACGGAAGCAGAAGCGACCACCAGTGTGATTGTGGCCGGTCAGTCTCAGACCACTACTGAAGAAGAGACAGCCGCAGAAGAGGCCGCCTCCGAAGAGACGACTACAGAAGAAACTGAGGCCACTGCCGAAGAAGCGGAAACCACTGTAGAGGAAACCGCAGAAACAGAGGCAGTCGCAGAAGAGACGGAAGCAGTCGCAGAAACCGAGGCTGCTGCGGAAGAAACCACGGCGGAGACAGAAACCGCCGCTGAGGAAACCACGGAAACCGCGGCTGAATAAAGGACAAATTCACTCAAGTTACTCCTTAAAAAGAAGCGCCGGGCGTACTGCTCGGGGCTTCTTTTTTAACTTGCCCTAGCATACGGAAGGAGCTGCCGGTGGCAGGTCCTGTAGTTGTCTTTTATTCATCACATAATTCGCAACCAAACAAGCCGCTGTCTGCCACTTTACCAAGCGTCTCAATCACAATGGAATACGGTATCTGTTCGCCCAATAATTGCATTGTAAGATTGTCATAATCCGCTTTATACGCCTTCTCTCGAATAATCTTTTTCAATAAAGCAGGCACGTCTGCCCCTAGTTGCGCAGATGGACAAATATTGGATTTCGCTCTTGCTTTGCGTACCTCCACTATCAACTTTCTAAACGATTCATCCTGTGGAACAAATGAATATAGTTTATAAATATCATACAGATGTCTGGAATGTCCTTTTACATGATTCTGGAGATAATAATCACATACTGCAAACACTTTATCTGCCAGTGTACGATCCATCCCCTGCACTTTCATTTCAAATGGATCAAGCTGGTATTCCTCAATATAATTGGCAGCCTCTATTTCCATCATCTTACCAAGATAATTTGTAACAGGCAACACCACTGTTGGAAAAGAAACTACAGTATAAGATGTTTCCACCAATACGGTCGACTGCAACATTTCATTAAAGGACGGCAATACAGAAGCATATCCAACCTCGTACCGATTATAATCTCTCCGACTTCGTGTTTTTTCCAAATTTAGTATGTTCATACCTAACTCACCTGCAATTTCCACAATATTTTCTTTTACCTTTTTCTTTTTCTCCTGAGACAACGCAATGTCAATCGTAATATCAATATCTTCACTGAAACGATTGATCACGCCATAACATTTACTAAGCGAAGTTCCACCCTTAAATACGACATATGGCAATCTTTTAGAAAGCTGCCGCAAGATCATCGTAACATAATAGTCTTTTTCAATTGCCTGCGTCATAATACCAGTCTGTGCAAACGTCAGGTTAATAGCATTTAAAAATTGTTCTTTAGCTTCATGTAAATATGCCATTTAATATTCCCACCTTGTACATATTCTTATAAATTTTATCCGGATAAAATTGCAGATACGGTTCTAATTGGGAAAATCGTATTTGAATTTCTGTCATATAAGCTATCAGTCGATTCGATAATTCCGTTCCCGTTACCTCTGCATATTCATCAACATCCTTAATCAGATCCAGAAATTGTAAAATTTGATAATTGTCTTCGGTAACTGACACCTTAGGCTTCCGTATAATAATCCGAACCTTTGCCAAAGATGTTTCTCTATAATCGCTGGTCGCCTTATTACTAACCACCTCGTACTG
>JAJQCO010000207.1 GCA_021202655.1 Clostridiales bacterium | reverse complement strand
CCCTGGGCCCACCCGCGCCCCTCCATCTACCCACCCCCACCCTCCTCCACAACCTCCGACCACACAATATCCCTCACCCCCCCCAACCAAACCCACCCCAACTACCACACGAATCACCGGCAGCCGCATTAATCCCCTACAGGGACAAGATCGTCCACTACCGGCTCGTCATCCACAGCCCAGGTCACATCGTTAACCATTGTGGTCTTCTGCGCGCCTTTCTCATTCCAGGGACGGCGCTGCTCAACCGTGAAAGCAGCTGCGATGCGTTTCTTGAATTCCGTTTCATTGCCCGCACGGAAGCCGCCTTCATCGCACCATCCCTTATACCTTGTGAAGATGGCGCGGCTGCGAAGTTCCTGACCTTTTTCCTTTTTCAGGCACTGCTCGATAAACTGTGTCACCCGGTCAGATTCCAGCTCGTATGCCCCCGTCGCCTCCAGGACAGACTTGGGCATATCGAGGCCCTCCTTCAGATACATCCGAAAGCCCTCCACCAGCCAGTTTAAGATGCCGGACATATTGGAGGGGTCACGGAACTTCTCCTTTAAGGATTTGTCCTGCTCCGCTTCTGAAAAGTGCCGGTTGAACGGTATGGTCTTAATACGCCCGGACGAAAACAGGGTAAGGTCTGTGATCGTCGGCAAATGGTTGCAGTTGATGAAGATCTTGAACACCGGTTTGAACTCGATGCTGTTCTCATGCAGGAACCGCGCCGTAATGGAGTCGTTGCCGGTTAATCGCTTCGTCAGTGCTGCTCCGATGACCAGCTTCTTCTCCGGCTCGGAAATATTGACAAAACGGGCACCCTGCAATCGGGCTAAGTCCTCAGTGGGGCCGGAACTGCTCTGGTTATTAAACTTCATGGCAAGCAGCTCCGGATTGGCCGTCCTTCCGTAATCGCCCATGATCTTCAGCACCGTCTCCATCATCGTGCCTTTGCCGTTGCGGGTCGTCTCGCCGTAAAGGATAAACAGGCACTCCATCTTGCTTTCGCCAGACAGGGCATAACCGAGAGCCTTCTGTGTATACTTGACCCGCTGCTCATCATCCTGGAACACCTCACGCATATACTGGTTCCATCTGGGGCAGACTGCATCCGGGTCATAATAAACCGGGGATTTCTTTGTGATGAAGTCCTCCGGCCGATGTTCCCGGAATTCGCCGGTCCGCAGATTAAGGGTGCCGTTTGCTGTGTTGAACAAATAAATGTCCCGGTCGAATGCCTGCATCGAGATTGGATACACGGAACACGCATCTTTTAGCATCGTCTCCCGGTTCTTCCGCATCTGCAGGCGTTTTACACGATCGATGTACCTCTTCCTGGCGTCCTCTTCTTTAATAGTAAGTGCAAACGTATAGAGCCGGTCAGCCAGTAGCTTTGCCAGTTCCGCCACACGCAGATTTCCCATGTCTGCCTGCCATACAGCACCATCGTAGATATACCAGAGTTTCCTCTCACTGCTGTAACGGGCAATATCCTTATAATAATCGGCGAAGATGTTTCCAATGCCTATCTCCTCCCTGCCATAGCGGGGATTGGACTGCGGCTGCATCTCTTCCAGTGTCATCGTGATCTTCGTCAAATCCGGCTGGAAGTCGATGGTTTCCGCTATAAGCTCATCGTTTTCACTCATAAATTCATCCGTCGGGTCTGTGATATCCTTCATATCGACCGGCAGGTAAATGCTGCTGCAATTATCAACTGCTTTCTGGATGGACAAGGCACCATAGGTCGTGCCGGACTGCTGCCTGTCCCACTTCGGGCGCATCATGCCGGAGGCACGGAAGATACGGTCCATCTGCTCCGTATCACAGCCACACCAGAATGCCAGGGCAGATAAGAAGCTCATGTCCGCATCGGATTGGTTGTCAAAATACTTCTGCCAGTTGCCCTCATAGAAATCTTTGAACTTCTCACCGTTCTTTGCGGATGAGGCATGCTTGATTACAGAATCGTCATCCAGATAGGACTGCGGGTCAAAATGATGTGCCGGTCCTGCCGGAGACTTCCGCTTCATGTGCTTCTCCAACAAAATAGAGAGGGCTTCGGGGTTCAAAGGTACATCACCTGCGCGGTAAACGTTCCCTGTCACGGTGACAAAGCGGTTCGTCGCGCCGGGGATGTACACCTCAAGCCCAATCTTCCGATTGTTGATGTAATACGTCCTCTTGTCGTAAACGTAATCCGGCAGGATGCGGAAAAATCCTCTGAGGCCTGTGCCTGACGGGGAGCGTTCCACATATGCGGATTTGAAAATAGATAGCACCGAGGTGGCGACATCGTTTAATGTGCCGTCCTCCCGGATGCAGTGGTCAATATCAAAAGCGGCTACCCCGGAGACACGGATTCCGATCCCCTGGTAGCCGCCAATTGCGTAAGCTGATGCTGCCTGTGCAAATTCGGAAAAAGTGGACGGGTTGTTCGTCTGCGCCTTACCGCCCGTTGCCGGGTTATAAGGAACCTTCGTCAGCCGACCGCCGCTGTCCTTTTCCATCTTCCACACGCAGAACCGGCAGGACTGCTTTAGCTCCTGCGGTATGTTTGTGAAATCTACCATTTGTGATTACTTCCTTTCCTGTAAACTATCCCATGCGCTGTATAGCTGATGCACTCACACCGCTGCCGTGATTACCCTGTCGCCGTACACACATGGATACCAAGCTGGATTCCTACAGCCTGTTCAATCTCTGCCATCTTCTCCTTGTCGTCAATGTATGCGATTTTTTCAAGCAGCGCCGACCGGTCAAGCGGGACAATCTGCTCCGCCAGCACCATGGATTCCTGCAATGCCGTTTCACCGCACTGAACACAATCGTTTTCTCCCAGGCGGATATGCGTCGGCATCTCCGGATGCTTCATCTTGGAAGTCATCGGAAGCACCGTGAACGTATAAGAAAAATGGTTCGCCGTATCATTGCTGATAACAAGAACCGGACGTGTACCACTCTGCACAGAAGTGCCATAGTGATTTCCGAGCTTTGCAAACCAGATGTCACCCCTGCGAGGGCGTGGCTTGTACTCCTGACGCTGCTCAGGCTGTGATACTAATTGCTGCGAATCTGCTGAATGAACACCAACAGGATGGTATGTCCTGCTCTGCTCCATGTATCTGCCGCCATCTGTGTAGGCTCTGCCGTTGTTTGCGTAGTTTCCGCCTACATATTTTCCTGCACGAACTGGCTTTATTTTTTCGTGCTTTCTCTTATTCTTTCTTCCCATACGATATTCACCTCCTGCGCGTATGGTTATCGGTTCAGCTGTTTGTCCTTCTGCCATCGTGTCTTACATCTGAAAGACGGATTCCTAAAAAAAGGCATGAAAAAACCGGAGAAGGATTTCTCCCGCTCCGGCTCTCCACACAAGAAAGGAACCACAATGGCTAATCAGAACCCATCAGTGGTGGGACTGCTTGTGTCCCTACCACCTCTGGCGATTATAATTTTAGCATAACCCCATTTTCTTTTAAATCCCCCAACGCTCTACTAAAACCGGACTTCGCTCTACTAAAAACGCTCTACTAAATTTTCTGTTTGCTCTACTGGCAGCGATTCCATTGAAAAGGCGCAGGCTTTTGCACATGCGCTCTTCTTAATCACCATCTTCTCCTTTTAAAGCCTCTATTTCTGCCCATAAATCTCGTTTCCCTATCTCCACAGCCATGAGTGCGAGGCCATTGTTCTTTCCATATTCGACTGATCCCTGTGCCAGCTGTCTTCCATCTTCATCAAACACATAGCGCCAGGGACGATCCTCTCCATATAGCTGTGTGATCACCAGTTTTTCTTTTTCAGGCAGCATACCCACGAGCCATCGGAACAGAGACACCCTTTTTTTGTCATCATCAATGCATCCCTGTAACCTGTTTATGCCGTTTTGAATCAGCTCTCGCTCATATTCATATGCTGCCTTTGCTTTCCTGGTCTCCAGATACCTGATTTCGATAAGCCTTCCGTCCTCTTTTTCATCATCGCCATCCCTGCGTAATATCTTAAGCCTGTATAGTGCCTGACAGGTTTCATCACAGAAATCGGCTGTCCTTTGTATTTCTTCTGCTCCAACCTTGGCCGCCTGTGTTTTCTTCATAGTCTTTGTTGAGACTCTCATCGCTCCAATTTTTTCTATCATATGAACCCCCCTTACCCTGCTTTCTCCTGGCTTATTACATAATCCGGCAAATGTTCAGCTATTACCTTCGCTGCGGTTTCATCCTGAATGCTCGTCCCTCCGGACAAACAGTATTTTTTATAATCTGTCAAGGTAACGGTCAATCTTTCCAGTATGGCTTTTTCAGCCTTTTCCACCAGACTGGTTTTCATCGGTTTCCCCATGGCATCCTGGATTCTGGTTCTCGGTCTCCTGTATCTATACCGCATCTTGGCAACCTCCAACATCCAAGGTTCCATCGGTTTCAGGCAGATTTCAAAAATCTCAGTGAGTTCTGCTATCTTTGAGTAGGGTTGAATAACAGATTTCCTGAACTCCTCGTCCGCCTCCCGGTTCAGCCGTGCAAGAAAGCTGTCAACATTGGCGACTGCCCTTGCTACACCATCTGTAGGGCCGCTGGTCTGTACCCGTGCTGTCTCTTCATGCGCTCCCTGCGTCATAAGATAATATGCATCATCCTTGGAATAGTGATGGTTTGTGTTGAGCCTGTTCTTATACTGGTGCCGTAATAAACACAGACCAGCATAGCCCTTCGCCAGCGCCTTTGCAGCCTCATCAGCGGTATAGAAATCCTCATCCCTGAAATACCTTTCCACATAATCCATTCCCGCGACTCCATCCGCAATCGCCGTATCTCTATTAAGACCTCTTTCCTTCATTATGACCTTCCTTTCCGCTTCGGTTCATTCACAAGGAATCCGACCGATTTGATTGCCTGTCGTTCCAGCTCGTCAGCTTCGGCTTTTTTCCCAACCGCCTCAGCCTTAAGCGTATCCGCCTTCTGTTCCAGCTTCTTTGCGAGAATAGCCGCATCCTCAGCAGTATACTCTGCCTCCGGCATCTTCCCACCGTTCCTAAGCATTTCTGCCTGCTTCCTGCACTTCTTTGACTCCGAGAGGATTTCCTTCCACTCTTTTTCCGCCGCCTCCTTACGGACAAGGATTCGTACCCCGTTAATCAGACGTCCACCGTCCAGGGATGTAAGGGTTGTATACCAATCAGAATGGAAGAAACGCTCAAGGCGCTGTGCCTCATGCATGGCGCTGCTGCTGTTCGGGTTTTTCAGCAATTCGTGAAGCTGCTCCTTATAATCAATCACTGCCTGCTTTATGATGGCATTTGCCAGATTCTCATACGGCTCGATGCCAACATCCTTCAGCTCTCCCAGCTTCGTTCCCCTGGTGCAGGGCTTTACTTTCACCCTGCCGTCTTCTTTCTGTGCTCTTGTATTCTCCGCTGTCCTTACCATTTCTTCATCTCCTCCCAGGGGATCAGCCGCGTCCCCCTCGCCTTTTCCAGTGCCTCCTCTGTCATTTCAAACTGCCAGTCTTCGATATAACAGCAGTCGTCCCCGCACAGCACAAACTCCTCGCTATCCGGTTCCTCCTCCCTCTTTGCGATGACGCAGGCGCAGGTGTCGCCGTCCACGTAAGCGAACGTGGTAACCATGTTGCTGAACCAGTCGTTCAACTCGTCCGGGAAGGGCGGAAGAACGATAGCCGGATTTACGATATAGCCGTGGGTGCTGCCCTGGCAGAACTGCCACATGTCCTTGTAAAAATCCTGGTGGTCCTTCTCCTCATTCCAGTCGAACGCCTCGGTCACCGCAGCCCAGAGGATATCCGATCCTTCTGAGCCGCGCCCCGTAAAACCATACAGCTTGAAGTTCGGGGTAAACCTTGTCCCGTCCTGGAGCACAAACTCCTGCGGCATATATTCGTAGCGGATGTGCATGGCATCGAAGAATGCCGCCCATCTTGCGTCAAGCCGGCTCCGGTAGCGGTAACCGTTATAAAAAGTTTCCTGTGGCTGTTTTTGTGTTCTTTTTCTAGCCATGTCATCCTCCCTCTGCCTATCCGTACAGCCGTGCTTTCACGGCATCGATCAGCTTCTCCTGTGTGATATCCTTCTGCTCCAAAGCTGCCATCACATCCTCGTCCACGGTATCCTTCGTGATGATGTGGTGGATGGTGACGGTCTGTGTCTGCCCCTGCCGCCAGAGCCTTGCGTTCGTCTGCTGGTACAGTTCCAATGACCAGGTCAGCCCAAACCAGATGAGGATGTGGCCGCCGGTCTGAAGGTTTAACCCGTGCCCTGCCGATGCGCTGTGGATCAGTGCCACAGGTATATTCCCCGCATTCCAATCCCGGATGTCCTCCGAGGATTTCAGATCCCGGACTTTGATTTTGAGCTTGTCCAGATGCTCGGTGATTCTCGCCTTATCATGCTTGAACCAGTATGCGATGAGTACCGGCTGTCCGTTCGCGGACTCGATCAGGTCTTCGAGCATTTCGAGTTTCCTGTCGTGTATCCGCCTCGGCCTGTCGTTCTCGTCATAGACCGCGCCGTTTGCCATCTGCAGGAGCTTGCCGGTCAGTGCCGCCGCATTCGCCGCATCGATGTCACCGTCTTTGAGCGGAATCAGAAGGTCTCGCTTTAAGGTGTCGTACAGGTCTTTCTCCTGTGCATCCATCTCCACATAGTGCTGTGTACTGATGCACTCCGGCATGTCCAGATAATCCAGTGCCTTCATGGATACTGTGATGTCGGAAATACGCTGGTAAATCTGCTCCTCCGCGTCCGGCTTGGGGACATACTGGAACACGACTCCTGTCTGCGGGTTCATACTGCCGGGTCTGAAATATGCCTCGCGGTATCTGCCGATAAACCGTCCGAGCCGCTCCCCACCGTCCAGGATTCCTATCTCACTCCACAGATCCATGAGTCCGTTGGAAGCCGGTGTGCCGGTCAAGCCCACCCACCGCTTCACGAACGGACGGACTTTCCGCAGCCAGCGGAATCGCTCTGACTTATAGTTTTTGAAGGATGACAGCTCGTCTATGATGACCATATCGAAATCGAACCGCAGCCCATTCTTCTCGTAGTAGTCCACAAGCCATTTCACATTTTCACGGTTGATGATATAGACCATGGCTGGGTGGTTCAGAGCGGCAACCCTCTCCTTCTGGGAGCCGACCATCACCGACACATCAAGGTCTTTCAGGTGATCCCATTTCTCAACCTCTGCCGGCCAGGTGTCCCGGCAGACCCTAAGCGGTCCTATGACCAGCACCTTTGACACCTCGAAAGTATCAAGCATCAGGTCTTTCACCGCCGTGAGCGTTATGACCGTCTTTCCCAGGCCTAACCCATGTCCAGGAACAACGCGGAAACCTTGTGCTGCTTGATATAATCAATGCAGAAGATCTGATATTCGTGTGGTCTGAACATCATAAGGGCATCACCTCCTCCCTTTCTCCAGGCAGCTCCTTCATCCTGATTTCAGGAATCTGTGCGCCGACACCGGTGGGAATCGGATCGCCGGGGTTCCACCTCTTCAATGCTTCGATCACAGGCTGTATCTGCTCCATTCGGTCTACGCAAAACACCGGAAACCCTAACTCTTCCAGTTCCTTGCGCCGTTTGCGCTGCAGCGGCCGCGT
>JAJQCO010000087.1 GCA_021202655.1 Clostridiales bacterium | reverse complement strand
TGCTTTTACAAAATGTGATTTGGGTTATCGCGTGTTGAACCTGAACAGACCGACAAAGGCAGCTGTTTTTTCCAGAGAAGGTGAGATGCTGGAGACATCCGTGGTATCATAAACAGTGAAAATTCCGGGGCATGAGGGAACCGCTTATGACAGATACAAAACAAAAAACCGCTGCAAAAGCCTTTGCCGAACACTGGAAAGGCCATGGCTACGAAAAAGGCGAAAGCCAGTCATTCTGGCTGGAGCTACTGCAAAGTGTGTACGGCGTGGAAAGCCCGACGCACTTTATTGTTTTTGAAGAACAGGTACATCTCGACCACACCAGCTTTATCGACGGCATGATCCCGTCCACCAGGGTGATGATCGAGCAAAAGGGTCTGGGCAAGGACTTAAAAAAGCCCATCAGGCAATCTGACGGGACATTTCTGACGCCTTTCCAGCAGGCGAAGCGATATATTGTAGAGCTGCCGAAGGATATAATTGTCAAAACAGCTCGGCGTCAGCCGCCTTTCCTTCGCCTCGGTAACGTATGAGGAGGTATTCGAGACTGTCAAACAATACTCCTCAGATACTCTACAAGCGCATACAGCGGGACATTGACCATCCAGTCCTGCTCCCGATAGTCCGACAGAGAAGAGCGAATCGCGATTTCAGGCCTGTATTTCTCACAATAGCTTTTCAGACTCTTTGCCCGCAGATTTTCCTCCGCCTTGACTTCGATCGGTATAATATGCCCCTTCTGCTGCACAACAAAGTCGATCTCTCCAGAGGAGTTTTCCGTTGCATAATAGTACAGACTCATACCTGCGGCAACCAGTTCCTGTGCCACAAACTGTTCCGTCAACGCTCCTTTAAATTCTGTAAACAGCTGACTCCCCTCCAGCAGAGTCCTCGCGTCAAGACCGCATAGCGCCGATAAAAGACCCACATCCAGAAAATACAGCTTAAAAATATTCATTTCCATGTAAGAAATCAAAGGCATCCCGGGCTTGCTGACGCGATATCCCTTATGAATGAGTCTACAGTCCAGCAGCCACTGAATCGCCAGTTCAAAATCCTTTGCCCGCGCGCCTTCCCGAATCAGACCATATATAAATTTCTTATTTTCCTTCGTAAGCTGCATCGGGATAGAGTTCCATACCATCTGAATACGCGGAACCGTCCCGGTCGGAGCATGCTTCGAAAAATCATTGGCATAATAGGCCAGAAGCTGCCTTTGTACCGTCTGCACCTCATAAAGATTATCGTTCTCCAGATAAGTATTGATAGCCTCCGGCATTCCCCCGACATAATAATACTTCTTCAGCAGATCCGCATACTTCGTGGAAAAAGCCGCAAGCATTTCATAGTCGTTATCTTCCAGCAACGCAGCCAGGCGCTCCTCGCCTGCCGCCAGTAGAAACTCCCTGAAATTCATGGGATAGAGACTGAGGAAGTCCACTTTTCCCACGGGAAAGGAGGTTCCCTCATGAAGCGCTACTCCCAGCAGAGAACCTGCCGCAATGATCGCGTATTCCGGAGTATTTTCATAAAAATACTTTAACGCGGTCAATGCCTTTGGAACTTCCTGGATTTCATCAAAAATCAGCAGCGTATTATCCGCGTTAATCTCCATCCTGCTCTCGACTTTCAGTGCGGAAAGAATCCGATGGATATCAAAATCCATAGAAAATACATTCTGCATACGTTCGTTATTATCAAAGCTGATGTAGACAGCATGTTCAAAATACCGCCTGCCAAATTCCTTCATGATCCACGTCTTTCCCACCTGTCTGGCTCCGCGGATGATTAATGGCTTCCTGTTTTTTTTCTCCTTCCAGCTCACGAGCTGTTTCATAAGCAGCCGTTCCATAAAACCAGATGCCTCCTTCTTCGCCTTCTGTTACACAGGATAGCATTTTTCAGGCGGAAATTCAATGAATTTTTACATTTTTCAGGCGGAACTATGACGAAACACTATCAGCCAATCCATCCAATAAGCGACCAATTCTTACCAAGATAAAATAATCCGTTTGCCCTCCGTCCGTTTTCAGGTATAATAGGAGTGTCTGTATCCGCCGACAGGTTTAGTAATGAAAAGAAAGGAATTTGCCCTCATGCATTCCGATGCTATCATCCGTACCGAAGCTCTCTCCGACCGCCAGCTGCGCCAGATCCGGGATCTGGTCACGCAATGCGCCCGTCATGATGGCTCGCGCAGCGAATATCCGCTTGATACGCCCGGCCAAATCCACTGGCTGCTGTATTCCGGGAATAATTCCGTTTTAAAGGCAGTCTGCACGCTGATCCCGCTTGACGACGACACGGTAGAGTGCTGCGCCTTTACCCGCCCCGCATCCCGCCAGCCCGGCTGCTTTCTGGCGCTTCTGGAACAGGCGGAGAAGGAGGCCGAAGACAGGGACATTCTTTTTTTTGCCGGACAGATGCCGGACACGCTGGCCACCCTGCACGCGATTTCCGCCGAAAAGCTCTCCACGGAGCACCAGATGGAAAAGGAGTTGCCGCCGCCCGCTTCTTATGCATGCCACGATAAATCTGAAAGCAACACGCATGACAGAACCTGGAAGCTGACATCTGCCTGCGACGCATCCGCCCCGACCGCCTCCTGTCAGACCGTCCCCATCGCCTCCTGTCAGACCACCCCTGTTGGAGAGGCCTGCGTCTGCCTTCATCACGTCGAGGTCTGCGAACCCTTTCGCCAAAAAGGCTTTGCGACCGCCCTCCTGACCTTCCTGTTTTCCGTGCTGGCCTCCGAGGGCGTCCGCAGGATCCTTCTGCACGTATCCGACGACAATCTCGCCGCCATAGCACTCTACAAAAAAACAGGGTTCCGGATTACCGAAACCCTGTCTACCTATCTCTACTGACCGCACAAACCGGCCTTACTACGCGAACCAGTCAGATCACAAAAACCGGCACATCAGCCTTTCCGCTTCGCCGCCTCCGGTCTGCCGACCTTTCACTGCTCCTGGTCTGCGGCGATCCGGTCTGCGGCGGCATCCAGCCAGTCCACATCCAGATACTCGACCGTGCCCTCGTCCACATGCTCCGCAATCTTCGGATCCATGGGGATTTTCGCCAGCACCGGAATGCCAAACGAAGCAGCCGTCTCATCAATATGGCTCTCTCCAAAGACCGTGATCTTCTGTCCGCAGCACGGGCAGGTCACATAGCTCATATTCTCCACGATGCCGATGATCGGAATATCCATCTTCCGCGCCATATTCACAGCCTTCTCCACAATCATGGATACCAGCTCCTGCGGAGAGGTTACGATGATAATCCCATCCACCGGAAGCGACTGAAATACCGTTAACGGCACATCTCCCGTACCCGGCGGCATGTCCACGAACATGTAGTCGATATCCTTCCAGAGCGTCTGATTCCAGAACTGCTTGACCACGCCCGCAAGGACCGGTCCTCTCCAGATGACCGGATCCGTCTCGTGATCCAGAAGCAGATTCGACGATATGATCTGAATTCCGGTCGCCGTCGTCGCCGGCACCATCAGATTGTCCGCGGAGACCGTAAGGCCATCAATCCCCAGTCCAAAGGATTTCGGAATGGAAGGGCCGGTGATATCTCCGTCCAGGATCGCCGTCCGCTTCCCTCTGCTGTTCATTTTTACCGCCAGCAAAGAGGTGACCAGTGACTTGCCGACGCCTCCTTTTCCGCTGACCACGCCGATGACCTTTCCCACGCGGCAGCCACCTGCAAGCTTCTCAATCATGCTCTGCGGCGCCATACGGCTCGGGCAGTTCTCGCCGCAGCTCGCGCACTGTGAGGGCGTACAATTCTCACTCATCTCAAACTCCTCCAATTTTTATACATTTTTCACCGTCGCGATATCAATGAGCGTCAGCTCCTTCGCGCGATTTTCCAGACTGGTCGCCAGCGCTCCGGCGGTATCAAGGCTCGTGAGCACATGAACGCCGGTCTCGATCGCGTTGCGGCGGATGACAAAGCCGTCATGGCTGTGCTCCGCCCCCTGATGCGGGATATCGATGACCAGATCGATCTCATGTCCCAGAATCAGATCCAGGATGTTCGGCGACTCCTGCTCCACCTTGCGGATCGTCAGCGCCTTCACCCCGTGCGCGTTCAGCGTCCGGGCGGTACCGCGGGTCGCAAAAATCTTATATCCGACATTCTGGAAGCGGCGGGCGATCTCCACCACATCCTCCTGCTCCTCCCTGCGGACCGAGATAATCATGTTCCTGTGCTTCGGGAGCTTGATCCCCGCGCCCTCAAAGGCCTTATACAGCGCCTCGTTAAAGGTCTTCGCGATCCCCAGGCACTCGCCGGTCGACTTCATCTCCGGCCCCAGGCTGATATCCGCGCCGCGGATCTTCTCAAACGAGAAGACCGGCATCTTGATGGCAATGTAATCCGCCTTCTTCTGAAGCCCCGGCTGATAGCCCAGCTCCTTCAACGTATGCCCGCAGATCACCTGTGTCGCCAACGGAACGATCGGAATCCCCGTCACCTTGCTGATATAGGGAACGGTACGGGACGAACGCGGATTCACCTCAATGATATAGACGTCCTTCCCGGCAACGATGAACTGAATATTGATCATGCCCTTCACATGGAGCGCCCGCGCCAGCTTCTCAGTATAATCCACCAGCACCGCCTCGATATCCGGCCCGATGCTCGGCGCCGGATAGACGGAAATGCTGTCTCCGGAGTGAATGCCCGTCCGCTCGATGTGCTCCATGATACCCGGAATCAGGATATCCTCTCCGTCGCAGACCGCGTCAACCTCAATCTCCTTGCCGACCACGTACTTGTCGACCAGAATCGGGTGATCCTGCGCTATCTGGTTGATGATCCCGATGAACTCATCAATATCATGGTCATTGATGCAGATCTGCATACCCTGGCCGCCGAGCACATAGGAGGGGCGTACCAGAACCGGATAGCCCAGCTCATTCGCCGCCCGCTTTGCCTCCTCTGCGGTAAATACCGTATGTCCCGCCGGCCTCGGGATTCTGCATTTCTCCAGGATCTCGTCAAAAAGCTCCCGATCCTCCGCCGCGTCGACGTCCTCCGCCGCCGTGCCCAGGATCGGCACGCCCATCTTCATCAGAGATTCTGTCAGCTTAATGGCCGTCTGTCCGCCAAACTGGACGACTGCGCCATCCGGCTTCTCGATGTCGACAATGCTCTCCACATCCTCCGGCGTCAGCGGCTCGAAATACAGCTTATCCGCGATGTCGAAGTCCGTGCTGACCGTCTCCGGATTGTTGTTGACAATAATCGTCTCATAGCCTTCGTTTGAAAACGCCCAGGTACTGTGAACCGAACAGAAATCAAATTCGATCCCCTGTCCGATGCGGATCGGGCCGGAGCCAAGCACCAGAACCTTCTTGCGGTCATGCGTCTCCTCGGCCTCATTTTCCCCGTCGAAGCAGGAATAATAATATGGCGTCTCAGCCGCGAATTCAGCCGCGCAGGTATCCACCATCTTGTAAGCCGCCCGGATGCCATTTTCATGGCGCATCCCGCGGATTTCCGTCTCCGGGATACCGGTCAGTCTGGCAATCACATTGTCCGGGAACTCCAGCCGCTTCGCCTCCTTCAGAAGCTCCGCCGTGAGCGGCCCCTTCTCCAGCGCATCCTCCATATCGACCAGAATCTGAATCTTATCAACAAACCACGGATCAATCTTCGTGATATCGTAAATCGTCTGATAGGAAATCCCCCGGCGCAGAGCCTCGGCGATCACCCAGATCCGGCGGTCGTCTACCTGCGCCAGCTGCTTGAGCAGCGCCCTCTCATCGAGCGCGGTGAAATCATAGGAGCGGAGGCAGTCCACATGCTGCTCCAGGGAGCGGATCGCCTTCATCAGGGCTCCCTCAAAATTCGTGCAGATGCTCATGACCTCGCCGGTCGCCTTCATCTGCGTCCCCAGCGTCCGCTTCGCACTGATGAATTTATCAAACGGAAGACGCGGCATCTTTACCACACAGTAATCCAGCATCGGCTCAAAGCTCGCGTAGGTCTTCTTCGTCACCGCGTTTTTGATCTCGTCTAACGTATAGCCCAGCGCAATCTTGGCCGCCACCTTCGCGATCGGGTATCCGGTCGCCTTGGAAGCCAGCGCCGAGGAACGGCTGACTCGCGGGTTTACCTCAATCACACAGTACTCAAAGCTCGTGGGATTCAGCGCGTACTGCACGTTGCAGCCGCCGGTGATGCCCAGCTCCGTGATGATATTTAACGCTGAGGAACGCAGCATCTGGTATTCCTTGTCGCCCAGTGTCTGAGACGGGGCGACCACGATGCTGTCTCCGGTGTGGACGCCGACCGGATCAATGTTCTCCATGTTGCAGACGGTGATAACATTGCCCGCGCCGTCCCGCATCACCTCATACTCGATCTCCTTCCAGCCGGCAATGCAGCGCTCCACCAGCACCTGACCCACACGGGAGAGGCGCAGGCCGTTCTCCAGGATTTCCCGGCACTGCTCCGGATTTTCCGCGATGCCGCCGCCGCTTCCGCCGAGCGTGTACGCCGGACGGAGCACGACCGGATATCCGATCTGTGCCGCAATCCGCAGGCCGGACTCCACATCCTCCACGATGTCCGACGGCGCGACCGGCTCGCCGATCTTCTCCATCGTCTCCTTGAAAAGCTCCCGGTCCTCTGCTTTCTTGATCGTCAGCGCCGTCGTACCGATCAGGCGAACGTTGTTTTCCTTTAAGAAACCCGCCTCCTCCAGCTCCATGGCCAGATTCAGACCCGCCTGGCCGCCCTGGGTCGGCAGCACGCTGTCCGGCTTCTCCTTCTTAATCAGCTGCTCCACAACCTCCAGAGTCAGCGGCTCGATATAAACCCGGTCGGCAATATCCTTATCCGTCATGATCGTCGCCGGATTGGAATTCAGCAGGACAACCTCAATGCCCTCCTCCTTCAACGCCCGGCAGGCCTGCGTGCCCGCATAGTCAAACTCGGCGGCCTGCCCGATGACAATCGGGCCGGAGCCAAGCATCAGGACCTTTTTAATCTCCGGAATCTTCGGCATGTCATTCCCCTCCCATCATTCGAATAAAGCGGTCAAACAGATACGCGGAATCCCTGGGTCCGGGACAGGCCTCCGGATGGTACTGCACGGTAAAAATGCGCTTTCCCAGATAGCGCAGGCCCTCGTTCGTGCCGTCGTTGACATTGATGAACGCAGGCTCCGCAACCTTCGGATCCAGACTCTCCATATCCACCGCATAGCCGTGATTCTGAGAGGAGATATAGACCCGCCCGGTTTCAAGATCCTTCACCGGATGGTTTCCGCCCCGATGGCCATATTTTAATTTGAAGGTATCCGCGCCGGTCGCCAGCGCCATCAGCTGATGCCCCAGGCAGATCGCAAAAATCGGCACGTCTGACTCATAAAGCTTACGGATCTCCCGGATGATCTCCACATTCTCCTTGGGATCGCCAGGGCCGTTCGAGAGCATGATGCCGTCCGGCCTGCTTCCCAGGATCTCCTCCGCAGGCGTATCGCACGGATAGATCGTCACCTCACAGCCGCGCTCCGCCAGGGAACGGGCAATGTTGCGCTTCGCTCCCAGATCCAGAAGCGCAACCCGCTTCACCGGCTTCTCAAAGGATGCCGCCGGGTGCAGCACAGATTTCTCCCGGCAGGAGGTGGCCTTCACCACGCCTTTGACCCGATATGCATTCATGCGCGCAATCGGATCGGCAAGATCCTCGTACCTCTTCGTCGTGATCATGCCGTTCATCGTGCCTTTTTCTCTTAATATTTTGGTGAGAGCCCGTGTATCGATCCCGCAGATACCGGGAATGTCATATGTCTCAAGAAAATTCTGAATCGTATCTACACTTCGGAAATTGCTGGGGGTCCTGGATAATTCACGGACAATATAGCCGTCCGGCCACGGCCTCTCCGACTCCATATCCTCATAACAGATCCCGTAATTGCCAATCAGAGGATACGTCATCACAACTGCCTGTCCCGCGTAGGACGGATCAGTCAGGACCTCCAGGTAACCGGTCATGGATGTGTTGAATACAATTTCACTGATGACTTCCCTGGCGGAGCCGATGCGTCTGCCCTCAAACACCGTCCCGTCCTCCAGTATGAGAAATGCTTTCATTTGCAGGGTACCTATCCTTTCTTCTCTGTTGTCCCCGACTGCCTCTAAATCCCACCCACTGCGGGAGCTGCCACTGGCAGCTCCCTCCGTATGCTATGGCAAATTATACATGATTCCAGGGCATTTTTCAAGCAAGTCTTATTCCCCCCACAGCGCTTTATATTCTGAAAATTCGTTACGGGTCACATGCCAGCCAACTGACATGTGACCCGTAACGGCGGCGTCCACATTTAGAGTCGTCTGCGACGAGGTGGACGCCGCTTCGTCCTCGCTGTATATCTGCCCCATGCCACGCAGCGCAGTGCGTGGCATGGGTGTGACATGTGACAAAAATTCAACGCTCATATTTATTCACGAAAACGCATACAGATAACAATGATAAGCATTGAAACCGAGGATGCTATGATAAAAAACATATCCGCGATGGCTGCCGCCCTTTCCGCCAGGGGCTATCTCATGGTTGACGTCGTAAATGCGGAAAACAATTTCCCGATCCCGGACGCGCGGGTCTCCGTCTTTCGCGGCGACGCCGCCGGAGAAATCGTCGAGCAGGCTTCCACCGACCAGTCCGGTCAGACCGATGAGATTGCGCTGGAAGCGCCCCCGGAGGAATACAGCCTCTCGCCCGACAGCCCTCAGCCCTACGCCGACTATTCCCTCTCCGTGACTGCACCCGGCTTCCGGCCCATCCGCGTCGACGGCACGGAGATTCTCGCGGAAACCACCGCCATCCAGCCCGTCCGCATGGAGCCGGAAAGCAGTGCGTCTGAGGAAGCCTCCGTCATTCAGATTCCGGAGCACACCCTTTACGGCTATTATCCGCCCAAAATTGCCGAGACGGAGGTGCAGCCGGTCGGGGAAAGCGGCCGGATCGTCTTAAGCCGCGTCGTCATCCCGCAAACGATCGTCGTCCACGACGGGGCTCCCACCGACCGCACTGCCAAGGACTATTACGTCCCCTACCGCGATTATATCAAAAACGTGGCCTCCAGCGAAATCTACGCCACCTGGCCGCAGAGCTCCATCACCGCCAACATCCTTGCCATCATGAGCTTTACCTTAAACCGCGTCTATACCGAACACTACCGCAACCGGGGATATGACTTTACCGTCACCTCCTCCACCGCATTTGACCAGAAATGGATCTACGGCAGAAACATCTATGACAGCATCTCCGTCATCGTCGATGAAATTTTCGACAATTATCTCTCGCGGCCGGACGTCAAACAGCCCATCCTGACCCAATACTGCGACGGCAGACAGGTGCAGTGCCTCGACCGGGGCTGGATGACCCAGTGGGGCTCCTGCTCGCTGGGCGAGCAGGGCTACAGCGCGATCGCGATCCTGCGCCGCTATTACGGAGACAGCATGTATATCAACACCGCGGAGGAAATCTCCGGCATTGCGGCGTCCTGGCCCGGATACACGCTCTCCGTCGGCGCATCCGGGCAGAAGGTCTCTCAAATGCAGGAACAGCTGGACGTCATCGCCACGGTCTACACCGCGATCCCCCGCGTCGCAGCCGACGGGATTTACGGAGAAGGAACCGCCCGCTCGGTCCGGCAGTTTCAGTCCGTCTTCGGCCTGCCTCAGACCGGGGATACCGACTTTGCCACCTGGTACAAAATCTCGCACATCTACGTCGCCATATCCAGGATCGGGGAGCTGAACGGATAGGCGACACGCAAAAAGACGCCGTTCCCAGACTCTTGTCTGTATGGCGTCTTTGTCGTTTTCCTCAGCATATGAAGGAAGCTGTCGGTGACAGGTTCCTTCGTTTTATCCTATAATTTTTTCAAACACCTCAGCGGGCCGGTCGATCACATACTGCGGATGGAAGGATTCCAGCTCCTCTCTGTCCCGGAATCCCCAGCAGACCCCGACCGTCGTAAGGCCCGCCGCCAGACCGGTTTTCATGTCGGTATTCGTATCCCCGAAATAAAGACCCTGCTCCGGCTTCTCGCCCAGCACATCCAGGATGCGGAATACGCCCGCCGGATCGGGCTTTCTCGGCACTCCTTCCTTCTCACCGGCGATGAGATCAAAATATCCCCTGCCGAATACTGTCTCAATATTCGAGACGGCCTGCGCATCCGGCTTGTTGGAAAAGACAGTGATCCGAATGCCCCTCCTCTTAAGCTCAGAAAGAAGCTCCGGGATCCCGTCGTAGGGCTTTACTCCATCCATGGAATGCTGAGAAAAGAAATTCATGTAGAGCTTCAGGCTCTCCTCATAATGCACCAGCGCCTCGTCGCCGCTGTGGCGCAGAGCCCGTTCCATCAGCTTCTTATAGCCGTCGCCGACATATTTCTTGATCAGCTCCTTCTCAAGCGGCTCATATCCAAACTGTTCCAGCGTCAGATTCACCGACGTCTGCAGCGCATGCAGCGTGTTCAGAAGCGTCCCGTCGAGATCAAACACACAATAGGTAATCATAGCTTCCTCCTCGTCTATCCTTCTTCCATCCCCCCTCACAGCATCCACCATCCTCCGGATTTTCTGCGGATCCTTCCAGCCGTCAGTCTCGACTCCGCTGCTCACATCCACCGCGTATGGATGAAAGCGACGGATGGCCTCCGGCGCCGTCTCCGGACTCATGCCGCCGGCGAGAAACCAGGGCCTGGCAAGCTCCCCCACCTCATCCAGCAGACTGTGGGCGAAGACCTCCCCGGTTCCGCCAGCGCCCTTGTCAAGGAGAAGAAAATCTGCCGCGCTCTCCTGCCAGCACCCAAGCTCCACCCCCGGCTCCATACGCACGGCCTTGATCAGCGGAATCTCTCCATATTCCTCCAGCCGACCTTTCAGCGCAGACACATATTCCGGCGTCTCCGCGCCGTGAAGCTGCACGGCGCGGATAGTCCCGGCGCGGACGATACGGCAGATGCGATCCGGATCCTCGTCGACAAATACGCCGACCGGCGTGATAGAGGGATCCAGGAAAGCCGAAAGCTCTACCGCCTGCTCCTCTGTCACCTGCCTTTTGCTCTTCGCAAAGAGAAAGCCGATATAATCCGGCCGATCGCAATTCACCGCCTCAATATCCTCCCTGCGCTTCAAACCGCAGATTTTCAGCTTTGTCATCTTACACCTTCCCCTTTTTGGCGTCGCAGTTCATGTTCCGTATTTCCCATTACCCTCTCAGCTCGTCTAACATCGCCTTCTTGTCGCTGCTTCGCATGAGCGTCTCGCCGATCAGCACCGCGTCTGTCCCGTTTTCGTAGAGACGCTTCGTGTCCGCCGCATTGCGGATGCCGCTCTCCGAGACAAAAGCGATCGACCTGGGCACCATCGCGCGCAGACGAACCGAATTATTCACATCCACCTGGAAATTCCGCAGGTCGCGGTTGTTCACGCCAATGATATGCGCGCCGGTCGCCAGCGCCCGCTCCACCTCATGCTCGTCGTGCGCCTCCACCAGGGCGGACAGCCCCAGCTCATGCGCCTGCGCCAGATATTCCGAAAGCTCCCCGTCATCCAGGATCGCGCAGATCAGCAGAACGGCTGAAGCGCCTAAGACCTTCGCCTGGTCGATCATATAGCTGTCCACCGTGAAATCCTTGCGGATCGCCGGTATGGAGATCACATCCGTGATTTCCTTCAGATACCGGTCGCTTCCCTGAAAGTCATACGGCTCTGTCAGGACAGAGACGGCCGACGCTCCCGCCGCCTCATATTCCCTGGCAATATCCAGGTAGGGAAAGTCCGGCGCGATCAGCCCCTTCGAGGGAGAGGCCTTCTTTACCTCGCAGATAAAGGACAGCCCCGGCGCGCGAAGCGCGGCTTCAAAGGGAAATCCGGTATCGGTCGGAAGACGCTCCGCCATCCTGCGCACCTCGGCAGCCGGCAGCTTCTCCTTTTCCAGGCGCACACGCATGCGCGTGCGCTCCGCTATCTCATCCAGAATCATCGCCTATTCCTCCGCGTTTGTCAGCTCGATAAATTTCTCCAGCTTTGCCTTTGCCCGGCCAGAGTCAATGATCTCCTTTGCCATCTCAATGCCGTCGGCAATGGAGGCCGCCTTGCCGCCCAGATAGATCGCGGCTCCGGCGTTTAAAAGGACTGCCGTGCGCTTCGCCCCCTGCTCCTCGCCGCTTAAGATCGCCATCGTGATCTTCGCATTCTCCTCCGGAGTTCCTCCGACGAGCTCCTCCTTCTTACAGCGGGTGAGCCCGAACTGCTCCGGCGTGATCTCGTAGGTGGAGAAGCTTCCGTGATTCACCTCACAGACCTTTGTCGGCGCGCTCGCGGAAATCTCATCCATCCTGTCCTCTCCGTAGACGACCAGCGCGCGCGTTACGCCAAGATTCGCCAGCACGTGGGCCAGCGGCTCGACCACCTCTCCGTCAAAGACGCCCATCAGCTCCATGCTCGCCGCCGCCGGATTCGCCAGCGGTCCGAGGATATTGAAAATCGTGCGGATGCCCAGCTCCTTGCGGACCGGACCCACAAAACGCATCGCCGTGTGGTACTTCTGTGCGTGAAGGAAGCAGATGCCGATCTCATTGAGAATCTGCGTGCTTCTCTCCGGAGAAATCATAATATTGGCTCCCAGCGCCTCCAGGACATCCGCCGCGCCGCACTTGCTCGAAGCGCCGCGGTTTCCGTGCTTTGCCACATAGACGCCGGAGCAGGCGATGACCATGGAAGCCGTGGTGGAAATATTAAACGTGTTGGAATGGTCGCCGCCGGTTCCCACGATCTCCAGCACATCCATGTCGTGCTCCAGCCTCATGCCGACTGCCCGCATGGCCGATGCGGAAGCGGTGATTTCCTCGACCGTCTCCCCCTTCATGGCAAGCGCCGTGAGATAGGAGCTGACCTGCACCGGCGACGCCTCGCCCCTCATGATCTCATACATGGTCTGCTCGGCTTCCTCATAGGTCAGATTCTGCTTGCTGTTTACCTTTAAAATTGCTTCCTTTATCATGTTCTTCTTCTCCTTTTCTTGATTTTCATTCTGTTTTCTGTTTTTAAGCTTCCCTGTTTCCTCTGCGCGCCCGGACCATCTCCAGGAAATGAGCCATGATCTGCGGCCCGTCCGGCGTCAGAATCGACTCCGGATGAAACTGCAGTCCGAACACCAGTCCATTCTCATGCTCCACCGCCATCACCTCGTGATCTGCCGTCCACGCGGTCACTCTCAGACAGGAGGGCATCGTCTTCTCATCCGCCGCCAGCGAATGATAACGCCCCACCGTGACGCCATCCTTCCTCCCGCAAAACAGCACGCTGTCCGGATCGACAGCCGCCTCCGATACCTTTCCGTGCATCAGCTGCTTCGCATAGGTGATCGTCGCCCCATACGCCATACAGATGGACTGATGTCCCAGGCAGACCCCAAGGATCGGGATCCGGTCTCCCAGCTTTTTCACCGTCTCAATACAGATCCCCGCGTCCTCCGGCCTCCCCGGTCCCGGTGACAGAATGATCGCCTCAGGCTCAAGCGCCGCGATCTCCTCTACCGTAATCCGGTCGTTCCGGAACACCCGGACGTCCGGCTCCATGCTCCCCACAAGCTGATAAAGGTTGTAGGAAAAGCTGTCATAATTGTCAATCAGAACGATCATACTCACTCCTCCATTCCGGCTGCCGCCTTTTCTACCGCCTGCACCACCGCGCGGATCTTATTCAGGCATTCCTGATGCTCCGTCTCCGGCACGCTGTCCGCCACAATCCCGGCTCCGGAACGCGCGTACAGCTTTCCCTTCTTTGCATAGTCGATGCGGATCGCGATGCAGGTGTCCAGATTTCCGGAAAAATCCAGATAACCGATGGCGCCGCCGTAGATCCCCCGTCTGCCGCCCTCCAGCTCCTGGATGATCTCACAGGCGCGAAGCTTCGGCGCCCCGGAAAGCGTCCCCGCCGGAAGAATCGAATCCACCGCGTCCACCGCATCCATATCCTCGCGGATCTCGCCGCTGACCGTAGAGCCGATATGCATGACATGCGAATAGCGCTCGATCTCCATGTACTTCTCCACCTTCACGCTGCCGATTCTGCTGATCCTTCCGATGTCATTTCTGCCCAGATCCACCAGCATATTGTGCTCCGCCCGCTCCTTCTCATCCGCCAGGAGCTCCTTTTCCAGCCTCTGATCCTCCTCCCAGGTCTTCCCTCTGGGTCTCGTGCCAGCGAGCGGGAAGGTGAAGAGCTTTCCGTCCTCCAGTCTCACCAGCGTCTCCGGGGAAGCTCCCGCGATCTCAATGTCGTCGCTGGAAAAATAAAACATGTACGGCGAAGGATTCGTCGTGCGAAGCACCCGGTAGGCGTCTAACAGGCTGCCCTCCATATCGGCCTGCAGACAGTTGGAGAGAACGACCTGGAAAATATCTCCCTCCCGGATATAATGCTTCCCCTTTTCGACCATCGCACAGTATTCTTCTCTGGAAAACCTGGGCTGGAAATCGCCGGACAGCTTTAACGGCCTCTCCGGCGCCGGTGTGCCATGGCGGATCAGATACGCCAGGCGGTCCAGCTCCAGCTCTGCCTTGTGATACTCCTCCTCCAGGGCGTCCGTCTTCATATTGACGATCAGAATGATCTTCTGCCGATAATTGTCAAAAGCGATCACCTTGTCAAACAGCATCAGATCCACATCCTTAAAGGAGTCTTCATCCGCCTCGCCCAGCTTCAGCGTCGGCTCCGCATACTTGATGTAATCATATGCGAAATACCCCACCAGACCGCCGGTAAAGGTCGGGAGATTCTCAAGCCTGGGGCTTCGGTTCTCTCTGAGGATGCTGCGAATCGCCTCCCCCGGATGATCCACCTTCTGCTCCATCGTAACCGCGCCGCGAATCCGGAGCGTCCCGTCGATGCAGCTCAGCTCCAGCACCGGATCAAAGCCCAGAAACGTGTAGCGTCCCCAGTGCTGAACCTCCTCCGCGCTTTCCAGCATATAGCAGTGTCGGCTGACCTGCTTTAACACCCGCAGCACCTCAATCGGCGTGCGGATATCGGAATAGATTTCCCTGGCCAGCGGAATCCGCCCGTAGCTGTCCTTTGCCGCCAGCTCCTTCACCTGCTCCAATGTCATCATAACCGTCTCTCCTTCCGTATGCTATGGCAAACAAAAAGCCCGCCCCTGACAGAACGAATCGTTTCATTCGTTCTGCCAAGGACGGGTCCTCTGATTTTCTCAGCCCGCGGTGCCACCTTGCTTCACCACACCCGGAGCTCTCGTCCGGCTGTCGATGCTCTTTGCGGAATACCAACATATTCCCGGCAACTGACGTATGCCCTCACGTCGCAGAATACTCGGCTCTCAAAAAAGCCTTTGACTGCGCCCTCCGCGGTCCATTTAACAGGCTGCGTAATAACGGTTCTCAGCATCCCGTCTCTCTGTAAATGCACGACAAGTTTTTATCTCCGCTTCAACGGTTTCTTTTATTCAACTGGTACCATTGTAATCTCTTCTTTTGCTTTTGTCAATTTCTTTTTTCAGACCGACGGCGCAGAATTTACCGAAAGATCCGTCCGCGGCTTCCCGCTCATCTGCCAGAAGCATAGCTCGTGGCGTGAGCACTGGCGGAAAATTTCCATCAGGCGGCTCTTCTTCTCTTTCCCCATGTCGGCGCAGATCTCATCTGTATAATTGATCCACTTCCGACAGGCCTCGTCATAGCCTTCGTTCGTATAGTCGCCCACCAGCGGGCCAAACGGCGTGTCCCGGATTCCCGGAGTACGCGCAAACAGCTTCCGGAAGATCCAGCAATAGCTGATCATACAGGGCAGGCAGGCCATCATGCACTCGGCCATCCCCTCTCCGTCGCGGGCCGACGCAATCATAAATTCCGTGTAGGCACGGTTTTCCGGGCGCTGCGGCAGCTTCTGGACCTCGTCGTCCGTCAGCCCCCATTTCCGCAGATAGGAAAGGCGCGTGGCGTCCTCCTCCTCATTAGAAAAGGAAATCATCGAATAGCAGGCGCGGATATCCTTCATGTTCTTCGCCTTTAACATTCCCCAGGCAAAGACCTTGGCATACTCCCGCAGATAGAGGCTGTCGTCTACGATATAGCCCAGGAAGGCGTCCTCACTCAGCGTTCCCGCCTCCAGCTCCCGCAAAAACGGGGTGTTCAGGCATTCCTCCCAGATCGGCAGGCTGTCCCGGATACAATCCTCGGTAAAGCTCATACGCGCTCCTTTCCGACCGCTTTTTTCAGCACGTCTAAGGGCATAATCATCAGAATGATCCCCGCCAGGATGCATTCCGGAATATACTCACTGAAATTGTAGGCGATGCTGTAGCCCCACGCGCCCCAGCCAACCCAGGCATTCTGCGAGAAGAATACCACGCCGCTTAAGGTGTGTCCGCAGACAGTCAGAAGCGAGGCGATGATAATCCCGCCGAGAATCTTCCAGCGCTTATCAGAGCCGAGAATTCCCGTATAGCCATAACAGGAAAAGCAGACCATGTGCTCGACAAAAAACTGTCCCCAGTGAACCAGATACCAGCCGGGCACGAGAAACATAACCAGAATCCCGCAGACCCACCCGGACAGAAAGGTCATGCGGGGATCGCAGATCACCGCCAGAAGCATACGCGGCAGCATGGCTACAAACGTGAGACTTGATCCCGTCGGGAGCGGAATCCGGATTGATTCCAGAATCATCGTCAGCGCGATCGTAAGTCCGCAGAGGCAGACCTCCTTCGCGCCCAGACGCACGCCCCGGGTCAGGAAAATGGTAATGGCAAAATACAATACGGTAAACACGACCATAATCAGGACGCTCTGGCTCATTTTGCGAACTCACCTCCCAGATCAAAGGCATGGTTCATCGGACCGCTTCCCTGCCCCAAATCAAGCATGGCCGCCAGGGCGCCAGAGATGTAATCCTTGGCCTTCCTTACGGCCTCCTCCAGACCATAGCCCTTGGCCAGATTGGCCGCGATCGCGCTTGAGAGCGTACAGCCGGTGCCATGGGTATTGGGATTGTCAATCCGCTTTCCGGCAAACCAGCGCATGCCGTCCCCGGAATACAGAAGGTCGTTGGCGTCGTTGACGTGATGGCCGCCCTTTACCAGAACCGCGCAGCGATAGCTCTCAAAAATGCGCTTCGCCGCCTCTTCCATATCCGCCTCCGTGTGGATCTCCATCCCGGCCAGAATCTCCGCCTCCGGGACATTGGGCGTCGTCACGGTCGCCAGGGGAAGCAGCTTTTCCTGCAGAGTGCCGACCGCGTCCGGCAGAAGCAGCCGCGAGCCGCTGGTCGCCACCATCACCGGGTCGACGACAATATGTTCCGCCCGATAATACAAAAGACGCTCGGCAATCGTTTCAATCAGCTCCGAGGAAGAGACCATGCCGATCTTCACGGCGTCGGGACGGATATCCTCAAACACCGCGTCAATCTGCTGCCGCAGAAACTCTCCTCCTACCTCCAGAATCCCTCTCACTCCGGTTGTGTTCTGAGCCGTCAGCGCCGTCACCGCGCTCATGGCAAACACTCCATTCATCGTCATCGTTTTCAGATCGGCCTGAATACCGGCGCCTCCGCTGGAATCACTTCCGGCGATTGATAATGCTGTTTTCATTTGTTCTCCTTTCTCCATGCATCATTTTTATAGAGCGACAGAAGGTGGTGCCCCCAATCTGCCGCTTACCGGGAAACAGAAAAGGAGACACCCTAAGCGATGTCTCCCGAAAAAAATCCATATTGATTCCGGCTTCCTCCGGCGGCATTATCCGCATCAGGTGTAAGGGTCGAAGCCTGCCGCTTCCTCTCAGCCCGTCGTCCCGAGCTCCCCTGCTGTTCCATTACTCCGATTATAGCGCAGAATCCGCCTTCACGCAAGCATTTTCACGCAGAATCCCAATCCAGAATCCCGGCCGCCAAAGATATTCCCTGCCCCGGTTCGACGTCCCTTTGTCAGCCTCCTGCGGCATGGGCCTTCATCCACTCCATCAGCGTCTCCAGCTCCTCCATGGTCTCGACGGTATTGCCCGCGCGGCGGATCGCGGCGGAGTGCGGCAGCCCGGCCGTATACCAGGCGATATGCCTGCGCATCTCCTTCATGCCCATGGCCGCTCCGCGGTACGAAAGCTGCATCCTGGCGTGGCGCAATACCATATCGGCGATCTCGTCCGCCGTCGGCCTGGGAAGCAGCCTGCCCGTCTCCAGATAACAGAGAATCTCCCGGAAAATCCAGGGATTCCCCTGTGCGCCGCGGGCAATCATCAGCCCGTCGCATCCGGTCTCCTCCAGGCAGCGCCTGGCGTCCTCCGGCGTGAAGATATCGCCGTTGGCGATGACGGGGATCCGCACGGCATCCTTCACCCGACGGATGATCTCCCAGTCCGCTTTTCCCGAATAATACTGCTCGCGGGTGCGGCCATGGACAGCCACCGCGGCGACGCCGCAGCGCTCGGCGATCTGCGCGATCTCCACCGCGTTTTCATGCTTCTCGTCAAATCCCTTCCGGAGCTTTACCGTCACCGGCTTTTTCACCGCGCCCACCAGCGCGGAGAGGATTTTCTCCACCTGCTCCGGATCCTTCATGAGCGCCGAGCCCTCCCCGTTGTTTACCACCTTCGGCACCGGACAGCCCATGTTAAAATCAATCAGGTCAAAGGGGCCGTCCTCAATCTGATGCGCCATCGCGCCGATGATCTCCGGATCGGAGCCAAACAGCTGCACCGCGACCGGATGCTCCTCCCGGCCGGTTTCCAGCAGCGCCTTCGTGTTTTTGTTTTTATAAAAAATCGCCTTTGCGCTCACCATCTCCGTGACCGTCAGCCCACAGCCCTGCTCCCGGCACAGCATGCGAAACGGCAGATCCGTCACTCCCGCCATCGGCGCCAGGATCAGCCGGTTTTTAAGCTCCACATTCCCGATACAAAGCTTCATTCTTCGTCTTCCTCTGCATCCTCCCCGAGATAAAACACCCGATAATAGGTTTCCAGCGCCTCGAGAAGCTCGCGCCCCTCCCGGCGGTATTCCTTGATCTTTAAATCAGCGCCGATCTCATCGCAGTACCCGTCATATTCCGAGGTGCAGAAGTGGAATTCCAGCGTGCCATCCTCCTCAAATTCCAGCGTCAGGATTCCGCCGCATTCCTCCGTAAACCAGACGCACATGACCTGCAGCTGCTTCTTCACCGAATCGGGCAGGCTGTCAAATTCTTCATTAAAATAATATTTCCTCTCATAGCTGTTAGACCCGCAAAGTACGGTCGTATCGCCCATATGTCTCTCCTTTGCTTCCCCGCTCTCATCTTTAGCGAACTACAGGACCTGCCACCGGCAGCTCCTTCCGTATGCTTTGGCAAGGAAAACCCGGCGGGAATCCCCGCCGGGCTGTACTCCATGTAACCTGTTATCTCACCAGCAGCTGCGAAATCTCGTACTGATCCTCCGGAATGTCCTTCTTCATCTGAAGCGCTTCCTGGATATCGAAATCCACATATTCGCCGTTCTTATATGCCACCAGGCGGTTGCTCTTGCCCTCGGCAAGAAGCAGGGCGGCCTTCGCTCCCATAATGGACGCGTAGACGCGATCCTTACAGGTCGGTGTTCCTCCGCGCTGCATGTGGCCCAGGATCGTCGCGCGGGTCTCGATGCCGGTCGCGGCCTCGATCCGTCTTGCCATGGATGTGGAATGCCCGATGCCCTCCGCGTTGATAATAATGTTGTGCTTCTTGCCCTGCTTGCGGTTCGCGATGATCTTGTTGATCAGCGCCTGCTCATTGCCGTCGTAGCGCTCCGGAAGCAGGACGTCCTCCGCCCCGTTGGCGATCGCGCACCACAGCGCGATGTAACCGGCGTTGCGGCCCATCACCTCGATGATGCTGCAGCGCTCATGGGAGGTCGAGGTGTCTCTGACCTTATCGATGGCCTCCATCGCCGTATTGACCGCAGTATCAAATCCAATCGTATAATCGGTGCAGGCAATATCCAGGTCGATCGTCCCCGGTACGCCGATGGTATTGATCCCCAGCGCCGCCAGCTTCCCGGCTCCGCGAAAGGAGCCGTCCCCTCCGATGACGACAATGCCGTCGATCCCGTGCTTGTGGCAGATCTCCGCGCCCTGCTCCTGTCCCTCCGGCGTCACAAACTCCATGCATCTCGCCGTGTAGAGGATCGTGCCGCCGCGGTAAATGATATTGGAGACGCTGCCGCTCTCCATATCAATGATCTCCTCCTGAAGCAGGCCGGAATATCCCCGCATGATTCCCTTTACCTTCATGCCTTTATTTAATGCGGTCCGAACTACCGCGCGAATTGCTGCATTCATACCCGGCGCATCGCCGCCGCTTGTCAGGACACCAATCGTCTTCACCTGTTTTGCCATAGTCATTTCCTCCTGTCGCTCTGCAGATATCTCTTCCTGTCGCGTCATGCCATTCAACTGCATCGATACCAACAAAAAAACAATCACTGCTATTTTAAATCATTTTCCCATTCTTTTCAATCCCTTTTGCACAAGTCTGACATTCTTTTCACCCAGCTCCTCTTCCAGACTGGCCAGCATGGACCGGTTCGCACAGACGTTCCGACTGGCCGGGAGAACCTTTTTCGCCCTCTCCTTTTCCAGATAGAAGATCACCGTATCATTTCCCACCGCCGTGCGCAGGATATCCGATATGCGGCCCTGTCTGGCGTTGTAATCGGCCTTATCCGAGAATTTCAGCCACAGCTCACGCGGCGCCTGGTCAAATGGGATAATCTGCTCACAGATCAGCCTGCCGACCGGATCGTCGCCCACGGAGACACGTCCCATCACAAATACCTTCTCGTTCTCCTCTAACAGCGCCCGGTTTTTCTCATAGTCGCGCGGAAACACCAGCACCTCCACGGAGCCGACCATATCCTCCACCGTCACAAAAGCCATCGGCTGCCCGGTCCTGGTATATTTGATCGTCTTGCCCGTGATCATGCCGCCGATCGTCACCCGGGAATTATCCGTCACTACTGATTTTCCGGATTCCTCATCGACGATAAAATCCGAGGTTTTTGCCGTCACACTGTTCCGCCAGGCTTCCATATATTCGTCCAGCGGATGGCCGCTGACATAGATGCCGAGGATCTCACGCTCATAGACGAGAAGCTCTTCCCTCTCAAATTCCGGCACATCCGGCATGGTGACCTGATACTGCGCCTTATCCTCCTCCTGCGCGAAATCAAAGAGGCTCATCTGTCCGGCAATGTCTGTCTTCCGATCCTTACTGCTCTGCTCCAGGAGGATGGGAGCCACCATCGTCTTCTGTCGTCTGTTGCCGGGCATGGAGTCAAACGCTCCCGACTTGATAAAGCTTTCCAGCGTCCGCCGGTTTACCTCTTTTCCGCCCATCCGTTCCACGAAATCATTCATGGACGTGTAGCGCCCGTGCGCCGTCCGCTCCTCAATGATCGCCTCCACCACGCTGCGCCCTACGCTCTTGATGGCGGACAGGCCATAGCGGATGGCGTCCCCCGACACGGAAAATCCGCTCTGCCCCTCATTGATGTCCGGCGGCAGAATCCGGATCCCCATCTGTCGGCACACCAAGATATATTCGGAAACCTTGCTGATGTTGTCCATGATCGACGTCATGAGCGCCGCCATAAATTCCTTCGCGTAATAATATTTCAGATAGGCCGTCTGATATGCGACGACCGCATAGCAGGCCGCGTGGGACTTGTTAAACGCATACTTGGCAAAGTCCGTCATCTCATCATAGATGCGGTTCGCCGTCTGCGCGTCGATCCCCCTGGCCACACAGCCCTCCACATTCTCATCCGGATTGCCGTAGACAAAATTCTGCCGCTCCTTCTCCATGACCGCGGTCTTTTTCTTGGACATCGCACGGCGCACCAGATCGCTCCGCCCCATGGTATAGCCAGCCAGGTCGCGGACGATCTGCATGACCTGTTCCTGGTAGACGATGCAGCCGTAAGTCGGCTTTAAAATCGGCTCCAGCTGCGGGCAGTCATAGGTGATCGCGGACTTGTCATTCTTGCCCTTCAGATATTTGGGAATGAAATCCATGGGGCCGGGCCGGTAGAGGGAAATGCCCGCGATGATATCCTCGAGATTCTCCGGCTTCAGTTCCTTCATGAAGCTCTTCATCCCCGTACTCTCCAGCTGGAACACGCCCTCACATTTCCCGGTGCCGATGGAATCCAGCACGGCCTTATCGTCGTAATCGATCGCTTCCATATCCAGACGGATCCCGTAATTTTCCTCCACCTGGCGCACCGCGTTCTGAATCACGGTCAGGGTGCGCAGTCCCAGAAAATCCATTTTCAGAAGCCCCAGCTCCTCCAGCGTCGTCATGGTAAACTGGGTGGTGATCGTCCCGTCGGACGCTCTCGAGAGCGGGACAAACTCATCCATCGCGCGCTGGCCGATCACGACGCCGGCCGCATGCATCGAGGTGTGGCGTGGCAGCCCCTCCAGGCGCTTTGCCATGTCAATCAGGTATTTCACTTCCTCATCCTGCTGATAGGCTGCCTTTAAATCCGGGCTCTGCTTTAACGCCTTATCGAGCGTTATGCCAAGCTCTCCCGGAATCATCTTCGCAATCGCGTCGCAGCGAGCATACGGCATATCCAGCACACGCCCGACGTCGCGCACAACGCCCTTGGCCGCCAGCGTACCAAACGTCACAATCTGTACGACATTGTCCTTGCCGTACTTCTCCACGACATAATCGATCACCTCCTGGCGGCGTTCAAAGCAGAAATCAATGTCGATATCCGGCATGGACACGCGCTCCGGATTCAGGAAGCGCTCAAACAGCAGGTCATAACGGATCGGGTCGATGTTCGTGATTCCCAGACAGTAGGAGACAATACTGCCCGCCGCCGAACCGCGGCCCGGTCCCACCATGATGTCCCGGGAGCGGGCAAAGCGGATAAAATCCCAGACGATCAGAAAATAATCCACATAGCCCATATCGTGGATGACGCCAAGCTCATAGTCCAGCCGTTTTTGCAGAGTTCCGTCATCGTCCGGGTAACGTCTCTTCATTCCTTCGGAACAGAGGTGATTCAGATAGGTCCAGGCATCATACCCTTCCGGCACATCAAAGCGGGGCAGCTTCGTCACGCCAAATTCAATCTCCACCTGACAGCGCTCGGCAATCCGATGCGTATTGTCCAGGGCCTCCGGGATGTAGCGGAAAAGCTCGCGCATCTCCTCCTCTGATTTCAGATAATACTGTCCTCCCTCATAGCGGAGCCGGTTCTCGTCCTTTACCTTCTTGCCAGTCTGGATACACAACAGAATATCATGCGCCGCGGCGTCGTCCGCCAGGATATAATGCGTATCGTTGGTCGCCACCAGGCCGATGGAAAGCTCCCGCCCCATCTTCACGAGCGCCTGGTTCACCGTCCTCTGCGCAGGGATTCCATGATCCTGCAGCTCCAGGAAGAAATTCCCCTTGCCGAAGATATCCTCGTAACGCCTGGCCGCTTCCACCGCCTCGTCATACATCCCACGTGTCAGGAAGCGCGGAATCTCTCCGGCCAGGCAGGCGGAAAGGGCAATGATTCCCTCATGGTACTCCCGCAGAACCTCCTCATCGACCCTCGGCTTATAATAAAAGCCCTCCACAAAGCCCCTGGAAACGATCTTCATCAGATTGTGATAGCCCTGGTCATTCTCCGCCAGCAAAACCAGATGGTAATACCGGTCATCTCCGCCTCCCCCGGGTTCCCGGTCGAAACGGGAGCCCGGCGCCACGTAGATTTCACAGCCAATGATGGGGCGGATCCCCGCCTCCCTGCACGCCCGGTAAAAGTCGATCACGCCGTACATCACGCCGTGATCCGTGATCGCCAGGCTGTCCATCCCCAGCTCCTTCGCCCGCGCGGCCAGCTCTTTGATCTTACAGGAGCCGTCTAAGAGGCTGTATTCCGTATGCACATGCAAATGGGTAAATGCCATGTCTTCTCCTCTTTTCTGATCGTTCCGAATTTCGTTAAGTGTTTACATTATACCAAAACTGGCAATCGTTTACAAGCGCGCCGGATTATGATAAGATAAGGACTGCCCGGGGGGAATACCGCCCTGGCGAAAGGAGAATCCAGGCTCATGCATACCTTTAAAAAATTCATTTCCTACTACGCGCCATACCGGGCGGTCTTCTTTTTCGACCTCTTCTGCGCGGCGCTCATCAGCCTCGTGGATCTGGCTTACCCGCAGATCCTGCGCACCCTGACGAAGACGCTTTTTCTGAGAGACAGCGCCGTCATCCTGCGCGCCCTGCCTCTGATCGCGCTCGCGTTGCTCGCGATGTATCTCATCCAGGCGCTCTGCAAATATTATGTGAGCTGCCAGGGACATATCATGGGAGCCTGCATGGAACGGGATATGAGACAACAGCTGTTCAATCATTATGAGAAGCTGTCATTTTCCTATTACAGCCAGAACAATTCCGGCCAGATGATGAGCAAGCTGGTTTCCGACCTGTTCGACGTCTCCGAGTTCGCGCACCACGGCCCGGAAAACCTCTTCATCTCCGTCGTGAAGATTGTCGGCTCCTTTCTTTTCCTGACCTTTATCAACTGGCGGCTGGCTCTGCCGCTTGGTCTTATGGTGATTCTCATGTTTCTCTTTTCGGCAAGCCGGCAGAAATCCATGCAGGAAACCTTCATGGAGAACCGCCGCCGGATCGGCGACGTCAACGCCAGCCTGCAGGACACGCTGTCCGGCATCCGGGTCGGACATTCCTATTACAATGAGGAGATTGCGCGCCGGAAATTAGAGAAGCGCCACGAGGCATACCTGCTCGCCAAAAAGGACAATTACCACAGCATGGGCGGCTTCCAGAGCGGCAATACCTTCTTTCAGGGACTGATGTACCTGGTCACGCTCGTATTCGGCGGCTGGCTGATCGGCATCGGGAAGATGGATGTGGCGGATCTTGCCATGTATGCGCTCTACATCGGCATCTTTATCAGCCCGATCCAGATCCTGGTGGAGCTGATCGAGACCATGCAGAAGGGCTTCTCCGGCTTCCGCCGCTTCCTCGACGTGATCGAGACCGAGCCGGAGATCGTAGACGCCCCGGACGCGACGCCGCTTGCGGATGTCGTCGGCCATGTCCGCTATGACGACGTCTCCTTCCACTACAGCGACGACGTCCACACGGAAGTCCTCTCCCACGTCACCTTTGACATCCCGGCCGGACGCTCCGTCGCCCTGGTCGGCCCGTCCGGCAGCGGCAAGACCACCATCTGCTCTCTTCTGCCCCGATTCTATGACGTGACCGGCGGTTCCATCACGATTGACGGGCGCGATATCCGCACCATGACGTTAGAAAGCCTGCGAAAACAGATCGGCGTGGTCCAGCAGGACGTGTACCTGTTTGACGGAACCATCCGGGAAAACATCGCCTACGGCAGACCCGGCGCCTCCATGGAGGAGATCGTCGAGGCCGCCCGGCTCGCCCGCATCGACGATTTTATCCGCACCCTGCCGGAGGGCTATGAAACTCATGTCGGCGAACGCGGCGCCCGTCTCTCCGGAGGCCAGAAGCAGCGCATTTCCATTGCCCGTGTGTTCCTGAAAAATCCGCCGATCCTCGTCCTCGACGAGGCGACCAGCGCGCTCGACAACGAGAGTGAGCGCTTTATCCAGCAGAGCCTGGAAACGCTCGCCAAAAACCGGACGACCATCACCATCGCGCACCGTCTTTCCACCATCCGCGGCGCAGACGAAATCATCGTGATCACCGAAGACGGAATCGCCGAGCGCGGCACCCACGCATCCCTGCTCGCGCAGGGCGGCGTCTACGCCAGCTACTACATGGACGAGCCGATATAGTGCAAAGAACCGGTTCCATTCTCATGGAACCGGTTCCTCTTCCCCAAATCTTACCTTCTATTCACAAACGTCAGACGCGGATTCTCTTGCTCCCGCCTCCGGCCGTCACTGCTTCCCAAGCAGATACTTTTCGATACTGAGAATCGCAGCCTCCTCATCGTCCCCGTCCGCAGAGACCGTGACCTCTTCTCCTTCGCTCATGCGCAGAGACATCATCCCCATAATGCTCTTTGCATTGACCCGCGCATTCGCACACTCCAGGTAGATATGACTGTCATACTGACTCGCAATCTGCACCAGTATCGCGACCGGCCTGGCCTCCAGCCCAGACGCAAGTCCAATCGTGATCGTTTTCTTCAACATACTTATCCTCCTAAATCATTGAGCGCCTCTCACGCTCCTGTGCCTTGCCGCTGTTCCCGCAAATGCTCCGCCAGGTTCCCCAGCTTCCTGAGGCGATGATTCACTCCTGACTTGCCCACGGGGGGATCCAGCGACTCTCCCAGTTCTTTCAGCGTCGCTTCCGGCCTTGCGAGACGCAGCTTCGCGATCTCCTGCAGATTTTCCGGCAACGCGCCAAAACCGATCGTATCCCGAATATATGTGATGTCCTCCATCTGCCTGACTGCGGCAGATACCGTCTTATGGATGTTTGCGGTCTCGCAGTTTACCTTGCGGTTCACGCTCCCGCGCATCTCCTTCAGGATGCGGATATTCTCCAGCTCCATCAGTGACACCGGCGCCTCCATCACATTCAGGGCATCGACGATCTGGCTCCCCTCCTTAATATACACGACATAGTATTTTTTTCTTTGTACAATTCTGGCATCCAGTCCGAAGAAACCAAGCAGTCCCTGCAGCTGGACGGCCTTCCCTCTGGCTGTGCATGCGATCTCATAATGATAGAAACGCTCCGGATCGCTGATCGATCCGGCCGCAAGAAATGCGCCGCGGAGGAATGCCCGCTTACAGCAGGTCTTCATGATAACTACGTTCTGTGCCAGGGACAGATTCTCCTCGATCTCTCCGGACGGATTGATCAGCTTCGCCGCCTGAAGAACACGGATCGCATCCTCATGCCTGTGAACCGCAACCATATAGGTCCGGCTCTGATGGCGCTCTGATCCCCGGCGCACGGAAATGTCCGTATCTATATTAAAT
>JAJQCO010000058.1:15851-27091 GCA_021202655.1 Clostridiales bacterium | reverse complement strand
CGTTGTGGCGGCGGGGTGTTATGTGCAGGCGGCATCCGACGCGCTGGGGAAGGATCCGGCGGTGGACGTGCTGATCGGAAATAACCGTAAGAAGGAGCTGGTGTCGATTCTGGAACAGTATTTTGCGCAGAATGACACAGAGGCTTCTGCGGCCTGTTCCGACGTGCGAAAGGAGCCGCAGGCGGCAGCTTCTGTCGTGGATATCGGCAGACAGCGCGAATATGAGGAGCTCACCATTACACGGACCGCGGAGCATACCCGTGCCTTTTTAAAGGTCCAGGACGGATGCAATCAGTTCTGCACCTACTGTATTATTCCCTATACGAGAGGGAGGGTGCGAAGCCGACGCCCGGAGCAGGTCGAGGAAGAGGTGCGGAAGCTCGCGGCGGCCGGCTATCAGGAGGTTGTGCTGACCGGGATTCATTTAAGCTCCTATGGCATGGATTTTCCGGGAGAGGAGAGAGAGAATCTGCTCCGCCTGATTCAGAGGATTCATGCGGTCGAGGGGATCCGCCGCATCCGGTTAGGGTCCCTGGAGCCGCGCATCGTGACAGAGGATTTTGTCCGTGAGCTGTCTTCCATGGAAAAGGTCTGTCCACATTTTCATCTGTCTCTCCAGAGCGGCAGCGACGCCGTGCTCGCGCGGATGAACCGTCGTTATACGACGCGGGAATACCGGGAGGGATGCGACATCCTCCGCGCGGCGTTTGACCATCCGGCGATCACGACGGATGTCATTGTCGGCTTTCCGGGCGAGACAGAGGAGGAGTTCGCCCAGACCTGCGCGTTTCTCGAGCAGATCGGTTTTTATGAGATGCATATTTTTAAGTATTCCCGGCGCGCCGGGACGAAGGCGGCCGCCATGCCGGATCAGATCCCTGAGTCAGTGAAGGCGGCCAGGAGCGATGTGCTGGAGGCTCTGGAGGCCCGGATGTCGCTGTCCTTCCGCAGGGAGCGCCTTGGCAGACGGGATGAGATACTCCTGGAGGAGCCGTTAGACATAGACGGCGTTTCCTATATGGTCGGCCACACGCCGGAGTATGTCAGAGCGGTTATCCCGGCGGCAAGCGCCAGAAAGAATACCTTTGCTTCCGGCGTCCTTACCCGTATGATGACGGATGAAATCCTGTTCCTGGAACAGAGCAAACAAAAATAAGATACCCCTTGCCGAAATACAGAAAGTAGTATAGAATAGAAAAGAATAGTTAAAGGACGTGAGGAACATGGGCGAAATTCATAACACACAGTTTTTTCAGGCGGTACAGGAGAACAAGATGGATGTCAGCCAGGTTTTGGAGGCAGTATATGTCGCTCTGACGGAGAAGGGGTATAATCCGGTGAATCAGATCGTGGGCTATATTATGTCCGGTGATCCGACGTATATTACCAGCCATAAGAGCGCGAGAAGCCTGATCATGAAGGTGGAGCGTGACGAGATCCTCGAGGAGCTGATGACCGTTTATATTGATGCGAAGCTGAAGGGGTGAGCGTGCTGTTTTTTGCCATAGCATACGGAAGAAGCTGCCGGTGGCAGGTTCTGTAGTTTGCCATAGCATACGGAAGAAGCTGCCGGTGGCAGGTTCTGTAGTTGGAAGGCCAATAGATGTGATGAGGGGAAGACTGCCAGCCGGATCTGTTTTTGGAGGAAGCTGACAGTCTTTTCGGCGGATGAGAATTGGGATGGACGACGATCCTTTTTGCGAATTCGGATGAGCTGTGGATAGGAACGCGGAGAAGATACGATGCGAATTTTAGCGCTTGATTATGGTTCAAAGACCGTCGGTGTGGCGATCTGCGATCCGCTGGGAATCACGGCCCAGGGGGTGGAGACGATTACCCGCAGGGATGAGGGAAAGCTGCGCCGGACGCTGGCGCGTATCGAGGAGCTGATTGACCGGTACGGCGTGGAGACCATCGTGCTGGGATATCCGCTGAATATGGACGATACGGTCGGCGAGCGCGCGAGAAAGACGGAAGAATTTCGTGACAGACTGGCAGGCAGACCCGGCTTGCCTGTGATTTTGTGGGATGAGCGTCTGACGACGATTGAGGCAGATGAAATATTAACAGAAAGCGGAGTTCCCAGGAAGGAGCGGAAGCAGGTCATCGATAAAATAGCGGCGACCCTGATTTTGCAGTCCTATCTGGACTCCCTGCAGGAGAGACGACGTGGCACAGGACGAGAAGATTAGTTTGCGGACAGACACCGGAGAGTCGGTGGATTTTTATGTTCTGGAGGAGACCCGGATCAACGGGATGAATTATCTGATGGTAACGGATGCGGAACAGGACGACGAGGACGGCGAGTGCTATATCCTGAAGGATGTGTCAAAGCCGGAGGATCCGGAGGCCGCCTATGAATTTGTGGAGCGGGAAGAGGAGCTGGATTCCCTTGGCCGCATTTTTGCGGAGCTGACAGAGGACATGGATATTGAAATCGAAAGATAATGATGAGGGCGAAGGGGAAGGTTCGTGGCTTCATCCCCTTTTCCCGGGTGAATCATGATGGATATGTGACCAGATGACGATGAGACAGATTGAGATGGAGGATTCAGAGTGAGTGAGACAAAGATGAGTTTGGATGAGATGATTGAAGAAACCCTGGGGACAACAGGGAAAGGAGGCCGTCAGGCAGGAAGAACGGAAGCAAAAAACGCGGTCAGAGAAAAGCGCGCAGAGAATCGGGAGGGAAAGCAGACCGGAAAAAACGACGCCAAACCCAAAGTGAAGATTATCCCCCTGGGCGGACTGGAACAGATCGGCATGAATATGACGCTGCTGGAATGTGAGGATACGATCATTGTCATTGATTGCGGCCTGGCTTTCCCGACGGACGACATGCTGGGGATTGACCTTGTGATTCCGGACGTCAGCTATCTGGAACAGAATATCGAAAAGGTCAAGGGGTTTGTGATCACACACGGACACGAGGACCACATTGGCGCCCTGCCGTATATCCTTCAGAAGGTCAATGTGCCGGTGTACGGAACCAAGCTGACGATCGGGCTGATCGAGAACAAGCTGAAGGAGCACAATCTGATGAAGACCACCAGGCGCAAGGTGGTCAGGCACGGCCAGTGCATCAATCTGGGATGCTTCCGTGTGGAATTTATCAAGATCAACCACAGCATTGCGGACGCGGCGGCGCTGGCGGTCTTCACGCCGGCCGGAGTGATTGTCCATACCGGAGATTTCAAGATCGATTATACGCCGGTGTTTGGCGATGCGTTTGATCTGTCGCGTTTTGCGGAGCTTGGCAAGAAGGGAGTGCTGGCGCTGCTCTCAGACAGCACGAACGCGATCCGTCCCGGCTTTACGGCGTCTGAGCGGACGGTCGGAAGAACCTTTGACGCGATTTTTGCGGAGCACAGGGAGAACCGGATCATCGTAGCTACCTTTGCGTCTAATGTCGACCGTGTGCAGCAGATCATACGCACGGCGGAGCGGTATGGCCGTAAGGTCGTCGTGGAGGGACGCAGCATGGTCAATGTTATCGGGACGGCCAGCGAGCTCGGCTATATCAATATCCCGGAGGGAACGCTGATCGACATCGACGAGCTGAAAAATTATCCGGATGAGAAGACGGTGCTGATCACGACCGGAAGCCAGGGCGAGTCCATGGCGGCGCTTTCCCGCATGGCGTCCGGCATGCACCGGAAGGTATCAATTAAGCCGACGGATGTGGTGATCTTAAGCTCTCATCCGATTCCCGGCAATGAAAAGGCGGTTTCCAAGGTGATCAACGAGCTTTCCATGAAGGGAGTCGAGGTCATTGACCAGGATACGCATGTGTCAGGGCATGCCTGCCAGGAGGAGATTAAGCTGGTGTATTCCCTGATTCATCCGAAGTTTGCCCTCCCGGTCCACGGCGAGTACCGCCATCTGGTGGCGAGCCGCAAGATTGCGATGGACATCGGTGTGCCGAAGGAGAATACGCTGATCATGCGCTCCGGCGATGTGGTGGAGCTCTCGGAGGATGCCTGCCGGGTGGTGGATCATGTGCAGGCGGGCGGCGTCCTGGTGGACGGCCTGGGCGTTGGCGACGTCGGGAATATTGTATTGCGGGATCGTCAGAATCTGGCGCAGGACGGGATCATCATCGTTGTCCTGACGTTGGAGAAATACAGCAATCAGCTGCTTGCCGGACCGGATATCGTATCGCGGGGCTTTGTCTATGTCAGAGAGTCTGAGGATCTGATGGATGAAGCCAAGCATGTGGTGGATGATGCGGTTACCGACTGTATCGACCGCCATGTGACGGACTGGGGCAAGATCAAGAATATGATCCGGGATAATCTGAGCGATTTTCTGTGGAAGCGGATGAAACGGAGCCCGATGATCCTTCCGATTATTATGGAAGTGGAATGACCGGCCTGCCGCCCCGGACGGGGCGACGGCAGGAGCGTCAGGGCAGATATGGCGGCGGGGAGGCGATGACATGAGCCGGATGACAAAGGATATCAACAAAATTACGCGCGTGATTATCGGTATTTCCGGCAGGCTGATCCTGTATGCGGTGATCCTGCTGCTGCTGGTGGAGGGCGTGAGCCGCGGATATGAATTTGGACACGAGATTTTTTACGCCACGCCGATGGAAGCGGCTCCCGGGACCGATCGCGTCGTCCGCGTCGTCGAGGGGGAGAGCGAGAACGAGGTGGCGGAGGATCTGCAGGAGATGGGGCTGATCGACCATGCGCTGACCTTTCGATTCCTGATTTTCTTTTATGATTATGAGATCCAGCCGGGAACCTATACGCTGAATACCTCCATGACGTCGAAGGAGATGCTGCAGATCCTGAACACAGGGCCGGAGGAGGATACGGATGATTGACGAAAACCGCGCGGCTGCCTACATCCGTTCTCTGGACCGCGGGCATGGAGAGCTGTGCGACCGGATTGCCCGGGAGGCAAGGGCGGCCTGGGTGCCGGTCATCCGCGCGGAGACCGCTTCCTTCCTGCAGACAATGATCGTGCTGCGGGCGCCCCTGCGGATTCTCGAGGTGGGGACGGCGGTCGGATATTCCGCGATCCTCATGGCGCAGGTGATGCCCGCGGACGCGCACATCACCACCATGGAGATGGATCCGGAGCGAATCGAGGCGGCGAGGAAAAATTTCCGGATGGCCGGAGTGGAGGAGCGCGTGACGCTGCTTTCCGGTGATGCGTCCCTTCTTTTGAATAAGATGAGCGGAGCCTTCGATTTTATTTTTCTGGACGCGGCGAAGGGGCAGTATATTCACTGGCTTCCCAGGCTTCTTGGCCTGCTTGAGCCGGGCGGGGTCCTGTTTTCCGATAATGTCCTGATGGACGGCGATATTCTGGAATCCCGTTTTGCGGTCGAGCGCAGAAACCGGACGATCCACGCGAATATGCGGGAATATCTGTATGCGCTTACGCATACGGACGCGCTGCGCACCAGCGTGCTCCCGCTCGGAGACGGAGTCGCCTTAAGCGTAAGGACGGCGAAGGATACCGGTGAAAAATCATAAAGTGGGAGAGAACATGAGAGAAATTGAGCTTCTCGTCCCGGCGGGCAGCCTGGACACACTGAAAATTGCCGTGATTTACGGCGCAGACGCAGTCTATATCGGCGGGGAAGCCTTCGGCCTGCGGGCGAAGGCAAAGAATTTTACCGGCGAGGAGATGCGGGCGGGCATTGCGTTTGCTCACGCGCATCACGTCCGTGTCTATGTGACTGCCAATATCCTGGCGCACAACGCTGACCTGGATGGGGTGGAGGCATATTTCAGGGAGCTCGCCGATATGCAACCGGACGCCCTGATCATATCCGATCCGGGCGTCTTTGAGATTGCGCGCAGGGTTTTGCCGGATATGGACATCCATATCAGCACACAGGCCAATAACACGAATTACGGGACTTACCGGTTCTGGCACAGGCTTGGCGCAAAGCGGGTTGTCTCTGCCAGGGAGCTGTCCCTTAAGGAGATTCGCGAGATCCGCGATCACATTCCGGAAGAGATGGAGATTGAAAGCTTTGTCCATGGCGCCATGTGTATTTCCTATTCCGGCCGCTGTCTGTTAAGCTCCTTCCTGGCGGGCCGCGACGCGAACCGGGGCGCCTGCACGCATCCGTGCCGCTGGAATTATGCGGTCGTGGAAGAGACCCGTCCGGGGGAATATCTGCCGGTTTTTGAGAATGAGAGAGGGACCTTTCTGTTTAATTCCAAGGATCTGTGCATGATCGGATACGTCCCTGAGCTGATTGAGGCCGGGATCGACAGCTTCAAGATTGAGGGCAGGATGAAGACCGCGCTCTATGCGGCCACGGTGACGCGGGCTTACCGGCGGGCGATTGACGATTACCGGGAGAGCCCGGAGAAATATCGCGCGAATCTGAGCTGGTATCACGCCGAGATTGCAAAGTGTGCGGTCAGGGAATTTACGACGGGGTTTTATCTGGGTAAGCCGGGGCGGGAAGCCCAGGTCTATCAGGACGGCGTCTCTCTGAAGCGGTGTACTTATCTCGGAACGGTGGAGGAGGTGCGCGCGGACGGCTGGTTTCGGCTGACCCAGAAAAACAAATTTTCCGTCGGCGAGCGGATTGAAGTGATGAAACCGGATGGGCGCAACGAAAGCCTTATCGTCCGCGGAATGACCACGGAGGACGGCACGCCTCAGGAAAGCTGCCCGCATGCTTCAGAGGTCATCTTTGTCGATCCCGGACCGTCTCAGAGGATGGAGCCATATGATATCCTGCGCCGGTGCGAGGAGCCTGATGCGGACTTTGAAAGGAGGACGCCCGGATGCTGGCATCTCTGATTGCCGCGGGAGCGGCGCTGTGTCTGCTGTACTATGTCGTCATTGTCGTATACGCGGGGATTACTACGGCATTTTCGGCGGCGTGGCTTCTGTTTGCGCTGTTTTTTGGCCTGACGGCGGCAAGCGTCCGCGTCTACCAGAGGCATCCGGATCAGGTGCCGCTGTGGCTCCCGGTGTCCATGGTGACGATTTGCGCGGCGGGCATTCTCATCCAGATGACCCTGCAGATCCTGATTTTTGGACAGGTGCCCTCCTACGCGGAGCCGGGGCTCGACTATGTGATCGTCCTTGGCGGCCGTGTGAAGCCGGAGGGGATCAGCAGGACATTGAAGCTGCGCCTGGACAAGGCTGCGGAGTATGCGAGAGAGAATCCGGAAACCAGGCTTATTTTGTCCGGCGCACAGGGAGAGGACGAGGCGCAGAGCGAGGCGTCCTTCATGCGCGATTATCTGATGGACGCGGGGGTGGAGGCGAGCCGTCTGATTTTAGAAGAGCAGGCGCGCAACACCACAGAGAACCTGCTGTACAGCAGGAGGCTGATGGAGCAGAGAGCGGAAGACGGTCGTCTCTCCGGTCTGCGGATCGGCATTGTGACCAGCAATTTTCATCTCTTCCGCGCCATGTGGATCGCCAGAAAGCAGGGGATGGACAGCATCCAGGGGATTGCCTCCGGTTCGGATCCGGTTCTGCTCATGCATTTTTGCGTCCGGGATGGCTTTGCCATACTAAAGGACCGTATTATGGGGAATCTATAGAAAGCGGGAAATCTGTAAAAGGAGAATCCCGATCATGGCCTTTTAAGGCGACAGGATAAGGAGTAATGTGACGATGAATCAAGAGGAACGAATTGCCGCTCTGGATGCTTACCGGATTGTTCAACAGAAAACACGCCCTGAGATGGAATCCGCGGGCTTTGTGCGGGCGCATAAGAAGACGAAGGCGAAGATTTTTCTTCTGTCCAATGAGGATGACAATAAGGTGTTCTGCATCGGCTTCCGCACTCCGCCGGACAATGACTGCGGGCTGCCGCATATTCTGGAGCACAGCGTGCTCTGCGGTTCTGAGAAGTTTCCGCTCAAGGATCCGTTTGTAGAGCTGGTCAAGGGCTCGCTCAATACCTTCCTGAATGCGATGACCTATCCGGATAAGACGGTTTATCCGATCGCGAGCTGCAACGAGAAGGATTTCCAGAATCTGATGGACGTGTACATGGACGCGGTGCTTCATCCCAATATTTACCGGGAGGAAAAGATTTTCCGCCAGGAGGGCTGGCATTACGAGCTGGAGTCGGTGGATGCGCCGCTCATCTACAACGGCGTGGTTTACAATGAGATGAAGGGCGCTTACTCGGCGCCGGAGAGTCTTCTGGATTCTACGGTGCAGAAAACGCTGTTTCCGGATAACTGCTATGGAAAGGATTCCGGCGGCGATCCGGCCTTTATTCCGGAACTGACCTATGAAAAGTTCCTGGATTTTCACCGCACCTATTATCATCCGTCAAACAGCTATATCTATCTGTACGGCGATATGGATATGGCGGAGAAGCTTGCCTGGCTCGACCGGGAATATCTGTGCCATTACGAAGAAAAGGAGATCCATTCTGAGATTCCGATGCAGAAGCCGTTTTCGGCGCCGGTGGAACGGGAAATCCATTATTCGGTAAACGAAGGAGAATCGGAGGAGCAGGCGACGTTTTTATCGGTCAATACCGTGGTCGGCACGGATCTGGATCCGAAGCTTTATGTGGCGTTCCAGATTCTGGAATATACGCTGTTAGACGCGCCCGGCGCGCCTCTTAAGCAGGCGTTAGTCGACGCCGGAATCGGCAGGGATGTTCTGGGCGGTTATGAGAGCGGGATTTTGCAGCCTTATTTTTCGGTTATCGCCAAGGATGCGGATGCTTCGCAAAAAGGAGAGTTCCTGGCGGTAGTGAAGGGAACGCTGCGCAGGCTGGCTGACCAGGGAATCAACCGCAAGAGCCTGCTCGCGGGCATGAATTATTTTGAGTTTAAATATCGGGAGGCGGATTACGGCTCCGCGCCCAAGGGACTGATGTACGGACTGCAGTGTCTGGACAGCTGGCTCTATGACGGCGATCCGATGATGCACCTGGAGTATCAGAAAACCTTTGACGAATTGAAGGAGGCCGTGCAGGAGGGATATTTTGAGCAGCTGATTCGCGACTATCTGCTGGACAATCCCTTTGAGGCGATCGTGATTGTGAGTCCGGAGCAGGGTCGGACCGCGAAAGAGGAGGAAGCGCTGGCCGGAAGGATGGCCGCCTATAAGGAATCCCTCTCCGCGCAGGAGATTGCAGATCTGGTAAAGGCGACGAAGGAGCTTAAGGAATACCAGGATACGCCGTCGACGCCGGAGGTGCTGGCCAAAATTCCGCTTCTGGCCAGAGAAGATATTGACCGGAAGGCAGAGACCTTCCATTATACGGTGAAGGAAGAGGCGGGGGTGAAGGTATTACACCACAATTTCTTTACCTCGGGAATCGCATATCTGAAGGTGCTGTTTGACGCGAGAGTAATCCCGCAGGAGGATCTGTGCTATGTGGGTCTGTTAAAGTCGGTGCTGGGCAATGTGGATACGGAGAACTATACCTATTCGGATCTGACCAGCGAAATCCATTTAAACAGCGGCGGCGTCGATTTTTCCGTGAGCTCTTACGCAAATCTGGCGGAGCCGGAGGCGTTTACCGGCGCGTTTGTCGCCAGTGTGCGCGTGCTGTATGACCGCCTGGATTTCGGCTTTTCCATCCTGGAGGAGATCTTAAATCACTCGGTCCTCACGGATGAGAAGCGGCTGGGCGAGGTGATCCGCGAAGCCTGCTCCCGCGCGAAAATGCGGCTGGAGAACGCGGGACATTCCACGGCGGTATCCAGGGCGACGTCCTATTTCTCTCCGACGGCATATTTTAACGAGCTTGTGGGAGGCACGGCGTATTATCATTTCCTGGAGAAAATTGCCAGGGATTATGAAGAAAAGAAGCAGGAGATTATCACCAGGTTAAAGGAGGTTTCCTCCCGGCTCTTTGCCAGGGCCAATATGCTGGTGAATATCACGGCAAACGACGAGGGATATGCGCGTCTGCCGGAGACGATCGGCCTTCTGGCGGATCATCTGGGAGAGGGAAGCAGAGAGCACAGCTCGTTTTATCATCCGGAGGAAAACCGAAACGAGGGCTTAAAGACGGCCGCCCAGGTGGATTATGTGGCGCGGTGCGGCAATTTCCGCAGCCAGGGAATTGCGTATACGGGAGCGCTCAACATCCTGAAGGTCATCCTAAGCTATGATTATCTGTGGCTGAATCTGCGCGTTAAGGGCGGAGCCTATGGATGTATGAGCGGGTTCGGGCGCTCGGGCGAGGGCTATCTGGTGTCCTACCGCGACCCGAATCTGAAGGAGACGAACGAGGTTTATGAGGGCATTCCGGCTTATCTGGAGCAGTTCGACCCGGATGAGCGTGATATGACGAAATATGTGATCGGCGCGATCAGCAATATGGATGCGCCGCTGACTCCGGCGGGGAAGGGAAGCCGCGGGCTTTCCGCGTATCTCTCCGGCGTGACGGAGCAGATGATGCAGCAGGAGCGGGATCAGGTTCTCGACGCGACGAAGGAGGATATCCGGGCGCTGGCAGGTCTGGTGCGGGCCGTGCTTGAAACCGGAAGCTTCTGTGTGGTTGGAAACAGTGAGAAGATCGAGACAAACCGGGAGATGTTCGGCGAGGTCGCGAATCTCTCGAGGGGATAAGAGAGGAAGGAATATGGCAGATCATAAGCGGGAGAAGGAGACGCAGAATCCGGAGCAGGAGACACAGAAAAAATCCGGTTTTGTGACTCTGATCGGCCGTCCGAATGTGGGCAAGTCGACGTTGATGAATCATCTGATCGGACAGAAGATCGCGATTACCTCGCGTAAGCCGCAGACGACGCGCAGCCGGATCCAGACGGTCTATACGGACGACCGCGGACAGATTATCTTTGTGGACACGCCCGGCATCCACAAGGCAAAGAATAAGCTGGGAGAATACATGGTAAACCTCGCCGAACACACGCTAAAGGAGGTGGATGTCATCCTCTGGCTGGTGGAGCCGACCACCTTTATCGGAGCAGGAGAGCGGCATATCGCGGAGGAGCTTGGAAAAGCCGGTCAGCCGGTGATTCTGGTGATCAATAAGATTGACACCCTGAAGGATTCCGATGAGATCCTTAAGGTGATCGACGCCTACCAGAAGGTCTGCCGTTTTGCGGAGATTGTGCCGGTATCGGCGCTCCGGAAGCGCAACACAGACAAGCTGGTCGATCTGATTTTTTCATATCTTCCCTGCGGGCCTCAGTTCTACGACGAGGATACGGTGACAGACCAGCCCATGCGCCAGATCACAGCCGAGCTGATCCGCGAGAAGGCGCTGCGCCTTCTCGACGAGGAGATTCCGCACGGGATTGCCG
>JAJQCO010000058.1:13629-15841 GCA_021202655.1 Clostridiales bacterium | reverse complement strand
ACGATCGAGAAGATGAGCGAGCGGCCAAGCGGAATCATTGATATTGAGGCGACGATCATCTGTGAAAAGGATTCCCACAAGGGAATTATCATCGGAAAGGGCGGCGCGATGCTCAAAAAAATCGGTTCGCAGGCCCGCCGGGAGATTGAAACGATGATGGAGACAAGGGTGAATCTGCAGCTGTGGGTGAAGGTAAGAAAGGAATGGAGAGACAGCGAGATTCTGCTGAAAAATTATGGCTATGATGCGGGCGAGAAGTATAGGGAACGATAATTTGTCGTGTGTGGTAACTGACAGGGGGCGAGGCGGTGAGAGAGACGTTTTGTCTGACCGGCATGGTTCTGAAAAGCACGCCGGTGGGAGACTATGACAGGAGGCTGGTGATCCTGACCGGAGAGCGCGGCAAGATCACGGCCTTTGCGCGGGGCGCGAAGCGCCCCGGAAATCCGTTGATGGCTCCCAGCCGTCCCTTCGCCTTCGGCGTCTTTTCGCTGGCGGAGGGGAGAGAGGCCTACAGCCTGCGCAAGGCAGAGATCCGCAATTATTTTGCGGAGATTGCGGGCGATATGGAGGCGGCCTGTTACGGCTCCTACTTTCTTGAATTCGCCGACTACTACTGCCGTGAAAATATCGACGGCGCCCAGATGCTTCTGCTTTTGTATCAGTCTCTGCGGGCGCTCCTGAAACCGAAGATTCCGGATTCTCTGGTGCGGGTTGTATTTGAGCTTCGCGCGATGGCGGTGAACGGAGAGTACACGGAGCAGCCGCCGAAGAAGGTCAGCGAGTCCGCGACCTACGCCTGGGAATACATTCTCTCGACTCCCCTGGAATCGCTGTACACCTTTCTTCTCCGGGAGGACGTGCAGCATGAGCTTGAGGAATGCGTGGAGATCAATAAGAAACGGTTTATCGACCGCCCCTTTCATTCGCTGGAGATTTTGCAGATGATGCGGTGAGTGCGGGAAGAAAGAGCGAAGGGCTCTGCCGGGAAATGAAATCCCGGGCAGAGCCCTTTTTGTCGCAGGAAACTGATATGCGCCGCTGCCATCATTTCTTAAGCTTAGTCTACGGTCTTTAAATCAAATCCGAAATAGCGGACGGCGTTGTTGTAGCAGATACCCTTGACAATCTTTTCAAGCGCCTTCTGATCATTCGGATACTCGCCGTTCTCAACCCATCCGCCGATCAGGGAGCACATAATCCGGCGGAAATATTCGTGGCGGGTATAGGAGAGGAAGCTTCTGGAGTCGGTCAACATGCCGATGAAGTTCCCCAGGCAGCCCAGGTTCGCAAGGCTCGTCATCTGGTTTGTCATACCGACCTTGTGGTCGTTGAACCACCAGGCGGAGCCGTGCTGCAGCTTGCCGGCCGCGGTGGTATCCTGGAAGCAGCCGATGATCGTGCCGATCACGGCATCGTCGTTCGGGTTCAGGGAATAGAGGATGGTCCGCGGGATCTCGTCTGTCACGCTGAGCGCGTTCAAAAAGTCTGCCGTCTGCGCCGCCGGAGTGTGGTTGTCAATGCAGTCAAAACCGGTATCCGCGCCTATCTTTTCAAACATATAGGCATTGTTGTCGCGCTTGCAGCCGTAGTGAATCTGCATCGTCCAGTTGCGCCTGTGATACTGTCTTGCGAGGAAGAGCATGAGCGCGGTCTTGTACTTTATTACGTCTGTCCCGACAATATCTTCGCCGTTCAGCTTCCTGGCGATGATGGCGTCAATCTCTTCGTCGGACGCCGGTACATAGAAGATGTAATCCAGGCTGTGGTCCGATACGCTGCAGCCGTTTTCGGTAAAGTAATCCATCCGCTTTTCAAGCGCGGCCTTGAGGGTGGCGAAATCGTGGATTTCGATGCCGCTTACGGAGGAGAGCTTTGCGATATAATCGTTGTAGGTCGGCCTGTCGATCACGGTCGCCTTCTCCGGTCTCCAGGCCGGCTTGACCTGCACGTCGAAGGTGTCGTCCGCGGCAATCTTCTGATGCCATTCCAGAGAATCGATGGGATCGTCGGTGGTGCAGATCAGAGTGACGTTGGAAGCCTTGATCAGGCTGCGAACCGTCCATTTATTCTGCAGCTGTTCGTTGCACAGGTTCCAGACCTCCTCCGCGGTATCCGCGCAGAGATGACCCTGATAGCCGAAATACCTCTGCAGCTCCAGATGGCTCCAGTGATAGAGAGGATTTCCAAGCAGGATTTCCATCGTCTCTGC
>JAJQCO010000058.1:0-13619 GCA_021202655.1 Clostridiales bacterium | reverse complement strand
CTCTGCCCATTTGACGAATTTGTCGGGATCCGACGCGTCGCCGGTGATGTATTTTTCGTCTACGCCGTTCGAGCGCAGCTGACGCCATTTGTAATGGTCGCCGCCCAGCCAGACCTGGGTAATATTATCAAATCTGCGATCCTCATAAATCTCCTGCGGATTGATATGGCAGTGATAGTCCAGGATCGGCATCTTCTCTGCGTAATCGTGATACAATGTCCTGGCAGATTCGGTTGACAGAAGAAAATCTTTGTCCATAAATGCTTTCATTGGGATAGGTCCTCCTTTAACGGTTCTTTTTTCATAGTTTTGATCAGATCGGCGGGAAGTGTCGTCCGGCCAGGAACATAGCCGCCTACAAAATAATTATAGGTTTCTGGTCGCGATATTGCAAGTAATTTTCGCTCATCCTGCTTCTTATGTTTAGCAATTTTCGCTCTTCTTGTCCATTGTGCGACGGATATTCTTGACGGGGAGTCAGAGATCGGATAGAATGCCTGTAGGAGATTCTATCCGGTTCAGGAGAGGGACAAAAAAGGAGGGGTGCGTCCGTGAATGCGAATAGAATCGAAGCAAATGATTCGTCCATGTGAACATGCTTCGCATATACGAATGCAGATGAATGAACAGAAAAGGAGTAAAAGAACATGAAGAAAGAAATGGTGTTGGCAAGACTGAGAGAAGACTGCCTGGTTGCCGTGATCCGCGCGAAGAACCTGGAGGAGGGCGAGAAGGTTGTCGACGCGATCATCAAGGGAGGCATCAACCTGATTGAGATCACCATGACCATGGAAGAAGGAAATCCCATCGAGTTTATCTCTGCGATGGCAAAGAAATATAAGGATAACGACAGGATTGTGATTGGAGCGGGTACCGTTCTTGATCCGGAGACCGCGAGACAGGTGATTCTGGCGGGCGCAAATTATGTGGTAAGCCCGGGCCTGAATGTGGATACGATCCGTCTGTGCAATCGTTACCGCGTTCCGATGCTTCCAGGCGTGATGAGCCCGACAGAGGCGATCACCGCGATGGAGGCGGGATGCGATGTCATTAAGATCTTCCCGGGCAATATCGTGGGACCGGCCGCTATCAGCTCCTTTAAGGGACCGCTTCCGCAGGGTGAGTTCATGCCGTCCGGCGGCGTCGACGTGGACAACGTGGACAAGTGGCTTAAAGCCGGCGCCTATGCGGTTGGCACGGGCAGCAGCCTGACCAAGGGCGCGAAGACCGGCGATTTTGAAGCCGTGACGAAGAAGGCGCAGGAGTTTGTGGCGGCGGTTGCGGCGGCGCGTGCATAAAACAGCGGGACAGAGGCGGCGCGCCACAGGACGCGCCGCTTCGGACGAAAGAGCTTGAAGCAGAGAGGAGAATAGAAATGGCAAAAGTAGTAACCATGGGCGAGATCATGCTGAGGCTGTCCACCCCGAATAACGAGAAGTTTATTCAGGCGGATGAGTTTGATATCAATTACGGCGGCGGCGAAGCCAACGTGGCGGTATCTCTGGCCAATTACGGACATGACGCGGAGTTTGTGACCGCGGTTCCCGATAACTCGATCGGAGAGTGTGCGGTGGCGGCTCTGAGAAAGTATAACGTCGGCGTCAAGCACATCGCGAGATGCGGAGAGAGGCTTGGCATCTATTATCTGGAGACCGGCTCAGCCATGCGGGCTTCCAACGTGGTTTATGACCGGGCGCATGCTTCCATCGCGACCGCGACGCCGGATGAGTTTGATTTTGATGAGATTTTTGAAGGGGCCGACTGGTTCCATTTTACCGGCATCACTCCGGCAGTCAGCGACGCGGCGGCAGAGCTGACCGAGGCAGCCTTAAAGGCGGCCAAGGCGCATGGCGTGACCGTGTCGGTTGACTTAAACTTCCGCAAAAAGCTGTGGTCCTCTGAGAAGGCGCAGAAGGTGATGACGAACCTGATGCAGTACGTGGATGTCTGCATCGGCAACGAGGAGGACGCGGAGAAGGTTCTCGGCTTTAAGCCCGGCAATACGGATGTGACCTCCGGCGAGCTGGAGCTGGGCGGATATGTGGATATCTTCAATCAGATGGCAGATCGGTTTGGCTTCCGCTACATCATCAGTTCTCTGCGTGAGAGCCACAGCGCGTCTGACAACGGCTGGTCAGCCTGCATCATGGACGGGAAGAGCCGCGAGTTCTATCACTCCAGGAAGTATCACATCACTCCGATTGTGGATCGTGTCGGCGGCGGAGATTCCTTCGCTGCAGGTCTGATCTGCGGGCTGCTTGACGGCAAGGATATGAAGGCGGCTCTGGAGTTCGCAGTGGCGGCTTCTGCGCTGAAGCACACGATTCCGGGTGATTTCAACCTGGTGACTCGTGCGGATGTGGACAACCTGGCGGGCGGAGACGGCTCCGGACGCGTTCAGAGATAATTAAAGCAGAAAAAACATCTTACGAAATTTGCATACTCCTTACGGATTGTTACGTTTCCTTTACTTCGCTTGACCCTGGAATCGTTCCAGGGTGTACAGTGAGCCTGTCAAAAGGAAAGTAACATCTGAAAGGAGTTTTTGCTATGAAAAAAAGAACAAAGATGTGGGCGGTTCCCTGTGCGGCGGCGTGTCTGATGGCTGCGGCCTCCATGACATCCTTCGCGTCATACGGCTGGGTAAAGGAGGACGGAACCTGGTATTATTATAATGCCAGCGGAGATCTGGCGACCAATGAGTGGAAAAAATCAGGAGACTCATATTTCTGGCTGGACGAGAATGGAGAGATGGCGACAAGCCAGCTGATTGAGGATGATGACAACTATTATTATGTGGACGAGAGCGGTTGTCGCGTCGCAAATCAGTGGAGAGAGCTGGAGACCGGCGAGAGCGACGAGGATGATTACACCACGGCCTGGTACTATTTCGGCTCTAACAGCAAGGCATATAAGGCGCCGGATTCCGGCAAGACGACCTTTAAGAGCATTGTCAAGGCCGACGGCACGACCAGAAAATATGCGTTTGACGAAGAAGGCCGGATGCTTTACGGATGGGTCAACGAGACCTCGGAGAGGGAAACAGGAGACGACGCCTGGCAGAATGCGGTTTACTATCTCGGCGAATATGGGGATGGTGAAATGCGAGACAATGAGTGGGCGAGGATCGAGGTCGACGACGATGAAAATGAGGATGACGATTTCGACGGCTGGTACTGGTTTTTCTTTAAGAGCAACGGCAAGAAGGTAACGGACGGAACCAAGACGATCAACGGACGCAAGTATCGGTTTGAGGAGTATGGGAACGCAGTCTTCAACTGGTATTCCAAGGCGACGCCCTCGACGGCCAGCGCAAGCAATTTGTTCTACAGTCAGCCTTCGGACAGCTGGCTTTCCGTGGGGTGGTTCTATACGGTTCCCGGCGAGAGCGTTGACGCGGAGGCCTATAACGACGACGAGGCGTACTGGTTCTATGCGGATAAGAACGGAGAGTTGTACAAGAGCCAGATTAAGAAGATCAACGGCTATTATTATGCCTTCAACGAGTATGGCGAGATGCTGGACGGCCTGTACAAGATGAGCGTCAATGACAAGAAGATCCAGGCCTATGAGGAGATCGAGTCAGAAAGCGATCTGCCGGATGCGGATGAGGACTGGGATGTTTATTATTTCTCGGGCAATACCAAAGAAGGGGCGATGAAGACCGGAACCTGCACGATCGAGATTGATGGAGAAAAATATAAGTATCAGTTTGAGAAATCCGGCGACGAACGCGGTAAGGGGACGCATGGCATAGACGACGGCTATCTGTACATCAAGGGCCAGCTTCAGAAAGCGGACAGCGATGAAAAGCTGAAGGCTGTAGAATTTGAGGACAATGAGTACCTGGTAAACACATCCGGAAAGGTGCAGAAGAATAAGAAGAATGTAAAGGACGGAGACGACCGCTATTACTGCACGGACAGCGACGGTGTGATTACCTATTACGGAAGCTCCAAATATACGGACGAGGATTAGAAACGGAGAGAGCGATCGAATTCGTGCTTGTCATTTGGCTGCGAAGCTGATAAGATAGGGGCAGGAGGTGCGGGATATGCTTACACTGATTGTCATAGCGATTTTTGCGGCTGTCATTTTTCTGTCGCTTCGCAGCATGATGCATGCGTCGGCTAAGGACGGCGAGGCCGCCTCGTCCGGATGCACAGGAAGCTGCACGACCTGCAGTGCCCACTGCCGGGATATCCTGAGACAGAAAGAGGGATTGAAGGACAGGTCAAAGGCGTAAATCGGCTGACTGCAAGAAGGGGATTCGTCAGATGGACGAATCCCCTTTTCCATAGCAGTGTGAAAAAGCTGCCGGTGGCAGCTTCCGTAGTTTGCCAGTAGTGTATTGAGAGGGCGCGAAAGTATCAGAATACCGGCAGATAGATCTGGAGATAATAGGTCGGGGGATTCGTGCTGATATCCTGGCTGGTAAAGGTGCAGGAAACCTGATGCGAAGCCAGGAGCCCCTGCCTTTTTGCCTCATCGAGAAGCGGGCGGATATCCTGCTGCGAGGGGACACGCTCCTTCGATGTGACAAAGGTGGAAAGACACAGCGTGGCATGGTTGATCATCGGAGTGTTGTCCGGGATGGGATAGTCGACCAGCTCCCGCATTTCGGCCTTCAGAATCAGGCTGGTATCCCGCCAGGCAATATCGAGCGTGCCCTCGCATTCCTCCCAGGAATATTCATCCAGAACATACATCATGTCCATTCCCGGGTAGGCGGCCGCATAGCGAAACCAGAGAGGAATGCTCCCGGAGATGTCTGTGTGCGGGACGATGAGATAAGCGGAAGGCAGCTCCTTTAGGACGATCTGGTTCTGATGCGAGAGGATATTTTCAAAGTCCTCACAGGACATCCGGATGCGGGCAATGTTCTGGCGGTGTCGACGTATGTTCTGTTCTTCTTTCGCCAGCTGATCCTTCATGAGCTGCAGGATCGCCTTCTCGTCATGATGCTCCCTGGACAGATCGGCGATTTCGTCCAGCCCGATATTCATCTTTCGCTGATAGAGAACGGTAACCAGACGGGCGATATCCGATTCTGTATAATAGCGGTATCCGCTCTCCTCCCGCCTGGAGGAGAGAATCCCGATTTTTTCATAATGACGCAGCGTGTCTCTGCTGACGCCGACCATATTTGCCACGTTTCCGATGCGATATTTTGTCTGTTCCACTGATCATCCCTCCGCTGTCCTGATTTATTTCCATTTGTCTGTGGAATTCACCCGTTTTTATATCAGGAAAAACGACCAAAATCAAGAAAAGTCATAAAACAGTAATGATATGTAAGAGTTCTTACGATTTTGTTGTTTTCTGCGGCAGATCCTATAGTTGATAAAAATTTCTCAGTTGAGAAAATTTCGCAGGATGAGACTTGACCTGATGGTTAGCGAATGCTAACATATAAAGAGCCGGATGCCTATGATTTGTACGGCGCCTGGTAATTCGTCAAGGGTTTTGGAACGCTGTTTTCGATCTGTCAACGTCAGGAGGAAATGATATCAATGCCGGTAGAAACGATGCTTTCTTTTCTGGAACACTGCACGCCGGAGGCAAGGCTGGGATTTCGTGTGGTTGCCCAGTGCGCGCCGGTCTTAAAGGGAATTAAGATATCGAACCTGATTTCGCTGGAGCCGGGCGGATGGCTGCAGATCCGGGAATATCTGAGCAGAAGTGAGATTGTCTGCGTATTCCTTTATATGGACGGCGAGCGGGAGATTGTTTTTTTGTATCGTCCGCGTGATCTCGCCCTGCATCTGGAGCGGACGGACGTCCGGGATTTTCTGAGGCAGTATGGTTACGAAAACCTGGATATTGCGTCTGTGTTAAAGCGTCTCCGTGAGCGGTATCGGCAGTACGCGATGGGCGAGACGGAGTTCCCTCATGAGCTGGGAGTCCTTCTGGAATACCCGGTCAGAGATGTAGAAGGATTTATTGAGAATGAGGGAAGAAACTGTCTGCTCTCCCGGTACTGGAAGGTATATCACGATCCCAAGGAGGCGGAAAGCAAATTCCGTGCCTATGACCGGGCGAAGGAACAGGCCATGACGGAGATCATAAACGGCTGGCCGCTTGGCCGGATCGCAGTTTCCCAGAGCGCAGCGTCGATGATATGACTTGGCCGGGCAGAAAAAAGAAGCTGTCGGCGGGAGAATCTGTATGGAGCGGAGAAAATAGTTCGGGACAGGGATCCTGAGTTATTTATCATAGAATAAATCAAAAAGGAGAAATGAGAGACATGAAGGAAGTTTACGTGGTTTACTGGAGCAGCACCGGCAATACGCAGGCGATGGCAGAGGCTGTGGGCGAGGGAATTAACGAGGCAGGAGGAAAGGCGAATGTGGTCGAGGTTGCGGCAGCCGACGCCAACGCGCTGAAGAAAGCCGACACGTTTGCTCTGGGCGCTTCCGCCATGGGTGCGGAGGAGCTGGATGGAGAGATGGACGCTTTCGTTGCAGAGGTTGAGGCATTTGCAAACGGCAAGACCATCGGTCTGTTTGGCTCCTACGATTGGGGCGACGGCGAGTGGATGCGCACCTGGGTCAGCCGTATGGAAGAGGCTGGCGCTACGGTGGTCAACGGCGAAGGCACAATTGCGAATCTGGCTCCGGATGACGACGCAGTCGCGGCCTGCAAGGCGCTGGGAGCGGCTCTTGTCAAGTGATTCCTGTCCATGAGGCAGGTGAAATATCTGGCTCCGGCGGAAGAAATTTTCTGGCCGGAGCCTGTTTTTCTTACTTGACTTTCCACTTGAGTTAGCTTATGATAACTATAATAAACGACAAGAAAGCATGACAGGGAATCATTGGCATCAGAAGGAAGGGAGATGGCGGTTGTGTCTTTGGACGCAAAGAAGGACTATATTATTCAGGAACTGAAGAAAAATGGATGCAGGATCACAGTACAGAGAAGGCTGCTTTTGGATATCATCCTGAGCGACGAATGCAGCTGCTGTAAGGAGATTTATTATCATGCGTCGAAGGAGGAACCGACGATCGGCATGGCGACGGTGTATCGCATGGTGAAAATGCTGGAGGAGACGGGATTGATCCAGCGCAAGAATATGTATCGCATTGACTGCGAGAGAGCGGCAGGAGCGAGAATGGAAGGATCTTTTGCATCATTTTGAATTTCTGCTAGACTTACCGGCGGATTTCGTTTAGAATAGGAACATAACAAAGAACAGGAGGGACGCAGATGCACGAATCAGGGGAGAATTATCTGGAGACCATTTTGATGCTTAAGCAGAGAAAGGGAACCGTCCGTTCTATCGATATAGCGCGTGAACTGAATTTCAGCAAGCCCAGCGTCAGCCGGGCGATGGGACTTTTGAGAGAGGATGGTTATATCGTTATGGAGCCTTCGGGCGAAATCCATCTGACGGATAAGGGGATGGAGAAGGCATCCTCGGTATATGGACGCCACCAGCTTCTGACTGCTTTCTTGCAGGAGATCACGGGAGTCCCGGAGGAGCAGGCGGAGGCGAATGCCTGCCGGATGGAGCATATCCTGGATCAGGATGTGATCGACGGGATCCGCGGCTATATGAAGGAGCGCCAGGCGCTCGAGACGACGGCGTAGCGAGGGACAGGATATTTCATTTTTGTTCGCTGTGGCAAAAAAAGCCGGAGAGGAGACAGGAACGTGGTTCTCTGTTGACTTTCCGGCTGTTTTGTGCCAAAATGTAGGACGGAATCGTTGTAAATGATTTTTGAGCAAAGAAGGGTTGATGACAATGACAAAGATTGATATTATCTCCGGCTTTCTCGGAGCCGGAAAGACGACGTTTATCAGAAAGCTGCTGGAGGAGGCGATTGCCGGCGAGCAGGTTGTCCTGATTGAAAATGAGTTTGGAGAGATCGGCATTGACGGCGGTTTCCTGAAGGATTCGGGAATCGAGATTCGCGAGATGAATTCCGGATGTATCTGCTGTTCCCTGGTGGGAGATTTCGGCGCCTCTCTGGAGGAGGTTTTGACGAAATATAAGCCGGATCGTGTCATCATTGAGCCGTCCGGCGTGGGGAAGCTTTCGGATGTGATGAACGCTGTCCGCAACGTGGCGAAAAATCTGGATGTGAAGCTGAACAGCGCAGTGACGATTGTCGATGCCTGCAAATGCAAGATGTATATGAAGAACTTTGGCGAGTTCTTTAATAACCAGGTGGAGAGCGCCGGGACGATTGTCTTAAGCCGGACCGATGTGGCGGATGCGTCGAAGGTTCAGGCGGACGTCGAGCTGCTCCGCGGGCACAACGCGACGGCGACGATCGTCACGACGCCGGTTGCACAGCTTGGCGGCGCTCAGCTTCTGGAGCTGATCGAGAAGCCGGATACCATGATGCAGGAGCTGATGGAGCAGGCGAAGCAGCATTATGAGGAGCATCATGATGAGGATGAGGAATGCGAATGCGGTCACCATCACCATCATCACCATGACGAGGACGAGGAATGCGAATGCGATCACCATCACCATGACGAGGACGAGGAATGTGAATGTGGACATCACCACCATCATGACGAAGACGAAGAGCATGAGCATGGCCATCATCATGAGGAAGAGGAGCATGAGCATCATCACCATCATGAGCATGGTGACGAGTGCGGTTGTGGACATCATCACCATCATCACCACGATCATGATGCGGACGAGGTTTTCTCAAGCTGGGGACTGGAGACGATCCTTCCGATCACCAGAGAGAAGCTGGATGCCGTGCTGAATGAGCTTGCCAATGGGAAAACCTATGGCGAAATTCTCCGCGCGAAGGGCATGCTTCCGGGAGAGAAGGACGCAGAGTGGTTTTATTTTGATCTGGTGCCGGAGGAGTATGAAATCCGCACCGGCGCGCCGGATTATACGGGCAAGGTGTGTGTGATCGGCAGCGGGTTAAAGAAGGATGAGCTCGCAGCGGCATTTGCCGGATGATAACCGGTCGGCCTGAAGGGAGGATGGACGGATGGATACAGTTCTGGAGGATAATATGACGCCGGTGTTTATGATCAACGGTTTCCTGGAAGCCGGGAAGACCGAGTTTCTGACCTTTACGATGGATCAGGACTATTTCAGAACGGATGGGAAGACGCTTCTGCTTGTCTGTGAAGAGGGCGAGAATGAGTTCGACCAGGCGCTTCTGAAGGACACAAACACGACGATGATATATATCGAAAATATGGAGGATATGAATCCGCAGCGTCTGGCTGAGTATGGACGGATGTATCGCCCCGAGCGTGTGCTGGTGGAGTGGAACGGGATGTGGAACCAGGACGAGCTGGCGCTTCCGGCAGACTGGACCATTTACCAGCAGATTACCATTGTGAACATGTCCACCTTTGAGATATATATCAAGAATATGAAGTCCCTGTTTAAAGCGATGGTAAAGGGCTCTGAGCTGATCATCTGCAATCGCTGCGACGGGATCGAGGATCTGGAGCGTTACAAACGGATGCTCAAATCGATGAATACCAGATGCGACATCATATTTGAGGATGAGAATGGAGAAATCGACGAGATCAACGAGGAGGATCTGCCCTATGATATGAAGGCGGATGTGATAGAGATCCGGCCGGAAGATTACGGGATCTGGTATATCGACTGCATGGACAAGCCTGACCGCTACAAGGGAAGAGTGGTCGAGTTCACCGGTATGGTGCTCAAATCGAACCGCTTCCCGAAGAATTATTTTGTCCCGGGGCGGATGGCGATGACCTGCTGCGCGCAGGATATGACCTTCCTTGGCTACGTCTGCAAGGCGAAGGAGGCGAGGAACCTGGAAACCAGGCAGTGGGTAAAGGTCCGAGCCAGGGTCGAGATCGAATACTGGCAGGATTATAACGGAGAGGGACCGGTGCTCTACGCAGAGGAGGTCAAGCCGGCCGAAGCGATTGCGGATATTGTGACATTTAACTGACCTGAAAAAGGCATATGACTTTCCTGAGAGTGAGTCATATGCCTTTTTAGTGCGCCCGGCGACGCAGGATTCTAATCTTTTAATGGGATCACGGCAGAGAGCGGATCGTCGTCCCGGCCTTTCCATGGATGCTCTCTTCGGCCTTTGCCAGAGAGGTGATGATAGCGGAGCGTCCTTCCCTGGCCCTGATAAAGGAAACCGATGCCTCGATCTTCGGAAGCATGGATGCGAACTCAAAATGTCCCTGGCGGATGAATTCCTCCGCCTCATCCGTGGTCATGGAGGAGATGGGTTCCTCATCGGGCGTCCCGTAGTTTAACGTCACATAGTCGACGCTTGTCAGAATCATCAGGACGTCCGCGTCAATATTCCTTGCCAGCAGGCCGCTTACCAGATCCTTTTCAATGACGGCGCTTGCGCCCTTCAGGCGGGAACCCTGCTCAAGAACCGGGATGCCGCCTCCGCCGCAGGAGATGACGATCTGATCCGCATCCAGAAGCGCGCGGATCGCGTCGATCTCAACGATGGAAACCGGCTTCGGAGCGGATACGATGCGCTGAAAGCCTCTGCCCGGAACCTCAGCCACATAATTGCCGCGGGCTTCCTCAAGGTCGGCCTCCTCCCTGGTCATGATGCGCCCGATTCGTTTGACCGGATGGTAGAAGGAATCGTCATAGGGATCCACCAGCACCTGTGTCAGGATCGTAGAGACGGGCTTGTAAATACCGCGCTTCAGGAGCTCAGAGCGGATGCCGCTCTGTAAATCATATCCGATATAGCCCTGGCTCATGGCGGAGCAGACGGACATGGGCGCCGGGGTATATCCCTCGTCCACATGATTTTTGCAGAGCTCATTCATTGCCGTATGGATCATGCCGATCTGCGGGGCGTTGCTGTGTACGATAGCTACCTGCCAGTCATCCTGGATAAAGTCGGCGATCACCTTCGCAGTGTGAGCGACAGCAGCCTTCTGCTCGGGGAGATTCGTGCCAAGCGCGTTGTGGCCCAATGCCATAACGATTTTCTTCTTCGACATAGTAATTCCTCTTTTCTGGATCATTGCTGAAATACAGCGAAGCTGTTTACCGTAATATTATAATTTTTTTAGTAGAAAAATGCAACATATTTTGATATACTTAGGAGGACTTGCGGGGAGAAAGCGCCCGGATGGAGGAGGGGCTCGGATGGAAGAAAAGCTGAGAAGATTTCTGCTCGTGCTCTGGAGGATGCTGGCTCCGCTTCTGGCATATGAGATGGTTCGTGAGCTGGTATACGCAGGGGCTCGCGTCTGGTTCGGAGAACCGGGAGAGGGGTCTGTACTCTTCCTGACAGCGCTTGCGGCAGCGATCGCCTCTCTTCCGCTCGGTCTGGTTTATCACGGTCAAAGCCGAAACCTCCGGCCTGCGGGGAATGGCTCCAGGAAGACAGACCGGGCAGGCTTTGCGGCTTGTCAGAAGATGCGGAAGAGGTCGCCGGTGATCCTTCCGGTTGTGATCGCCGGATGCAGCGCCTGCCTTTGCCTGAACCATCTGATGATGTTGCTTCCGATGGCGGACATGGGCTGGCAGGAGGTGTCGGGAGAGCTTTATCTTCCGCCTGTATCCGCGCAGATTCTCTGCACCGGACTCGTGATCCCCCTGGTGGAGGAGCTGATCTTCCGCGGCTTTGCCTTTTGCGGTTTGAGGAGTGAGCTTCCGTTTGCCGGAGCGGCGTTCGTCTCGGCAGTATATTTTGGGCTGTTTCATGGCAGTCTGTATCAGGGAAGCTACGCGTTCCTGGTGGGTCTGCTGCTTGCGGCGGTGTATGAGCTGCGGCAAAGCATTTTGGCGGCATGGGCTTTTCATGCGTCGGCAAATCTGACAGCGATCCTTCTCACCTTTGGCGGAATTGGCGCGCGATTGACGGAAAGACCGTTTTGGATGGCAGTGACGGCAGCGTTAAGCGGGGCTGTTATGATGATATCATTTTGCAGAATGAGAGGAAGAAAGACGTGAAATTGTTATCAGTTGCGATTCCCTGTTATAATTCGGAGGGCTACATGAGAAACTGTATTGATTCTCTGCTGCCGGGCGGGGATGAGGTGGAAATCCTGATTGTAGACGACGGGTCGGCGAAGGATAACACGGCGCGGATCGCCGACGAGTATGAGGAGAGATATCCTGGTATCTGCCGCGCGATTCATCAGGAGAACGGCGGGCATGGAGAGGCGGTCAACGCGGGACTGCGGGCTGCTTCCGGCCTTTTCTTCAAGGTTGTGGACAGTGACGACTGGGTGAACGGGGAGGCCTATCGGGAGGTCCTGGAGACGCTTCGCCGTTTCGCAAAAGGAGACGAGACGCTGGATCTTCTGATTACGAATTTTGTATATGAGAAGCAGGGGGCGAAGCATAAGAAGGTCATGCAGTATGGATCGGCTCTTCCGAAGCGGCGTCTTTGCACCTGGGATGATGTGAAGTCCTTCCGCCTGGGACAGTATATCCTGATGCATTCTGTCATCTATCGCACGGAGATGCTGGTATCGTGTGGAATGGAGCTGCCGAAGCATACCTTCTATGTCGACAATATTTTCGTGTTTGAACCGCTTCCGTTTGTGAAGACATTCTACTACCTGGATGTGAATTTCTATCGCTATTTTATCGGGCGTGCGGATCAGTCGGTGAACGAGAAGGTCATGATCGGACGGATTGACCAGCAGATCCTGGTTACCAGGCGCATGCTCGGCTACTTTAACAAAGCGAAGGTTGCGAATCGGAAGCTGCGACACTATATGGTCCGCTATCTGGAAATTATGATGACGATTTCCTCCATCCTGGCGATCCGGTCCGGACTTCCTGAAAATATGCAGAAGAAGAAGGAGCTGTGGCAGTATCTGCGGAGCATGAACCCCGCGCTGTTTCTGCGGCTGCGCTGGGGATTCCTCGGACAGAGCATGAATCTGCCGGGCAAAGGCGGGAGGACGATTTCCGTGGCCGGATATAAAATCAGCCAGAAGTTTTTTGGTTTCAACTGAAATATGGTTGACAGATGAAAAAGATTGTATTATAATATTGCTGTTGCGCTGCTGAGCCATTTGCTCGGAAGCCAACAGCGAGAAACAAAAACCGCTTGACAGCGATATCTGTTTTTGGTATAATGCTAAAGCATGTTTCAGGAGAGATATCGAAGTGGTCATAACGAGGCGGTCTTGAAAACCGTTTGTCCGCAAGGGCGCGTGGGTTCGAATCCCACTCTCTCCGCTGACATTTCCGGTTTTACAGTTTTATAACGGAATATGGAAAACTGATGTTCAGGCATCGGTACTTATGCAGAAGTACCCAAGAGGCTGAAGGGACACCCCTGGAAAGGGTGCAGGTCGTTGATAGCGGCGCGAGGGTTCAAATCCCTCCTTCTGCGCTTTCTCATTCGAGATGCGACGTGTTGTCGACACGTCGCATTCTGCTGACAGGCCATAATATATGGAAGATATGGTCGACGGTGGTTTTGCGGATGAGAGAATCTGAGAGGAAAAAAGCTCAGAAAAAGAAGAAAAAAGTTGTTGACAAATGAGAAGCGACGTGGTAGACTACTTAAGCTGTCATTGAGAGACAACAAAACGAACCTTGAAAATAGAAGATGGAACAGTGTTTAAAACCCTGAAAATTCTTAAAAAGCGGTGTCTCTGGTCAGACACCGGTGGATTTGAGAGAATTCAGAACAAAAACAAAC
>JAJQCO010000067.1:22503-27234 GCA_021202655.1 Clostridiales bacterium | reverse complement strand
CTTTTCACTGGAAATGACCATTGTTCGACCGGTTCCCTTTTCATAAAGGTACTTCAAAACGACAAAAGCTGCCACCGGCAGTCTCTGTCGTATGCTATCGCAAACTACAGAAACTGTCACTGACAGCTAATTTCGTATGCTGTGGCAAATCAAATCATGGACGTATCAAAAGCTAAAACATTATAGCAAAGTCCCGTCCGATTTTCAATGCCATCTTTTCGTTTTTCAGCGTTTTTTACTTCGATTTTCATTTATTAAAGTGTTTTCCGTCCGTTTTTTGCCGCTCCAGGTTCTCATGCAGCCACTCTCTCAGGTCGTCGGCCAGCTCCCGGACAAGCGGATGATCGGAACCGGAAGCGGTCACGCCCACCACGACGTCCCCCTCCTTCGCAATCGCCGGGAAGTAAAAATCACTCTGTTCCTTCCTTCCGGCATGGTTGACCGGTATCCCTTTCTCCCGACACAGACAGACGATCTGCTCATTCAGGGCTTCCTCATCCGTCGCGGCAATGACAATCTGTGCGCCGTCCAGATCCTCCGGCGCAAACGGACGCCGCGCCCGGCGAAGCTTCCCCTCCGTCTCAAGCGCCTCCACCGCGGCGTTGCCCTCCGGAGCCACCACCAGAATATCCGCGCCAAACTCCGCAAGAACAGACGCCCGCCTGGCCGCCACCGCTCCGGCTCCCACAATGAGAACCTGCCTTCCGCGGGGATCCACAAACAGAGGAAAATACGGCTGATGCTGCGGCGGCTGCGCCGTCGGCACGTTTTTGCACTGCCCGGCCTCAACGTCGGCAAGAATCACCGCCGCAATCCCGTCCGCCGTGTACTCCACCGCATCCGCATAGACCGACAACCCCTGCTCCTTCGCCGCCGCCGTCGTATACGGCCCGATGGAAATCAGCTTCGCCGTGATCTCTCCCGGTACATCCAGCATAGAGGAAAGCGCCCGCGCCGCCGAAGCGCTTGCAACAGTCACATAATCCGCCTGACGGATCTGGCGATTCAGCTCCTCTTTCCTGCGCGTATCCACCCACGTCTCATAAAGCGGGACGTCCGCATACGGAATTCCCGCCTCCGAAAGCATACGCGGCAACGTGGGAGAGCCCTCCCCTGCCCGCATCAGAAGAACCGACTCTCCTTCCCGAATGGTAGGAATCCACTCCCGCGCCAGATCCGCGCCGGAAAAATTTTCCGGCACAAAATCACACCGGAATCCATATCCGGCTAACGTCTCCGCCGTCTTCCTTCCGATCGCGGCAAATTTCAGGTGCATGATCCGCCGAAGATCAATCTCCTGCTGTTTCATCGTCTCAAAAAACAGATGGACGCCATTTCCGCTCGTAAAGACAAGCCACTGATACTGATCCAGACAGGCAAAGGTCTCCCTGGTCTTTTCCGTCCAGACCGCCCGGCTCTCGATCAGACTGACCGCCACCGTTTCCGCTCCGTAAGGACGCAGCGCCTCCTCCATCTCCCGGCAAAAATACCGGCTGCCGGTCACCAGGACTCTCTTTCCGGCAAGAATTCCTTTCCCAAACCAGTCCAGCGCCTCATGCAGCGCCGCCACCGGCCCGATGACCGTGATGGCCGGCGTCCGCATCCCTTTCGACTCCGCCTGGGCGGCGATGTGCCTCAGGTCAGAGCGTAAGACACGCTGGCCCGCCGTCGTCCCGCTCTGGATGACCGCCGCCGGGGTCGCCGGATCCTTCCCCCCGGCAATCAGACGCCCCGTAATCTCTCTTAAGTTCTGGAGTCCCATCAGAAAAACCAGCGTTCCTTCCTCTCTCGCCAGAACCCCATAATCGACCGATGGCTGCGCCTTCCCGGCTCCCTCATGGCCGGTGACGACGTGAAAGGAGGAGGCCAGCCCGCGATGCGTCACCGGAATCCCCGCGCAGGCAGGAACGCTGTACGCCGACGAAACCCCCGGAATAATCTCATACGGAATCCCGTGCTTTTTCAGCTCCAGCGCCTCCTCGCCGCCGCGCCCGAAGACAAACGGATCTCCGCCCTTTAAGCGCACCACCGCTTTTCCCTCTGTGGCACACTTCACAAGAAGCGCCTGAATCTCCTCCTGCGGCATGGAATGCTTCCCCCGCCGTTTTCCGACATAGACCAGCTCGGCGTCCAGCCTCGCTTCATTTAACACAGAACCGGAAATCAGATCATCATAGACGATCACATCCGCACGCCGGACGCGATCCAGTCCCTTCACAGACAGAAGCCCGGCATCCCCCGGCCCCGCGCCTACCAGACAGACCGGATGGCAGCGCACCCGCGCCGCCAGCTCCCCCGCGAGCTCCTTCGCCTGCGTCTGCCACGCTGTCTTCCGATCCTCCTCGCAAACGTCCGTCTGCACAATCTCGCGTTCCCCGCTCTGATAACATGGATGGATCCCGTCCCCGGCATACATCACCGTCATGGCAAGTCTTCCTCCCGATCTGCGGCAGTAAGCGCCGCAAGGCGCGTTGCAGCTGCCCCCGAGGATCGTCAGGAATGTCCGCTCTGCCAGAAGCTCAGCCGCCGCTTCCGGCGAATGAATCTGCTCCATGACCTCAGAAAGCTCCCCCTGCCGGGTCTCGACCGCAAGAATCCCCTGCCCGGCTGCCGGGACAAAGCGCTCCCGGTCCAGATATTCTACGCTGAGGCCATATTCCTGCGCCCGGAAATTCAGCCGCTTGAGTCCCGCCGCCGCCAGAATGATTCCGTCATATTCCCCGTCTAACAGCTTACGGATACGGGTCTGGACATTCCCGCGCAGCGGCTTTATGAAAACCTGCGGGTTTATCTCGCGGATCTGAATCTGACGTCTCAGACTGCCGGTTCCGATCACGCTTCCCGCCGCGAGCTCCTTCGCCAGAATTCCGCTCTTTGTCAGGAGCACATCCGCCGCTTCCTCCCTGGGAAGCACGGCTCCCACGGCAAGACCCTTCGGCAGCTCCATGGGCATATCCTTCGCGCTGTGTACCGCCAGGTCGATGCGTCCCTTAAGAAGCGCATTCTCCAGCTCCTTTGTGAATACGCCCTTTCCGCCAAAGCTGGTCAGGGAGCGATCCAGCATCTGGTCTCCCTTCGTACTCATCGGCGCCAGTTCAATCTCCGCCTCCGGGAATTTTGCCAGGATGGCGTCCCTCACCATCTCGGCCTGCACCATGGCAAGCCTGCTCTTCCTTGTTCCGATCCGTAATTTCATACTACTCCTGTGTGATCACTGCGTTATCCACAATCAGATCCAGCACCTTATAGAGCAGCACCGTCGCATCGACCGCTTCCTCTCCGTAGGTGTTCTGCAGGGTCTCCACATCTACACTGTACATAGCCGCCAGGGATTCGCGCTCTTCGTCGGTCGGAGTAAGCTCCTCCGCCTCGGCAACCGCCGTCACGAGCAGACTCTGCCGGATGGAATTCTCCGCGGCCGTCCGGATCTGATCCTGGAACTCCTCCAGCGTCATCCCGTAAATCCCCGCCAGGGATTCCAGCGTCATGCCGTACGCATCCGCCATATCCTCATAATACTCGATCTGCGTCTGATAGGACTGCTCCACCGCGGCCTCATTGAGATCAAAGGTCGTCGCGTCAAGCACCGCCTGAAAGGCGTCATTCTGCAGCTGCTGTTCGGCCTGCTGCTCGGCCAGCTCCTCTAAATCAGCCAGGGTATCCTCGCGGAATTCCTCGACGGTCGTGAAATCAGACATTCTCTGAACGAAAGCGTCATCCAGAACCGCATCCTTCTTCTCCTTGATGGCATTGACCGTCACGTCAAAGACAACCGCCTGTCCGGCCAGCTCCGTATTCAGATAATCCTCCGGGAAGGTCAGATTCAGGCTTCGCTCCTCTCCTGCGTTCGCGCCGACAAGTCCCGCCTCAAATCCGTCGATAAAGGAACCGGAGCCAAGCTCCAGGTCGTAGCCCTCTGCCGTCCCGCCGTCAAACGCCACGCCGTCCTTCATTCCCACATAATCAATGTTTACAATATCTCCGTTCTGCGCCGCCCGGTCCGTCACCTCCAGATATTCCGGATTCGCGTCCAGGATGCTCTGAATCTGCGCCTCCAGCGCCTCATCCGTCACCTCGGTTGACTGCCGTGTCAGCTCTACGCCCAGATACTGCCCAAGCTCCGTCACCTCGCCCATATCAATGATCCCGCCCTGAGACGCTTCCGTCTGGGCGGCTGCGGTCTCCTGTGCGTCATCCTGCTTCGAACATCCTGCCGCCAGTGCCACAATCGCCAGCCCGCACAGGATCTGTCTTGCCAGTTTTTTCATAATTTCCCTCTCTCCCCGTCTTATCTTCTGACGTCTGTGATACCAGAATCCCGGCGTCACGAATACAAATGCCTGCATTCGATTCCTGATCTCCTGACTCTGGTATCCTCATTTATAACACATTGCCGATCGTTTAAAAAGTGTTTCTGTAAGGAATTCAGAAAAACTTCAGAAAACCGTCGCCAATCTGTCTCTCTACCGGTAAAAAGCGTGGAATGCCTTATATGTATGGTAGACATCCAGCTTGGCCGTGATTTCAAACGGCGCGTGCATGGAGAGAACCGGAACGCCGAGATCCACCACATCAATATCCAGATTGGCAACAAACTTGGCGATCGTTCCGCCGCCTCCCAGATCCACCGCGCCAAGCTCGCCGCTCTGCCAGTATACGCCGTTTTCCTCCATGATGGCAATGAAGGCCGCCATGGTCTCCGCGCTGGCGTCACTGGAGCCGGACTTGCCG
>JAJQCO010000067.1:0-22493 GCA_021202655.1 Clostridiales bacterium | reverse complement strand
TTGTTCCGATATCTGCTGTTGTTCGCCTCAAACACATCCGGGAAGGTCGGATCAAACGCCGCGTTGACATCCGCGGAAAGGCATTTGGAACGGCGGAAAACCTCCTTCGGATCCGTATGCTCCGCCTGCGCCAGATACTCAATATAATGCCGCAGATAATCAGAGGCCATGCCCGTATTCCCCTCCGAGCCGATCTCCTCCTTGTCAGTGAGGACTGTCACCGTCGTATAGGTCGGCCTCTTCGTGTCAAACTCCGCCATCAGAGCCGTGTACGCACACACCCGGTCATCCTGGCCGTAGGCTCCGATCATGCTGCGGTCCAGGCCCACGTCGACTGCCTTCTGCGCGGGAACCATCTCAATCTCCGCGCGGAAGAAATCCGCCTCCGTGATCCCATATTTCTCATTCAGCAGCTTTAACGCCGTCAGCTTGACCGGCTCCTTTAACGAATCGTCCGCAAATGGCACAGACGCGACAAGGATATTGAGCTCCTCGCCCTTCAGCCCCTCGGACAGCTTCCGCTCATTCTGTTTCGCCGCCAGGTGAGGAAGCAGATCGCTGATGCAGAACACCGGATCGCCCGGCTCCTCGCCGATGCGGACCGTGACCTTCTCTCCATTCTTTTTAAAGATCACGCCGTGCATGGCAAGCGGAACCGTCCCCCACTGGTATTTGCGGATCCCGCCGTAATAATGTGTCTTAAAATAGGCAATTTCATTCTTCTCATAGAGAGGGTTCGGCTTTAAGTCCAGACGCGGCGCGTCGATATGAGCGCCATTGATCCGCACGCCCTCACGGACCGGCTTTTCGCCGAACGTCGTCAGCATCACCGCCTTGCCCCGGTTGACCGTATAGACCTTGTCGCCCGGCTGATACGATTCCGCCGGATCAAACTCCTGATATCCGGCCGCTCCGGCCAGCTTCAGAATCTCCTCCACGCACTCCCGCTCCGTCTTTCCCCGGTTAAGAAATTCTTTGTAGCCCTCGCAGAATGCCGCCGCCTCTTCGATCTGCTCCGGCGCCTCCTTCCCGATATTCGGGAATTTCCAGGTCAGTTTCTCCTCTAAACGCTTACCTTCTGATTTTTCTTCACTCATGGTACATGTTCCTCCTTATCCGGCTCTGTCTGCCGACTTTCCTTCTCCTACGCCCTGATCCCGTGCTCGTCGCCCGTCAGCATCAGGGTAAACGGACCGTCGTTTAAAAGCTCCACCTTCATATGAGCGCCAAAACGGCCATGCTCCACCTTCGGCACATACGCCTTGCAGCGCTCCGTGAAATATTCATACAGCTGCTCCGCCTTCTCAGGGCTTCCCGCCTTGATGAAGCTGGGACGGTTCCCCTTATGGCAGTCCGCGCACAGAGTAAACTGACTGATGACAAGCAGCTCGCCGCCGACATCCGCCAGCGACAGATTGGTCTTGCCGTTCTCATCCGGAAAAATCCGCAGCTTGCAGATCTTATCCGCCATACGGTCCGCCGCCTCCTACGTGTCCGTCTCCTCTACGCCCAGCAACAGCAAAAATCCCTTCCCGATCGCCCCGATCGTCTCATCGTCAACCTTCACGCTTGCGTGGGACACCACCTGCAGCACAACTCTCATTTTACAAAATCCTTTCTCCGCCTGCTTCGGATCCCTCCTCGCATCGTCGGGTACATATGCAAAGGGGCAGCTTCTGATCACAGACTGCCCCTCCAATATCCTCATCAGAAAACTGCTTTCTGATCGTCCTTACGTCTCCTGCTCCTCCAGCGTCAGGATCTGCTGGTTTAAAGAAAACATCTTTGCGTCCAGCATATCGACAATGTCCGCGCAGGCCTTCAGCTCCGACTGCAGATTCACCGGCGTATTTCCCTCAAACTTATAGGCAATCTTATGTTCCAGGCTCGCCCAGAAGTCCATCGCAACCGTCCGAATCTGAATCTCCACCTTCGTCTCCACCGGTCCCTGTGTCATATAGACCGGAATCGTTACCACCATATGGTAGCTTTTATATCCGTTTGGCTTGGGATGCTTGATAAAATCCTTTACATAAAGGACCGTCACATCCTTCTGCCGCGCGATCATATCCGCAATGGTATAAATATCCTGAGTGAACGAGCATATGATGCGGATCCCGGCGATATCGCTGAGCTTCTCCACCATATTCTCGATCGTCACCTCCAGGCCGTCGCCCTTGAGCTTCTTGACAATGCTCTCCGGCGTCTTCAGCCTGGATTTGATATGTTCGATCGGGGTGCGTCCATACACATGGACAAACTCCCCGTCCAGAATCTCAATCTTTGTGTTAATTTCCTTTAACGCCGACTCATATAAAAACATGACTGAGTTCCAGCGGTCCAACTGGCCATACGATCCTGGGATATCCATACTGACCTATCCCTCCTTACTTCCATCGAAAACGCCTCAAGCTGCGGACCGCGACAAACGGTATTACAGCTTAATGCCCTTTAAGAGCGCGCCAAGGCTCGTCGTCGCCTTGCCGGTCTCCTTGTAGTCAAATACTTCCGTGTCCCGGGCGTCCCCATCCGCCTCGAGTGCCTTCATGCTCAGGCTGATCTTGCCTTCCTTCAAGGCGATGATCTTAACGGTCACCTCCTGGCCCTCCTTCAGCACAGCCGCCGGCGATTTCACCCGCTGATTGCTGATCTGGGACACATGCAGCAGGCCGCTCAGTCCTCCGTCCAGCTCAATAAACGCGCCGTAATCCTTGATGGAATCAACCTTGCCCTTCACAACCGCGCCGACCTTGACCGCGGCCATCTTCGCTTCCTTTTCCTTCGCCTCACGCTCCTTTAACACGTTTCTGGCAGAGAGAACCAGCCGCTTCTTCGCGGAATCCACTGTGATCGGGGTCACATCCAGACGCTGTCCGACACAGTCCTCCAGCTTCTCCACATAATGGGTGGAGACATGCGATGCCGGGATAAAGCCCTGGATCTCAACGAATTAGGCTACCAGACATACCTTGACCGCATCCTTCACCTGGACCTTCACGACCTCTTTTTCTTCCATCATCCGGGTCAGCTCATTCCATTTCTCAGCGTCAGGCCCTTCTTCCTGCTCCTGGCTGTTGCTGCGGCGCTCGTCAAATTCTCTGTAAGATGCCTCCAGTTCCCTGGCAAAATCATCCATCGTCTCCTTAACTTCCTCGCTCATGATTCTAATCTCCTTCCTTTCACACGATCGCCGGAATCTCTCCGGCGGCTACGTTGACTTTACCACATTTTCTTTCTTTTTTCTATAGTTTTCTACAGAAAAGTGTGATATAGTGGAAACAATTGTTTTGGAAGAGGAAGGTATATCATGCAGGACAGGATGGATCTTCATACACATACGATCGCAAGCGGACATGCATACAATACTCTGTACGAAATGGTACGGGCAGCTGCGGATAAGGGCGTCGAGCTCCTTGGCGTGACCGACCACGCCCCTCTCATACCGGGCGCATGTCACCCCTTTTATTTTAAAAATTTCAAGGTCATCCCCAGGGTGATCTATGGCGTACACGTGATGATGGGCTGCGAGCTCGACATCATTGATTACGACGGGCATATCGACCTGGAGCCCGAATACCTGAAGGGTCTTGATTTCGCCATCGCCAGCATTCATGAACAGTGCTACGCCATCGGCACGACGGCACAGAATACCGCTGCCTATCTCGGCGCCATGAAAAACCCTGCCGTCCACATCATCGGCCACCCGGACGACGGTCGCGTCCCCGTCGATTTCGAGACGTTAGTCTGCGCGGCGAAGGAAGAACACGTGCTCCTCGAGTTCAACGCCAGCTCGCTCCACCCCAGGAGCCACCGTCTCCATGCGCGGGAAAATGACATCGCCATGCTGGAATACTGCCGCAGATATCAGGCTCCCATCATCATCGACAGCGACGCTCACTGCGCATGCGACGTAGCCGAACACAGCCGCGCCCACGAATTGCTCCAGGAGATTGATTTCCCGGAAGACCTGGTCGTGAACTCCTCCTTTGAGAAGGCCGCGGCCTATCTCCCTTACCTGGCAACGCTTCTGAATGACGGAGGCCTGCGGTCATGATTAACTTTCTGAACCTGGAATATTTCCTTGTCGCGGCGGAGGAAATGAACTTCACCAGAGCCGCGAAGAAGCTGTTCATTTCCCAGCAGTCCCTGAGCAACCACATTTCCAATATGGAAAAGGAATTTGGGATTGAGCTGTTCAACCGCACCAACCCGCTGACCCTGACCTATGCGGGCCACGCCTTAAAAAACAAAGCCAGACAGCTTCTGGACCTGAGGGACGAAACCTACCGGGAGCTGGCAGACATCAAGGATTTCTCCATCGGTCAGCTGGTGATCGGCCTTTCCCATACCCGCGGACGGGTCATCCTGCCGGAAATTCTTCCCGTTTACAAGGAACGCTTCCCCAGCATCGACTTAAAGCTGGCCGAGGGCAATTCCTCCGAGCTGGCGGACGACCTGCTTCACGGCGCCGTTGACCTGATCATCGACCTGCTTCCGATCCGGACGGAGAACGTCGAGACCGTTCCGATCTGCGAGGAAGAGATCCTGCTCGCCGTCCCGGACAGTGTCCTGGAACGCACCTTTCCCGGAAGACTCGAGGAAATCAAGGCCCGGCTGGACGAACACGTCGACCTGCGGCTGCTGGAGCGCTGCCCGTTCCTCATGATCAACAAGGGAAACCGGGTCCGCACCATTGCGGACGAAATGTTTGAGGAGGCCGAATTTACGCCGGACATCATCCTTGAGACAGAAAACATCGAAACCGTCCTTGCGCTCTCCGCCAAGGGCATGGGGATTACCTTCTATCCGCGGATGTTCATTTCCGGGCACGCAAACTTCCAGAATAAGATGGGGAACCTCCTCGGCGTGACCTTCTATCATCTGGATCACGCGAAGGCCCACAGTATTCTGGCAATCGGCTACCACAAAGGCCATTATATGTCACAGGCGACGAAAGAATTCATCCGAATCGCAAAAGAAATGATTTGACCTTGACAATGCTCCCCCGATCCGCTATATTATAAATATAGTAATTGTTATCGTTTTTATCAGGGGTGAGCATTTATGAAGACATTAAAACACAGCAGACAACGCGAATCCATCAAGATGTGCCTGATGGGCAGGAAGGACCATCCCACCGCGGATGCGCTCTATGCCAGCATCCGCGAAGAATACCCCCGTATCAGCCTTGGAACGGTCTACCGCAACTTAAATCTCCTGGTGGAGCTCGGTGAAATTCAGAAGCTGACCTGCGGGGACGGCAAGGATCACTTTGACGCGGATACCAGTCCGCACTATCATCTGGTCTGTCGCCGCTGCGACGCCGTGAGCGACCTTCCCCTGCCGCCGGTTCCCGGCCTTGACGAACAGGCGCAGGCCTGCACCGACGGCTGCATCGACAGCCACGCCATCTATTTCTACGGAACCTGCGCGGAGTGCCTTGCAGGCAAACAACTAAACTAAGTTCGAGCATCGTCTTACGACTCGCTTCCAAAATTGCTCCAAGGTTTTTTTGCACTCTAACCTTGTGCCGGTTTGGTAAAGAGATATTGATATTTGCGTCGTTGCTGCCGCAAAACCTCTTCGACTCGGAGCAGGATGCGAGGGTCATATATTCCCTGGAACGGTATGATTGACTGAGAGATTTCCTTTTCTCCAAATAAAAAGACAATCTGTCTGCCATACAGCTCTTCGGCACAGTCTAGTTGCTCATCAAAATCCCGGGAGAATGGCTTGGCTTCAATCCGTTTCATACAGGATTCCATATCTGATTCCAGGGGGAAATCCACCGTCATATCAGAAAAAAGCGATAATCCATGATCAAAATAGGGGCACAGGCAGTAATCATGGGTCTTTTCCTGGTAAATGACGGCAATGTTGTTGGTGTGTCTGTCTTCATTCAGAAAACATGCGTCGATTTCGAGCGCCGTAGTCAGGTAGGCGCCAAAATTGTGCAGACCGGTTATATCGGTTACGGAATTGACAAGATATCGAATTCGATCTTTCACTCCCGGAATATGCCCCATCTCGATAACAGGGCTGTGGCCGGTATACTGCCGGATCAGGCGTTCGATCGGAATCAGTTCCTGTCCCTCTTTTAAAAAATTGTGACTTGCGCATCCCTTCATGCGCTTTTCGTCATATTGAATCCAGACTGGCCGATATTCGATCAGTCGTTCGGCAGGGATATCGGAACACTGCAAAAGACTGGAAACGATCACTTCGGAAAGACTCTCATATCCCATATAGTCTGCTTTATACCAGTTGTCATGAATCATCCATTTCAGTTGATTTCCTTTGGAGGAATGGCTGGCAGTTTCTATTCGCATGGTATGGTCAAGATTGATGAGTTCCATCTTCTCTCAGCACCTCCTCACGATGCAGAATGTGTATCCATTGATGGTCTTCCGCCATTCGTCCCTGCGTCTTTTCAATGATCTGGAGCGGGTCATAGGAGGACACTCCGACATCCCGTAAAACCAGTTTCAGATTGGCGCGTGTCCGGGGAAAGCAGCGGCTTTCCAGAAATTCCTCAAAATCTTCCCAGGTCGGATGTTCGATGACACCAAACGCACGGTGAAGGAGATCGTCCGTCTGGTTCCGAACAAAAATCTGTCTGTTTTTAAAATCGATATCGATGATGGTACATACTCTGTCCCGGTGCATAAATATCATGCGCATCACCAGAAACGGGTTCGCCCGGAACCGCTTGACCGTTTCCGGATCAACCCCGTTGTTTTCAAGAATATTCGGATTCATGAACTGCGCCTCCTTCGGTGTCCTGTTCTCGTATCATCCATGTCAGTTTAACAGATATTGCCGGGGAAATCAAGAAAGGATAAGCCCGTCAGGACCTATCCTCCCTTTTGCCAAAACCTTTATCCATTCAACAATTTCTATTATCCGAAGTATCTCTTCAGCAGTCCCTCGAACGCTCTGCCGTGTCTCGCCTCGTCGCGTGCCATCTCATGGACGGTGTCGTGGATCGCGTCGAGATTCAGCGCCTTCGCGCGCTTCGCCAGATCCATCTTGCCCTCGGTCGCGCCGAACTCTGCGTCTACTCTCATCTCCAGATTCTTCTTTGTGGAGTCGGTCACAACCTCGCCCAGAAGCTCTGCGAACTTCGCTGCATGCTCTGCCTCCTCATAGGCTGCCTTCTCCCAGTAGAGGCCGATCTCCGGATAGCCCTCGCGATGCGCCACTCTGGACATCGCCAGATACATGCCGACCTCGGAGCACTCGCCTTCAAAATTCGCTCTCAGATCCTTGATGATATCCTCCGGCACGCCCTTCGCTACGCCAACCACATGCTCTGCCGCCCAGACCTTCTCCTCGCTCTGCTCCTTAAACTTGGAAGCCGGAACCTTACATACCGGACAGGACTCCGGCGGAGTATCTCCCTCATGCACATAGCCACAAACCGTACAAACCCATTTCTTCATAGACTCAATTCTCCTTTTCGTTATTTTTTATTATTGTTTACCCGCAAGTATTTTTTCTTCGTAATCAATATCAGTAATGATTACTGATATTAAGATACCATAAGTTTCCCTTCCTGTCAATCCTTTTTTATGTTAAATTTTTTATATTTTTTCAGGCCGATTTTACGGAATCCCGCAGCTCCTTCCAAGCCTGGATGAAGACGGTCGGAAGAAGCGCGCCGATCACGACCACGGTGATCTGCATCCGGTCAAGATCCGCCACCGCAAGCAGCGCATGCAGTTCTGGCACAAGCAAAGCCGCGCCAAGCAGCAGGACGCCTGCCGCAAAGGCCAGGACGCTCCAGGGATTGCTCCCGATCCCCAGCCGCCGGATCGAATGGCCACTGCGGCAGTTAAATCCATGCAGCAGGCGCGCCAGAGTCAACGCCGCAAAAGCCATGGTACGCGCGACCCCGGCGTCCCCCGTGCGCAGTCCGATGAAATAAGGAAGCATGGCGCCGCAGGCAATCCCGATTCCCTGGATCAGAATTTTCAGGGTAAAGCGCCGGGTCAGAATTCCCTCCGACGGGTCGCGGGGCGGTCTGTGCAGCAGCTCCTCCTCCTGCGGCTCCATACCGATGGCGATTGCCGGCAGGGAATCCGTCAGAAGATTAATAAAAAGCAGATGGACCGGCGCGAAAGGCAGCGGCAATGCCAGGAGCGACGTGCTTAAGACACACAGAATCCCTGCCATGTTCCCCGAGAGCAGAAACTGGATGGCATTGCGGATATTCCGATAGACATTTCTTCCGTTGGAAACCGCCTTGATGATTGTCGCAAAATTATCGTCCGCAAGAACCATCGACGCCGCGTCGCGGGATACGTCTGTCCCAGAAAGGCCCATGGCGACGCCGATATCCGCCTTTTTTAAGGCCGGCGCGTCGTTGACTCCGTCTCCGGTCATGGCCACGATATGCCCGCTCCGCTGCCAGGCCTCCACAATACGGATCTTATGTTCCGGAGAAACTCTGGCGTAGACGACGGTCTCTGCCAGAATCTCCTCCAGCTTTCTATCATCCATGGCGTCCAGCTCTGCCCCCGTCACGGCCATGCGGGAGGTCAGACTCCCACCAGTTTCAAACAGGCCGATCTTCTCCGCTACGGCCAGAGCCGTGACCGGATGGTCGCCGGTGATCATCACCGTGCGGATCCCGGCTCTGCGGGCCGCGAAAATCGCCGGGCAGGATTCCGGCCTCGGCGGATCTGACATGGCCGCAAAGCCGAGGAAAATGAGATCCGTCTCGATGTCATCCGTGGCTTCGTGGACCTTGTAACCAGACTCGCTCGCTGCGTAGCGTGCCTCCATCTCCCGGTACGCGATTCCGATCACCCGGAACCCACGCGCCGCAAGCCCGGCATTTTCCCGCTCCAGCCGCTTCCTCACCGCGCTGTCTAAGGCGCGGACGCCGCCTGACGTCAGCACATACGCGACCCGCTCCAAAAGCACATCCGGCGCGCCCTTGACAAACAGCAATTCCCTTCCTTCCACCAGGTTGACGGTACACATCCGCTTCCGGTTTGAATCAAACGGAATCTCCCTCATGCGCGGCATCTTCGCGCGCATCTCTTCCACCTCTGCCCCTGCCGCGCGCGCAAGCGCTATCAGGGCATCCTCGGTCGGATCTCCCCGGAGCTGTGGTGTCCCGGCTCCACAGGCAGACGCATTGCTGCACAAAACAGCGCCCGCAAGCAGCATGCGGCAAACCGGCTGACGCCAGTCCACTTCCTCCGGCAAAAGCTCCTGCCCGTCTGTATAGACGATCTGCACCTGCATCTGATTCTGAGTCAGCGTGCCGGTCTTATCCGAGCATATCACCGAAACACACCCCAGACTCTCCACTGCCTTCAGATCCCGGATGATCGCATGCTCCTTTGCCATCTGCCTCGTCCCCATCGCCTGGACAATGGTGACGATCGAGCCAAGCGCCTCCGGAATCGCCGCGACCGCCAGCGCGACCGCAAACATCAGCGCCTCAAGGAGCGGCATCTGGCGATAGAGGCTTAAGCCGAATACCAGCACACAGATCAGAAGAATCAGAAAAGCCAGCTTCCCGCTGAATGTGTCCAGGCTCACCTGGAGCGGAGTCTCCTTCTCTCCGGTCTCATTCATCAGCACGGCGATCCTTCCAAGCTCCGTGTCCATACCGGTAGCCGTCACCACCATTCTTCCCCGACCTGCCCGCACACGGGAGCCGGAAAAGATCATATTGCTCTGATCGGCCGCAGGGATCCTTCCCTCCCCAGGCAGAACAGCCGCTGTCTTCTCCACTCCCATAGACTCCCCGGTCAACGCGCTCTCATCCACCTGCAGGAAACAGCATTCCAGAATTCTTCCGTCGGCGGGCACTAACGCCCCGGTTTCCAAAAACACCAGATCCCCCGGCACAAGCTGTCTCGCCGGAATTTCCCGGATAATCCCCACCCGATGGACGCGGGCGGTCGGCGCCGACATGGCCCGCAGACTCTGCAGCGATCTTCGCGCCTTTTCATGCTGCACCGTCCCCAGCGCCGCATTCATGACCAGAACCGCCACAATCACCGCCGCGCTCTCCACATCGCCCGACAGCGCGGAAAAAAGCGCCGCCGCCAGGAGGATTACCACCAGCAGATCCTCAAACTGTCCGGCAAATACCTGCCATACCCGTTTTGACGGCCGCTCCCGCAGGGCATTTTCTCCTGTCCGGGCAAGTCGTCTGGCCGCCTCCGTCTCCATAAGCCCATCCGGGCCGACGCCAAAATCACGGCAGACCTCTTCTCCCCGGCTGTGATACCACTCCTTCGGCCTATCCCCCATACTCCGCTCCCGCAGGCCGCGCGCCGCCTGTCCGGACATGCGCGCGATTCATTGTTCTAAAATATGCCGGGAAAAAGCCCGCTATGCCGGATGCGTTTTTGTGAAAGATACGCCACAGCCCCGGCGCGTATTTTTATGCAATTCGTTTCTTGAAATCCGCGCTTCGATTATGATAGAATAAATGCCAGCGAGTCAGGAAAATGATAAACGCCTGTATCCATGCGACGCTTCGCGAAGTCGATAAGTGAGACAGGAAGTCTTCAATTTCCGTAATCGAAACTTATGCAAAGCTGCCGCCAGGCGCAGGCTGAGCTTAGCATAATCGTTTACTCGCGACATCATATACAAGGGCAAAATAAGAAGCAATCACGACACATGTAGCGCTCTGCGCGTAAATCTGATCACGGCACGGATGCAGAACATGTATGTCGTTGATGCAAAATCAAAGTACATGGGGATACACATGCGCTTTTTTTTTGCCAAATATACAGAAGAGACTGCCGATGGCAGGCTCGTAGTTGCCCGAAAAATGAAGGAGGATTCTATGGAAAACATCAATTATCTCGCTAAGGAAAAGGTAAGTAAACTGCTGGGGCAATTTGCGATTCCCTGTATTTGCTCCCTGGTGATTTCCTGCCTTTATAACATTGTCGACCAGATTTTTGTCGGAAACGGCGTCGGTTATCTGGGAAATGCCGCCACCGGCGTCATCTTCCCGCTGACCGTCATCGGCTGGGGAATGTCGCTCTTTTTCGGCGACGGAGCGGCCGCCGCGTTAAGCATGGCGCTGGGGCAAAAGCGGACGGCGGATGTCCCGAAATACGTTGCCAACAGTATCTTATGCTCATTCTTCTCAGGAGTGGTCATAATCGCCATCAGCTACGCGGCCGGAGACCGGCTTCTTCTGCTGATCGGCGCGACGGAGGCCAATCTCTCTCTGGCACATGATTATGGCTTTATCATTTTTGCCATGATGCCGCTGGCTCTGGTGCAGAACACACTGGCTTCCATTATCCGCGCCGACGGCAGTCCGCGCTATGCCATGTGCGCCATGCTGGTGGGTGCGATCGTCAACATCATCGGAGATCCCATCGCGATCTTCGTTTTGGGAATGGGGATTCAGGGCGCCGCTTACGCGACCATCCTCGGACAGTTCATCAGCTTTGCTATCTGCGCGGCCTACCTTACCAGGAGCAAATCCTTCCGTCTGTCGCTCTCAGATTTTAAGCCGAACGCCTCTCTGCTCAAGCGCGTCATGGCTCTGGGAACCTCGAGCCTTTTCACCCAGCTCTCCATTGTTGTGATTACCGTCGTCAACAATATTCTGCTGGTGAAATACGGCGCTCAGTCTGCCTACGGCGCGGATATTCCCCTGGCCGCTTTTGTCGTGATTATGAAGCTTTTCCAGATTGTACTGAATATCGCGATCGGAATCGCGGCCGGCGCACAGCCCATCGTGGGATTCAATTACGGAGCAAAATTATATGGAAGAGTCAGAGAATTGCTGAAGCTGATTATCGGATGGACCTTCCTCATCTGTCTGTTCTGCACTGTGCTGTTTGAGACGATTCCACATTTCTTCATCTACCTGTTTGGAACAGACAGCGAGCTGTACACCCAGTTTGCCGTGCAGTGCCTGAGAATTTATCTGTCGCTCATCGTCTTCACCTGCGTACAGAAGGTATGCGCCATCTTCCTGCAGTCCATCGGCCACGCAAAATCCGCCGCGCCGCTTTCTCTGCTGCGCGACGCGCTGCTGATCGTGATCTCACTGATCGCTCCTCTCGTCCTGGGCGTGACCGGCATTTTCTGGGCGGCTCCGGCTGCCGACCTGATCGCCATGGTCATCACTGCGGTCGTCATGATCCGTCTCTGGAAGGAGCTTGGCCGACAGGAGGCAGAGATGAACCGCAACGAAGGCAATTATGCCGTCGGTTCTCCCGCCTTCCAGTAAACGCCGCCACACATGGAAGTCAGTTTCTTTATGCTATGACTGATAAAAGCCGCCGACCGGGGCAGTCCCGCATCGACGGCTTTTTCACATTTTAAGTAAACGACTATGCGCCGCTGCCGCAGCGCTCTACCACACATGAAAGTCAATTGCTCCGCACTTACGCGCGCCCGCTATCCAGGCGATATACCAACCGGTAAAGCGACAGAAGCTCCTGGTAAGGCAGCGTGTCTTCCAGATCGCGGAGACTTTCCAGGATTCCTTCCACATACCAGCGATGGCTTTCCTTATTCTTCTCATGGAAACGATCCCAGATCGCGTCGCCGATCACCAGATAATCCCGCGCCGTCGACCTCATATTGCTCAGCTTGTCTCCCAGCGCCAGAATCTTCTGTTCACGGCTGGCTGTCTTTAAATGACAGACCGTCGCCCATTTGCGTTCGCGCCAGCCCCTGGACTTATCCTCGGTCTCGGACTGCACCAGGGCGAGTACCCGGCTGCCAAAAGCCTGCTCCAGCTCCTCCGGCGTCGTCGGCGTATCCTCCAGCACATCGTGCAGATAGGCAGCCGCAATCACTTCCTCATCGTCTGTCAGCTGCGCCGTGATCAGCGCAACCTCCATCGGATGATAAATATAAGGAATATCGCTTCCCTTGCGCATCACGCCGTCATGCGCCCTGGCTGCAAAAGCCGCTGCTTTCTGTATCATCACTCTTCGCCCCTCTTGCGATTCTGTGCCTGCCTTCAGAAATGTATTTCCCAATACGCATTCAGTATAACATACCGGCCAGACCGCGACAAGGGAAAGTAAGAAAATCTTTTCTTGTAAAACCTCCTGTTTTCTGCTATGCTTATGTGCAGAATACGGAAGGGTCTGCCTCCGGCAGCCCTTCCGCACACTATGACAAATGAAAGAAATTGTCGCCCGAAGGAGCATTTGACGATGGAACAGACCCGAAGACCCACGACCCGTTCAGCCGGCCATGCGCGCAGGAAAAAGAGCGAGCTGCCGCACATACTGGTATTTTATATTCTGCCATATATCGTATTCAATGTAATCGTATTCTTCTGTGTGACCGCCATGCCGGAATTTGACGTGGACGTCGCGGATACGCAGGATTACCTGTCCACGACCGTGACGATGAACCTGCAATCCCACTTTCCGACCAGGTCCGTCACCATGACGTTAAACGGCGAAGAACTGGAGCTGGAAAAGGACGGACGCACCTACACGGCAATCGTGACGACCAACGGCTCCATAGAAGCCACCGTAGTAAATGTAAACGGCATGACCTCGAAGATCTACGATCATGTCAACGTGCTGGACGAGACTGCGCCGACCTTTGACGGCGACCCGGTGATCAACGACGGCGTCATCTATATGGCGATCACAGACAGCCAGTCCGGCGTCAATTTCGATTCCATCTACGCGCTGAACTCGCTGGGCGAGACCCTGACGCCCCTGACCGTCGACCGCAGCGCCAATACGCTTTCCTTCGAGATGGATCCGGACGGATTGCGCGTCTGTGCGCAGGACATGGCGGGCAATGAGGTGCAGGCAAACTTCACCTCCCATTCGGTAGACGGCGTCGAGACGTTGGAGGGCGGCATCGACGACACCACCGGAGAGGAAAGCTCCGAAGCCGCGATTCCAATGTCCGAAGAAGCCGTCGAGGCCGATTCCACAGCCGAATCCGATTCCAATATTACGATCAACTGAACCTGTCTGGCAAAGTTCCACGCGACCAAAATATAAACCTGCCACTGCAAAAAGCTGCCCATCGGCAGCTTTTTCTTCTATACATTATCCCCGATAAACAATTTCCCCTCCACAGATCGTATATTTCACCTTTCCGTACAGGGTCTCGCCGACAAAGGGCGAATTCGAGGACTTAGACTGAAAGCTCTCCACGGTCCAGGTCTCTTCCGGTCGGAAAATCACCAGATCCGCATCCGCTCCCACGCCGATCCATCCTTTTTTCTCCTCCAGATGATAGAGCGTCGCCGGATGGATCGTCATCTTCTCAAGCAGCTGGCTCATGGTAAGGATTCCCGGGCGCACCAGGTTCGTGATGCCAAGCGCCAGCGAGGTCTCCAGCCCGATGATGCCGCTTGGCGCCTCGAGAAGAGGACGGGCCTTTTCCTCCGCGCTGTGCGGCGCGTGGTCAGTCGCAATGATGTCAATAATCCCCTCTCGCAGCCCCCGGAGAATCTCCTCCCGGTCCTGCGCCGTCCGAAGAGGCGGGTTCATTTTCGCCATCGCTCCATGACGAAGAACCGCCTGTTCATCCAGGGAAAAATGATGCGGCGTTACTTCCGCCACCACCGGAACGCCGAGCTGCTTCGCAAACTCGACCATGCGCACAGACGTGCCGGAGCTGATATGCTGAATGTCAATCACCGCGCCCGTATGGAGCGCCAGCATGCAGTCCCTCGCCACCAGGACGTCCTCCGCCGCGGCGGGCGAACCGCCGATGCCAAGCGCTTCGGAGACTGCACCCCGATTGACGCCATTGTTGGCGATCAGCGTCCGATCCTCCTCGTGAAAGCTGAGAGGCACATGCAGACGCACCGCCTCATCCATCGCCCGTTTCACAAGCCCGGCGTCCATCAACGGTATGCCGTCATCGGTAAACCCAACCGCCCCATGCGCTTTCAGCGTCTCCATATCCGTCAGCTCCTGCCCCTTCATCCCCATCGAGATATTGGCACAGGGAAGGACATGGATCGCCGCTTTCTTCCCCTCGCGGATCACATATTCCAGCGTCTCCACATTGTCCACAGGCGGACGGGTATTCCCCATCATGATAACCGTCGTAAATCCGCCCGCGGCGGCGGCCTTCGCGCCGCTCTGTATATCTTCCTTATATGTAAATCCGGGATCGCGGAAATGGACATGCACGTCAATCAGCCCCGGCGCGACCATCATGCCGTCCGCGTCAATCACGGTAAGCCCTGAGGCATCTCCCGCAGACATCTGTGTTCCCGAGACAGGCCGACCTTCGCCTGCCAGATCGGCTCCCATCGCAACGATCCTTCCCTGATCGACGATGAGATCCATCACGCCGTCTGTGCCGGTCTTCGGATCCAAAACCCGTCCGTTTTTAATGTAAAGCATCCTTCCGTCTCCTCTCGTGTGATCTCGTCGTCTTCCGGTTCGCGGCGGTTTTCCACCTCTGTCCGGTCTGCCCGTTCGGAAGTCCCTCCACCGGCTTGCCGGACGAAAATACCTTCTGCGGCAGTTCAAATACAAACACAATCCCCAGCACAATCGCCACGGCGATCTTCACCGATTGGAACCCCCATTCGGTTGCCAGGGAAAGCTGCCCCGTTACCGTATAATAAGCCGCCCAGTAGATTCCGGTACCCGGAACGAGCGGGATGATCCCGGAAATCAGAAAAATCGTCACCGGACAGCGCCGCCTCACGGCAAACCATCTCGACAGCAGGATGACGACAATGGCGGCGAGAAAGGTGGCAGAAGCCATCGAGGTATGGGGCTCCAGAATCAGATAGACAAGCCACCCGATCGCGCCGACCGCCCCACAATAAGCATAGTGCTTCATCGGCGCGCCAAACATTACGGCAAATCCCAGCGTGCCGAAGGCGGCCGCCGCCGTCTGTACGATCCATGTCATAGCGGAGCCCCTCCCGTAAACCATCCGTACAGCGCCATGACGCTGCCCACTCCGATCGCAATGCAAAAGAATACAATCAGAGCATCCAGAAGCCGGATCTCGCCGGAGAGATAATCCCCGTCCGCCAGATCCCGGATTCCATTGGTAAACGCCACGCCGGGAACCATCAGCACGATCCCGCCGGTCATCAGCGACTGTAAATGATGCCCAAGTCCGCTGTGACAGAACAGAATACTCAAAGCCGCAATCAGCGCCCCGCCCAGAATATTGCGGACAATGCGGGAAAAATGCGGCTGCCCGATCCGGGTAAAATACAGCTCAAACAGCAATCCAATCACAAAGGCACAGGCAAAATCGGCGGGATCCCCCTCAAACATGCAGGAAAACGCAGCGCCGCAGACGCCCCCGGCCAGCACCTGGAGCCAGAGTGGAAAATCCGGCATGTTCTCAATGCGGTCAAGCTCCGCCCGGATCTCCTCCGGCGAACAGTGCGTCAGCTCAATATGGCGCGAAAGCTCGTTCAGCTCCGCGACCCGGGTCAGGTTCGCCGCGTTCACCGGAATCTGCCAGACCTCGGCAAACTGCGGCTCCGTCTCATTTCCCGCGGTCAGAAACAACGCGCTGCTCAGCACAAAGGCACGAACCGACTGCAGCCCATAGGCGCGACAGATGCGGTATACCGTATCCTCGACACGGAAAATCTCCGCCCCGTTCGCGAGCAGAAGCTTTCCGGCCCGAAAGGCAAGCAGCAGAATCTCCTTCTGGAATTTCTGCCTTGCCATATCTGTCTCGACGTCTTCCTCCGACACCGGATTTACGGACATACAAATACCTGGCCTTTCTCGCGAATCTCCGCAATCCTCTCCCGGTACTCTTCTGTGCAGGGCAGCTCCTTAAATCTCCGGATCAGCCCGAAATCGTTCCAGAAATGCATGGGAAACACAATGCCTGCGCCGACCGTCCGCATAAATTCATCTATTCCAAGAGAATACAGCTCCTCCTGTCGTCCATCTAACACCAGCATCGCGATGTCCGGGCAGAATCCCATTTCCCGGATCCGTGCGAGCTCCTTCTCATAGGCGGCATGCACATCCGAATTCCAGGGATCCGGCTCCCCGATCCACTGCCAGTCATTCAAATCTCCCGCATGGAAGATCACCCGCCCGTCGACCTCAACCAGAAAGGCAACGCCCTCATCCGTCGACCGGAAGGCGGTGATCTTCATCCCGCCGCACTCCGGAAGCTCCAGCACGCTTCCGGGATCCATAAATTCTACCCGTCCCCGGTGCTCGTCCGGAACCCGATTCTGCCAGATATCATCCGAAAGCACATAAAATACATGGGGATGGAGCGCGGCCAGCTTCCAGATCGCCGGATCAAAATGATCCGGATGCCGATGGCTGACAAAAACCACGACGTCCTTCTCCGGATCCAGCCGGGGAAGCTCTACATCCCAACAGTCAAAAAGCAGCTGTCCGTGATCCGTCTCAAGCAGGAATCCACTGTGATGAAGATAGGTAACCTTTATCATTTTTCCTCCGCCACCGGCGACTTCTTTCCGGCCCTCTTTCCTGTCGGCGCCTTCTTCGCGGTATCCTTCACTGCCGGTACTTTCTTCTCTGTGTCCTTTACTGCAGGAACCTTTTTCGCCATATCCTTCACTGCCGGTACTTTCTTTTCCGTATCCTTTACTGCCGGTAGCTTCTTCGCCGGCTTCGGCTCGGTCGCCGGAGTGCAGGTAAACACAAGCGTGGACATCGGCGGCACATCAATCACGATCGAGAAATCTCTCTCGTTGCACTCCTCGCGCTTGCTGGTCTTCACACGCGGATTTCCCTTGCCGCTGCCGCCAAATTTAACCGCGTCACTGTTCAGCACTTCCTTATATTTGCCGTAAAACGGAACGCCAACCTGGTATTTCTCATGCTCCACCGGCGCGAAGTTGCAGACAAAGAGCAGCGTCTCCTCCTTCTTCTTCGTCCGGCGCACGAACACGACAATATTCTCCTGGCTGGACGAGCAGTCGATCCACTCAAATCCGTCCGGCACATAATCCTGCTCATACATCGCCGGATGGCTCTGATAGAAATGATTCAGCTCCTTCACATAATCCTGCATCGTCTTGTGGACCGGATACTCCAGTATCTCCCACGGCAGCGACACATTCTCATTCCACTCGGCGACCTGTGCAAACTCCTGTCCCATAAACAGAAGCTTCTTGCCCGGATGGCCATACATAAATCCATAAGCCGCGCGCAGGTTATTGGCCTTCGCCTCATAATCCGCTCCCGGCATCTTGCAGAGCATGGAAGCCTTGCCGTGGACAACCTCATCGTGCGAGAAGACCAGGATAAAATCCTCGCTGTAAGCGTACAGCATGGAGAAGGTCAGCTCTCCGTAATGATAATTCCGGAAGAACGGGTCATACTTCATGTAACCGGTAAAATCATTCATCCAGCCCATGTTCCATTTATAATCAAAGCCCAGGCCGTTGTCCTTCACATCACCCGTGATCTGCGGCCACGCAGTCGACTCCTCGGCAATGACCATCACGCCCTTCATCTGCTTCTTAAACTGGCTGTTCAGGTGCTTTAAGAACTCCACCGCTTCCAGGTTCTCATGACCGCCATAGATATTCGCCACCCACTCGCCGTCATTCTTCCCGTAATCCAGATACAGCATGGAGGCCACCGCATCCATCCGGATTCCGTCCGCGTGATACTCCTTCGCCCAGTACAGCGCGTTCGCGATCAGGAAATTCGTCACCTGAGGCCGCCCATAATTGTAAATCAGCGTCCCCCAGTGCGGATGCGATCCCTGCCGCGGATCCGCGTGCTCATAGACACAGCTCCCGTCAAAGCAGGCCAGCCCCTGCAGATCGCGCGGGAAATGCGCCGGTACCCAGTCCAGAATCACGCCAAGCCCCTGGCCATGCATATAATCCATGAAATACTTAAAATCATCCGGCGTCCCGTAGCGGCTCGTCGGCGCGTAATATCCGGTCACCTGATATCCCCAGGAGCCATCCAGCGGATGCTCCATAACCGGCATCAGTTCCACATGAGTATAGCCCATCTCCTTCATGTAATCCGCCAGCCGCGGCGCGATCTCCCGATAATTGTAGAATTCCGAGCCGACCACTGCCGTCCCGTCCTCGCGCGTCTCAATCGGCTTGCGAATCCAGGAACCCAGATGTACCTCGTAGATGGAAACCGGCTTCTTCTTCGTGTCCGTCTTCTCCCGCTGAGAAAGCCACTCTCCGTCTCCCCAGCTATACTGGCTCTCCCAGACGATCGACGCCGTGTTCGGCCGCAGCTCCGCATAGCTCCCGTAGGGATCCGCCTTTAACATCGGCTCGCCCTTGCGCGTCTTGATCTCATACTTGTAAACTGCGCCCGGCTCCACGCCCGGAATAAACAGCTCAAACACGCCGGAATCTCCGATCAGCCGCATCTGGTGACGCCTGCCGTCCCAGTGGTTGAAATCTCCGACCACGCTGACACGCATCGCGCACGGCGCCCAGACCGAGAAATACACGCCCTTCACGCCGCCGATCTCCAGCGGATGCGCGCCCATCTTCTTGTAAACGTCGTAAAAAATTCCCGCCGCAAACTTCTTTAACTCCGCCTCCGTATACTGCGTCCCGTAGGCATACGGATCATGGATCTCCTCCGTCTCTCCTGACTCATACGTGATCAGAAGCAGATAATCCGTCATCGTCTTGCGCGGTACCAGCACGGAAAAGTATCCCGCATCGTCCTGCTTCTCCATCGGATACTTCTTCCCTGTCCCGGCAATCTTCACCGTGACCTCCGCTGCCGCCGGAATAAAGGCCTGAATCAGCAGCCCCTTGTCCGTCATGTGCGGCCCAAGCAGACGATCCGGATTCGCCGCCTCGGAATAGACGATCTCCTCGATCCCGGCCCAGTCCATCAGATCATACAATGTCTTATCCATAATATGTCCCCTCTCTATAAACATTCAGACGCGGAGCGCCGTCCGTCAGGCCGCTCCCATTGCCACATCCATTTGATTCTGATTATACCTTATTTCCTGTTTTATCGCAATTAGTTTTGCAGCAGCTCCATGAGCTCCTCCCGACTGAACGACGCGCTCTTTAAATCCTCCCCGCCAAGAATCTCCTCCGCCAGCTCCGTCTTTTTTTCCTGGATTTTCGTAATATTTTCCTCTATTGTCCCCTTTGTCAGCAGTTTATATACCGTTACCACCTGCTCCTGCCCGATCCGGTGCGCCCGGTCGGTCGCCTGATTCTGCACCGCCAGGTTCCACCAGGGATCATAATGGATCACGATGTCCGCGGCAGTCAGATTAAGCCCTGTCCCACCCGCCTTCAGCGAAATGCAGAACACCGACGTATCGTCCCGGTTGAAGGCCTCGACCAGTCGGATCCGCTCCTCCTTCTTCGTGCTTCCGGTCAGCGTATAGAAGGAAATTCCCGCCTCCTGCAGCCGACTCTGAATCCGCGCCAGCATCGTTGTAAACTGCGAAAAAAGCAGGATCTTATGCCCGCTCCCGACAGCATTCTGAACCAGCTCCAGGCATGTCTCCAGCTTTGCCGATCCGCCATGGTAATCCTCAAAGACAAGCGCAGGATCACAGCAGATCTGGCGCAGGCGGGTCCGCTCGCAGCGCATCTGAATCTTTGACGTTTTAAACTCCTCATCCGTCTGCTTATCAAGCAGAATCTGCAGGCGTTTCACGTGCGCGTCATAGAGCTTCTGCTGCTCGCCCTCCATCTTCGCATAGAAATCCCGTTCAATCTTCGGCGGAAGATCCGTCAGGACATCCTTCTTTAAGCGACGCAGGACAAACGGACGGATCATCTTCTGCAGCCGCTTCATCGCCGTCTCACTCTGCCTGGAAACGATCGGCTCCTCGATCTCATCCCGGAACCGCGGATACGAATAGAGAAAGCCCGGCATCAGATAATCAAAAATACTCCAGAGCTCACTCAGACGGTTCTCCACCGGCGTTCCTGTCAGAGCCAGCTTAAACCCGGCCCGGATCTGCTTCACCGCCTTCGCCGCCTGCGTCCCGTGATTTTTGATAAACTGCGCCTCGTCGATCACCTCCGCGTCAAACTGCATATTTTCATAATACGCCAGATCCCGCTTGAGCAGATCATACGACGTCAACAGGATCTCGCCCTTTCCTGCGTGCTCGATCAGCTCGCGGCGTCTCGCCGCCGTCCCGACCACCATCGTCACCGGAAGCTCCGGCGCGAAACGGGCAAATTCACTGTTCCAGTTGTACACCAGAGAAGCCGGCGAGACGATCAACGTAAGCGACGGCGCTTCCGAGACCAGAAAGGCGATCACCTGCAGCGTTTTTCCCAGTCCCATATCATCCGCCAGGATCCCGCCAAAGCCGTTGCTCTTCAACGTCCGGATCCACAGAAAGCCAAGCTTCTGATACTCCCGGAGCACCCCGTCAAGAGACGGCGGAATCTCAAAATCATTGTCCTCCACCGTCTTCATATTCCGGATCAGCGCCCGGAATTCCCGGTTGCGCGAGACGTTAAGCCCGCCGCGCTCCCGAAGCTCACTGTCCAGATAAAGCGCCCGGTAACGGGGCAGCTCCACACGCTCCTGCTTCATCTGCGCGTCCGTCAGGCTAAGCCCCTCCTTAAGCTCCGCCAGCGTTTCCACATCCGCTCCGGATATATCCACAAAATCCCCGTTTTTCAGACGGTAAAACTTCTTTTTCCGGCTGTAGCGCGACAGAATCTCCAGAAGCTCCGCCCGTGACATATCCCCCGCCGTCATGCGAAGCTCAAGCAGGTTCCCGGACACCGAAATCCCCACCGACACCTTCGGCGTCGGCGATATCTGAATCCGCTTCAGCGCATCCGAAACATAGACCTCGCCCGCCAGCTTAAACCGCGCCAGTCCGGTCGTCAGAAGCTCATAGATCGCGTCATCTCCCATCGCCGCCATGGCATGCGCCTTCTCATCATAGGCGTCGCAAAAGGACGATACCAGCTGCCGGATCTCTGTCTCCTTCAACGGGTCCCGCCTCCCGGCGTCCTCCTTTTCCTCAAACAGCGGATACTCCTTCTCCCCATAGCGAACCGTTGGCCGGCACGTCGCCATCTCCCGCGTCGGCGCGTCCAGATAAAAGGAAAAGGCTGCCTGCGCCATCCCGTATTCCGTCTCGTCAAAGCTTTGCCGGATACAGACAAACGACTTTTCCAGCGCCGGAAGCAGCTGACGGCAGAAAAGCGGCACATCCTCACTCTGGATAAACGCCCTCCGGTCCGGAATTCCCCGCATCCACTCCATGAAATCATGCACCGGAGCCAGACTCTCTTCCGTCACCGGATACACCTTCCCGTTGAGGAAATAATAACTGTTCCGGGCTCCGGCCAGACCGAATACCGGCTCGAGCTTCAGCTCCACGCCGTCCGCGCTCCCCTTCAACTGAAGCTTCCTTTTTAAAGGCTCCCCCGTGATCTCCCACTGAGAAAAATCTTCTCCCTCTTTCGCCGCCCAGAACGGCCGCCCCTCCACAAGCTCCATGAAGCGCTCTATTTCCCCCGTAGTCAGGGTAATGCTCCGCAGCTTCGCAAAGGAATGGTATCCCCCCGTCCTCATCCAGGAGGCATAATG
>JAJQCO010000089.1 GCA_021202655.1 Clostridiales bacterium | reverse complement strand
GTTATTGGTGGTCAAAAGGAATTATATGTTTAATAAGTCTGTTTGGATTCCTGTTTAGCGGAGTAATACTTGGTATTGTTCACGAATTGTTTCCGTACGTTAATATGATTTTTGATTTTATAAAGGGAAAATTTATGAATTTAAAAAAGTAACTCAGCGGCCTATTGAACCGCCACAAATAGAGCGTATATTTTCAGATCAAAAGACTTACCGAAGTTCTCTGCGCTTCAAGTATGTTGACTGCCATTGCAATGCATTGTAAAAATCGACGATTGACGTATGCTAAATATTAGAGACAGGAGAGAAGTATGCATCATTGAACCGGAATGCTTATGACACAATAGTCCTGATCTGTAGATTTTTCCATCTTATTCATGCATCCTTTTCAAAGATCTTGGTGCCTCTGGTACAGGCAATACCCAACGAAGATCATTTCGGATATCAGTTTCCGCCAAGACGCCTATGTAAAATACTATCGGGTGGAGATGGGAAATGCCGCCGTGTTTTTCTATAAGGGCGAGTTGCGGCAAAATATTTTTTCGACCTCTTGACAGGGGATAACGAATGTGCTAAGATACGAACAGATGAAGGAAGTGCCTGTCCGTCATCCGCTTATTTTTAGTGGATTACGTGCAGGCTTTTTCATTTTTTAGAAGAAAGGAGACCGATCATGAGAAAACAGAATCTGACCATATGGAATCACGGATATTTGCTTGGCGGACTGAATAACAGTACGCTCGATTTTACATGCTCAGATTATGATCTGATTCATAATGGAACACTGTTTTTGCATGAATTTTTCAGGGGTTTCCAGATACAGGCTTTGTTTCAGCTGTTTTCCGTTCTTTGGCACAGGCACGCCAGGGCACCGGTAATGGGCTGAACAATGAGGATGATGTCATCCGTCTGCTGGGATTCCCCAACAGGCGGATTTTTTAATTTGTATCAAATATTCCCGTATCGCCCAATTGGTAGAGCACGCGGCCGTTAACCGCGGGGTTGCAGGTTCAAATCCTGCTGCGGGAGTTTGGGACGGAAGCTAATCCGGTGAAAGCATCTGCTTGAAGAGCAGAGGAGGCTGGTCCGACACCAGCCCGTCCCATTACGGCACAAGAGGAAAGGCACTTCCTTCTTCTGTCGATAACCGGGAAAAATTACCGGAACCGGACGACATAGGCTTGACCATGTAATCCGGAAATGCATGCATGGTGTAATTGGCAGCACCCCGGTCTTCCAAACCGGCGGTGCGGGTTCGAATCCCGCTGTGTGCTTATGGACCGTTAGCGCAATCGGTTAGAGCAGCCGGCTCATAACCGGTAGGTTCAGGGTTCGAATCCCTGACGATCCATTTGAAAACTTAATATAGTTACATTTGCCCGGATGGCGGAACTGGTATACGCACTGTGCTCAGATCGCAGATCCTGCGGGTTCGAATCCCGCTCTGGGTATTTAAGCCTTCATAGGGGAGCGGTTCAACCCGCCTGACTGTCTATCAGGAGATCGCCGGTTCGAATCCGGCTGGAGGCGTTTTGCCGGCGTCGCACAACTGGCAGTGCAGCTGCCTTGTAAGCAGAAGGTTGCAGGTTCAAGTCCTGTCGCCGGCTCTCTGCACCCGTGGCGAAATTGGTATACGCATCCGGTTTAAGCCCGGCTTCCAAACGGATTGAGGGTTCGAATCCCTTCGGGTGTATGGATATGCCCCTGTAGCAGAATTGGGATATGCACCGGACTAAGGATCCGGGTGCCGAAGGGCACATGTGGGTTCGAATCCCACCAGGGGTATTAAGACAACAATATCAGTCCGGATGGCGGAATTGGTATACGCGCTGCGCTCAAACCGCAGAATCTGAGGGTTCAACTCCCTCTCCGGATATTTTCCTGGCATCGTCCAACTGGTTCGGACGCCCGCCTGATATGCGGGAAATCCAGGGTTCGAGTCCTTCTGCCAGGACTGTGGCCGTGGCTCAATCGGTACAGCAGCGGATTGTGGGTCCGCCATTTGCGGGTTGAATCTCGTCGGCCACCCCATGGATCGGTAGTGCAATGGCAGCACAGCAGTCTCCAAAACTGTTTGTGGAGGTTCGAATGCTTCGCGATCTGTTTTGCAAAAAAAAATAGAAATGAAGCAAATCTGCACTGATCTGTGTGATATGATGTTAGCATAAGAAATGGAGATGTGGCTGAGAGGCTTATGGCACCTGCCCTGAAAGCAGGAACACGGTAATGTGTCCAGGGTTCGAATCCCTGCATCTCCGCTTACGGGTGGATAGCGTAGCGGCGAACGCAGCTGACTGTAAATCAGCCACACGAGAAACACCGGAGGTTCGAGTCCTCCTCCGCCCACTTGTACAAATGACACGATATACGGAGATGTTGCCGAGTGGGTTATGGCACCTGCCTCGAAAGCAGGAGCACAGCAATGTGCCCGGGGTTCGAATCCCTGTATCTCCGTTTTGCTGTGGATCCGAATTGTCGAGGAAGCCGCTTGGAAGGCGGTCGGTCATTTTTTTGGCTTTACTGTGTATGCCCTAAACCTGTCTACAGCGTATTCCCTGCATGCAGGCGTGGCAGAGTGGCTGATTGCGGCTCCCTGCTAAGGAGTTTGCCAGGAAACTGGCACGAAGGTTCGAATCCTTCCGCCTGCGTTTTACAAAAAATACTATCAACACAAAGAAAGGGTGGAAATCGTCATGATGGCGTCTATTGTATTTTTCTCATACTCATACAGTTATCGATCGCCTGGTACCGGGAGTTATTATTCCGGCAGCAGGCTGTTTGGCGTTACTGCTAAGTAGGGAAGCCGCTGCCAAGAGCCATGATACTAAGAGGAGACATGGGGGAGCTGCGGTGCGGCTCCTCTTTATGATGAGAAAGGAAGTATTAATTATGCATCAGACCATGTTTCCTCTGATTATTGTTAATGTACTGGAAAACCACGCGACATCGGAACGACCGTTAACTGTAACAGAAATTACGGATATCGTTAACCGGGAGTTTGGGGCATTTGCATTCGAAAAACAACGATTAATGAACAGAACGACTGTGCTGAGAATTCTGGACGCAATAGAATTGTGGACAGAAACAGGAAATCTTTTGAACTTCAGGCTGATACAGGCCGGGACAGAAGGAAAGAAACTGTTTTTCCTGCAAAAAGCGGCGTGATAATTTTGAGGGTTGTCTCGAAAATCGAATTTTCCATAACATAGCTGGGAACGATATTGTGGAGGAGAGAAAAGCCGAAGACATCAGGCATATACCGCAAGTGGGTTCTGACTGTATGTATCGTAATGTCATTAGGTTTCATATGGATACACTCGATGATTCCAGAAGTACAATCTTATGAGGGGAGCAGATTTTCCATAATATATAAGAAACAGGACATTGCTGATGGAGGAAAACGTATGGGATGGATCAAGACAGGAGACGAACGGAAACCGGAAAAGAATGAGGTATACTGGGTTACCTGCATATATGGAGAAACACCGACGGTAATTCCAGCCAGATATACGTGGCAAAGCAGGTGGGAAAACCTGTCTGGCGAGAAATGCGATCCGTTTGCCTGGTGGCCGGCAAAGAGACCAGCTCCAGCGAGATTAAAAAAGAAGGAGCCATATCTGGTCTTCCCCAAGTATAAGATCGGCAGTAATGGCCTAAACACTAAAATCAAAGCCCATCTTTTGCCGGATACAGAGATGCGAAAGCTTGGGTTTATAGATTACCAGGAAGGATACTGGCATTTTTCGAAAATACTGAGGGGCAGTATTATATTTGGCGTCACAATCAGCAAGGCAGACACAGATGATTTCCATATAGATGTGTTGGATGACGACTTCTACCAGCCATACGATTACCAGAGAATGCTATCCCAAAAGTCGTATCATGAGCCGAATCCGTATGCGATTGCTGTATACGAGAAAGTGGAACGGTGGATGGATTATCTGCAGCAGGCAGGTGTCCTTTCTGGTCATGTAAGAGGAGAATATATCTGATATCACCACAGGCAACGATTGACGGCGTTTGCCGGAACAGATAGAATAGGAGGCAGAGAAAGATGGAGGGAGGAAACCACATCGACGTGATTCTGAATGATCAGGCACATGTTCAGGACGCAGAACCAATGCTGTGCGATGCCTGCGAAGAACGGGTGGTGTTTCATTTGAGGGACAGCCAGAACCGGGACTTTGCAGTTGGGCTTACCACGATGCTGGCATGTATCGAGTTCGCAATCAGACAGGGAGAACTGCCTAAGCTTCCAGCAGGCTGGTGTGCAAGTGTTGGGAGGGCGTATGGGTTGGCGTTTGATGAGGATGCTATGATGTGGGCAAACGAACAATGAAATATTTCAGAACAGAGACGTCGAATTATGCGGAAAAGTATGAGATTACGCGTGAAGAGTATCAACGCGTCACAGGGTTGCAATATCCATTTGGACAGATCTCTTCATTAGTCTCAGGAGCAAAAAGCTACTATGCGGTCTGTCCTGCATGCATGAATCCGATTCAGATCGTCGGGCTTGGGGTAAAGTCCAAAATTGCGCCATACGGCAAACATGCTGGAAAAACGATAACGGATATTGCTCCGTGGAATTACGTTAAGTATACAAACTGTCCATTTGCTGATCCTTCAGTCCGGATTGATCCATCGGCAGAATACGAAAAACTTGAGATCGATAAGAATGTTGTTGAATTATATAACCTGATGAGGGATAATTTCGATCTGGTTGTCTTAACTATTGCGGATGCACTACAGATAAGGGCCGGTGCTTCTTATTGGAGAAAATGCCTGAAAGTTTTTCTGAAGGATCAGGAATACTGCTATCCATGGCTTACAGATGCGAACATACCGTATATTTTTGCACTGTTGGGGATGGTGTACTCGCAGTTATTTGGTATGAGATTCAAGGATGGGTCAGATATCTGCAATGCCTTAGAATCGATTCCGGATATTATACTGAGCGCACCGGATCAGGATGGATACCGGAAATGGGAGAAATCCATAAAGTTTACGGAACTGCAGTTCCGATTCCTGGATCATAAGCGCTATGCATCGGAAGGTCAGGAACTGAATGAATCGATCCGTGTTTGTGTAGATGAGATCAAGGGTGGAAAAGCATATACCCGGTATGATCATGTACTGGAATTCGGCGAATCTTCATTTGAACAGCGGCGCAAATATGTGCAGAAGCGGCAGCAGTGGCTGCTTGATATTGCAAAGCAGGAAATGCCGGATATTAAGCCCAATGTATGAGGAGGAGTAAGCATGAGAAAAACCCCAACACTGTTTCAGCGGGAATTTGATAACCACAGAGTGGTTCGGGTACTTCCTGACGTAACTCCAGGTATGGAATGGGTGCTTGACGGAGACGGGATCGCTACCATAAAATGGGATGGTTCCTGTTGTGCGATTATTGATGGAGTTTTGTATAAACGCTACGACGCGAAGCACGGGAAGAAAGTCCCCACAGATGCTATCCCCTGTGAAGAAGCCCCAGATCCGGTGACCGGCCACCTTCCCTGCTGGCGGCCATGCAGAAGGGAAGATCCGGATGACAAATGGTTCTGGGCAGCTTACGATCATTGCGCGTGGGAGAAAACTGACCGGACATATGAAGCGATTGGGCCGCATTTCCTGAATAATCCGTATGGGCTCTCTGAAGATATCCTGATTCCGCATGGAATCCATGCCATCGTGGTGGAGAGGACATATGAGGGAATCCGCACATACCTTTCGGAGCACGCGGTAGAGGGAATCGTTTTCTGGAAGGACGGAATCCCACAGTGTAAGATCAAACGCAAAGATTTCGGCTTCCCATGGAAAACAGTGGAGATGATGGATGCAATCGCACAGGAACATGCCGTATGGCTGGAAGCAGGAATTCATCAGTAAGGAGGACGACTATGGAACGCAAAGCAATCATGGATGATATCCAGAAACTGAAAGAGATGATTGGCAAATCGGAAAACATCGTTTTCTTTGGCGGGGCCGGCGTATCGACAGAAAGCGGCATTCCGGATTTCCGTAGCAGGGACGGATTGTATAATCAGAAGAATGAGTACGACTTTGACCCGGAGTATCTGCTTTCCATCGATTGTTTCCAGGACAAGCCGGAGATATTCTGGAAGTTTTACCGCGATAAGATTCTGATTGACGGCGTGGAACCAAATGATGCCCACCGGGCACTCGCGAAGCTGGAACAGGACGGCAAACTTCGCGCCGTTGTTACGCAGAATATTGATAATCTTCATGAGCTTGGAGGTTCTAAGACAGTATACCATATTCACGGTTCGGTACTGGAAAATCATTGCCCGGCCTGTGGGAAAGCATATACCCTGCAGGACATCCAGAACATGCTGGAAGTCCCTCATTGCAGCTGCGGGGCAGTGATTAAGCCGGATGTCACGTTGTACGGCGAACTGTTGCCGGAGGATGCGTGGCAGGGTGCTACCCAATCGATACGGAAGGCTGATATGCTGATTATTGCCGGGACAAGCCTGCAGGTGAATCCAGCCGCATCGCTTGTGACCTATTTTGCCGGAGACAGTTTGGTTATCATTAATCGGACACCAACAGAAAAGGATAAGTGGGCCGATCTGGTTCTCCGGGAGAGCGTGGGGAAGGTAATGCGGAAAGCGGTGCTGGATTAAGAAAAATCTACCAGCAGTAGATTTACAAACGCCATTTTCGACTGTATAATGTAAAAAGAAAATCAGGAAAGGAACGAACAGCAATGACAGCCATGATTACCATGAAGAAACAGCAGGAACAGGCACAAAAACACGCTTGCGCAGAGCGTGCGCTTATGATGCCGTTTCGGATGGTGGCTGGAATGACGTGTGGGATGAGTCCCGGGAGATACCGTATGGTATGACCGGAGATTATCCCATATATAAGGATTCCTGATGATGAGCCGCATATCCGCAAACGGGTGTGCGGTTTTTTCGTGTCTCCGGACATAAAATTTCTGTTGTGGAAAATGCAAAGATTGAAAAAATCCGCCATAATACAATTGTGGGGGCATGAATACACGGGCTGGCAGCTCAATAGGAGAGCATCTGCTTTGCAAACAGAAGGCTGCGGGTTCGATTCCCGCCCGGTCCATTGCTTCAGAATAATAATTCGCGCATGTAGCCAAGAGGCATGGCAGCCGGCTCTTAACCGGTATATCGCGGGTTCGAATCCTGCCATGCGCAGCAATCAGATGCTGAAGATTGATTCTCATCTGATTCAGAACAACTGAATACGCATCGTAGCTCATGCGGCGTGAGGGCGGTCTGCAAAACCGCTGCTGGTCAGTTCGACTCTGACACGATGCTTGTTAAGCGCATGTAGCCAAGTGGTATGGCAGCCGGCTTTTAACCGGCATATCGTGGGTTCGAATCCCGCCATGCGCATCTGGCTCCATCGACTAATCGGTCAGGTCAGCAGCCTTTCAAGCTGCAAATGTTGGGTTCGATTCCCACTGGAGTCATATGGCACCTTCGCCGAACTGGATAAGGCGCCGGGTTCTCAGCCCGGGAGCTGTGGGTTCGAATCCCACAGGTGTCATCTTGGGGATTGGTGTAGCGGTCATCATGGGCGGCTCTGACCCGCCAGACAAAGGATCGATACCTTTATCCCCAGCCATAGGGGCATCGTTTAGCGGCCAAGACGAAGGGCTTTGAACCCTTTCATCGCAGGTTCGAGTCCAGCTGCCCTTATTATCATCAA
>JAJQCO010000174.1 GCA_021202655.1 Clostridiales bacterium | reverse complement strand
CTACATCACCAGACTGAACGAGGCCATCGAGCGGATCTCGACGCTGCCGACCACACATTAATTGTAGATCAAGGAAGACCACAAATCATAGGAGGAAGCCGCGCAAAAGGAGTCGGAAGCCTTACAGATCGGCATGGCTCAGGAAAACCTTCGCGCTGCCTTAAGCCGGGAATCCATCCGATGGAATACCGACGTCACGGACGACAGCCCGGTGATCACATCTGATTGGGAAGGAGAGTGAAACAGAGATGACAGACCTGAAACCACAGAACCTGCCACCGGAAGCTCCTTCCGGTGGCCATGACAAAAAGCAGGACGTTCCCAGGGGATCTCTGGATGAGCCGGTCAGCTCCTGGTTTTTCACCTTCATGTGCATGAATATTCCGGTCATCGGCTGGTTCTATCTGATCTGGCTGGCCTTCAACAAAAAGAAGGTCAGACGCAGAAACTTTGCCAGGGCATATCTGTTTTACAAGCTGATTTTTCTCGGAATCTCCGCCATCCTGCTGGGGATTCTGATCTGGGTCGGTCTGGATCTGCTCGATCAGCTGCTCGCCTATATGCAGATGCTGTAAGCGCTTTCAGATTCCCGGCATATCGACCAGGAAGGTTCCGAATGACGGCGCCTGATGCGTGCCACCGGCATGCGTTAAGCGCCGTTACGTCTGCCTACTCAAACCGATAATGCAGATTTGCAATCCACACCTCGTCGCCGGGCAAAAGTCTGGCCGTCTCATTGTTCTCCAGCAGTCTTCCCGAGACAACCGTGCCGTTTGTCGAATTCAAATCCTGAATCAGATAATCCTCTCCGCTCCTGTCGATCCGCAGATGGAGACGGCTCACCGTATTATAATTCAACACAAAATCCGCCAGATTTTCCTGCTTTCCGATCGTAAACGGGAAATAGGAAATCGCAATATCCTCACTTTTTCCGGAAAGAGATCGAAGGATTCGACTGCCGTCCCCCCTGTCCGCTGTAAGATCCTCCAGTATCGCCGTATTAGGCCCTGTCTGCAAAATCCCCGTCTTTGCCAGATCCGACTCTGAAAGCGCTACGGTTTTCACATCCGCATCGTCCTCTTCCGTATCCGGCATAAACGCATGACTCCAGGAAACGGTCTTTTCCCCTTCCTCCGGCCTGCGGTTTACCGCAGGGACAGGCTCCGCTCTTCTTCCCCGCTCCGTCGTTTTCCCTCCACGTCCTCCCTTCATTTTCCTCATCTTCTCCCGGATGCCGGACCACCAACTCCAGAAGCTGCCACTGGCAGCTTCTTCCGCATGCTTTGGCAACCTACAAAACCGTCCCCCGGATGATTCCGGCGCAGATATGACCTGAACGGCTGCGGGAGGCGAATATTCGCGGCCGACGCTTTCCGTCTCCGATTCTGCAAAAGAATTTACCAATAATCCCGCCGAATTCTTCTTTTCACCTTCCTGCGCGTTCTCTTTTTCCTCCGCCTGCGGCCTGCGACTCTCCGAACGGAACGCTTCCCTGTGCAGAAGGCAAAGAATATCTTCCATCCCGTAATTTTCCTTCCTCGTCTCCTGATACAGGCCATATGCGAGGATCACACATTCCTTGTCCTGATGATCCACCTTTCCCAACAGATACTCAAGCAGCTTTCCAAAATCCTCCGGAAAATTCTGTTCCAGCCCCGGCACCAGACACAGCCATATCCGAAACGTATCCGGATCCACATAGATATATTCCGGATCCAGCATCACAATCCTTTCCCGCAGCAGATAACGGTTCATCTGATCCAGTATCCCGGCTATGCCGATCATCAGGCAGCGGATCTCCTCCGCCTTCAGATTCCTGCTTTCCAGCATCCGGCAAAGAGGCTGACGTGACGTGATCTCATAATAAAACCGCACCTCATGGTCCATTTGCCTGAGCTGAAACCGCAGAACGCCATCTATGGCATTATCCTCCATCATCCGGCACTCATAGCTTTTCCAGGAAAGCGCTTCCGGATCAATAATCAGATAATTATGCCTCATCTCTCTTTGATAACTGACCTTCATCCCATATCCTCCGCCAGGCTCCAGAGCCGAAGGGACTGCTCCGGCCGAAAAACCGGCGCCGTGATTTCCAGGCTCCAGCCATTCCCGGAGCTCTGCCGCTCAATCTGCGTTTCCTCCATATTCTCAATCAGATGCCGCTCTCTCTCCACCGTCTCATGCAGGCCAAAATATCCCACCGTCTCCGCCCGAAAGCCAAGCGCCCGGTTCATCAAAATCAGTATCGTAAACAAAACCGCCGCCATCACGCCGGCCGCCTCCACCGTATAAGAAGCCCGAAGCCTCCTCCCATCTTCCGCACCCATGGCAGATCTCCTCCCTCCCCAGAAATTACAGTATCCCCTCAACGGCCATCCATAATCCCGGAATCACAACAAAGGGCAGAAACGGAACGCTGCATTTTCTCACATTGATTCCCTTTCTCACCAGCCCCCATATCAGATACCCCATGCAAAACAGCCCGCAAAGCAGAATCCCCGCGCAAAGAAGCGTCAGATTCTCGCGAAATCCCAGCATCATCCCGCTGACCAGGAAGAAATACCCGTCCCCGCTTCCTATCCCGCCGCTGAGCATTCCCAGACCAAGAAGGCCAACGCCAAGCGACATCCCAGTCACATGCTCCAGGACATGGTAGGTTTCTCCAAGCATCAGCTGACGACCAAGCGCAAGAAGCACTGACAGAAGCGCAAATATCTGATAGATCCGGATATCGACACATTTTTTACAGAGATCCTGCCCCGACGCCGCAAGCAGAAAACAGACAAACACAATCATCCACATACTTACCTCCCGTGATCATCCACTATAAAATCACAGCCGACAGCTTCTTACCCTTTGTCCTGTCGGCTTCACTGAGCCCCACAGTAGGAACAGGCTCCCAAGTAAGACACCTCTGACAGATGAACCGCTCTCACATAGGCAATGATTGCCGTGCAGTTTACCGACGTATGGTAGCTGGAGCCGCTCGGCATGATATAAACCGTCCCTCCGGCGGCGGCCAAGCCGCCGCACACGGAACACGGCGCGTATTTTCCGCCGCCTGTATTGCGCATATCTCCCACCGTCTCCAGCGATACTGCCGTCAGATTATTTGACAGATAATGGCAGCTTCGGCTCAGATGATAGCGCGTACTGTTTTTTCCGACGTAAACGATCGGATCCTGCTGTGAGCCGCTCCCCTCTCCGCTTCCTGCCTTTCCCTCTCTCCCGATCCAGGCTCTCCTGCTGCAGCAAACGCTTCGGGAAAGTGAAGCCACGCCAAGCACCGGGAACGGGAACGAAATATCATAGCGAACCACCAGCCGGATCATTCCATCCTCCTTTAGGATCTCCGAATCCAACACATGAACCGACGAGACCTGTGCGGTATCCACATGTTCCATCACGCGCCCCTGCACATACGCCAGAATAGCGCCGGTTCCGATCGTCTCCCCGAGATTCAGAGCTTCCTCATCCGCTCCCTGAATGGATGAGGTGTCTCCACGATTCAGCACATCCAGAATATAGGCATAGCGGCTCAGATCTTCCCCGACCGCCTCCAGTCCGGCCTGCATACGCCGTTCGGTCGTCATGATCTTCATCGGCAGCATCAGAACCACTGAGGCAAAGATAAACAGGGACAGCACCAGCGTTGCTTCCAGTGTCATACTGCCGGGGACGGACAGGAATGCCTTCCTGCCGTGACGGTAATCCTGCAAATTCACAGGAAAATCACACGATCCGTTCCTGTCACACGGACTGTCATTCTGAAACAATGGGTGGATATCGCCTTGGAGAGGTTTCTTTTTCTGAAGCGCCGAATTCGCTTCCATATCCGTCATGCAAAAAGGCATTCCTGTCCGCCCCCTTTCTACTGGGAATAGCTGCGCTCCGCAAAAACCCGCATCGGATAGACAAAATCTCCGCCTCCGATCATACGGCTCACAAATCCAAGTGAAAAAAATACATGTCTGGCATTTACCTGTGCGCTAACCTCGGCACGACACACTCCGTTCTTCATCCGAAAGCCATCCTGTAAAAGACGCATATTCATCTGCATCAGATCCATCATCCGATATTCCTGCTGCACCGTATCGTCCATAAACAGCAGGATCTTCAGCCAGGAAAGGTAAGAAAAACCGTTCTCTCCTCCTCCCGCCGGTACAGTTCTGTCCCGCCCCATAGCCAGAAGCTCGTCCGTGCCGAGATACCAGTCGCTGTCTGTCTTGATCAGCGGAACCTTCTTTCCCGAAAGCAGTCCTTTGATATCCGCCAGTGACTCTGCAAGCGCCCAAACCGTCATGACAAAAAACATCGTTACCAGCACAAGCGGAGTCGCGCTTGCCAGCCCGGTGATCGCCATGGCCAGATTCATCGCCTGTGTGCGTTTTTCGGAGCTTGACAGGATATGAATCAGGTTGAGACCCTCCCGCATGGCCAGCAGGCGGTTCGCCACATCCGTCAGGTTTTCCCGATCTGTGTCTGCGCCGTGAATCAGATACTCCACCTCATAGGAAAGGACCGTACTCGACGCACCTCCTGTCTCGTTACCGGAAGACGACGTCTCCCCCTGACCTTCCTCCTGCCCTGTCCCGGCCGGATCACCCGTCGATCCGCCAGACTCTGCCGTATCGCGGAAATTGCGAAAAAATCTTCCGCCATACTCGTCAATCAGCAGGCGATCCAGGAAAGCGACCGAGCGATTCCCGCCGTCCTCTCGCCCTGCGGTCGGCGCCTCGGACAAATCCACCATTCGCCCGGAAACCTCCATATCCTCCGGAACCAGCAGGGACAGCAAACCTGTCTGATACATAGTAGTAATCTGATTCAGCCATCCTTCCTTTTCCTTATCCTCCACGCCATGCGTGAAGGAAAGCTCACTGATCTGGAGTGTATTGAAATGTCTCCGGACCGGCCTCCAGATTGCGCTCAGATCCGGCCCGTCATCATCCTCATCATCATCGTCATACTCATCCACTCTCCGCTGTGCCTCTCTTGCCTCCTCAATCACCTCCCGGACGAGCGCAATCTGCTGTCTCGACTGATCCGTCAACGCCTCAATTTCCTGCCTGCGCTCTCCGTCTGCCGCGACATAAGCGTCATATTCGCTTATCTCCTGCTCCAGAAGATGATTGACCTGGTCGCTGCAATCGGAAAGCATCGGATCTGCCTGTGAACGGCTTTCCTCCAGTCCTTCTGCCAGTGTGTCCGCCTTCTTCTGATATGTCTCTACCAAACCGGGAATTCGTTCCAGCTCATCAATCAGCTGATTCGCTACCCGGATAAATCCGCTGCAGTCATAGTCGGAGAGCTCGGACAGACCTCTGCTCTTATATTCCTTCTGCCTGGACAGACTCTCGCTGATCGCCTCCAGGGATTTTTCCAGCGCCAGCGCCTCTTTTGAGTGTTCCTGATACAGAGTCGCTACTCCTGTCACCGAAACTGCCTCTGTCCCGTCATCCCACAGCTCCTGCACCGTATCTGCGCCAAAATCCAGATTCCAGACGCCATAGGTCATATAATCCAGGATCTCCTGTTCCAGATACCACCCATCCCCGTCTGTCGCCCGGCAAACCTCCGAAGCCTCCGTCGCGGCGATCTCCATGGGATACCAGTTTTCAGCCTGTGTATACGCTTCCAGATATCCGAGGAAATCCGCCGCCAGCTCCTCCTCTGTCTCATATTCGGCAAACAGCACGCGATAGTCATCCCAAAGCTGCCTGTGATACTGACTGAACACAGAATCCATCGCAGAAGAGGCCGCCGTCCGCAGATACCATCTGGCTCCTGCCGTCCGTGCAGATTCCAGAAGTACACAAAAAAAGGAAAAGATACACATCATAACCAGACTGACAAATACCGTGACCTGCCCGGAGGCGGGCCTTACGGCCCGGCGCATATCAGTATACTTCCTCCGACTGGCTGTTGATCTCCGTAAAAATATTGTTCAGAAGTGTCGTGATCTGACTCTTAAAAATAATCACGAGTCCGATCAGAACCACCAGAATCAGAACAACCTCAATCACGCCCACGCCGTCTTCCTCTGCCAAAAATGCATGAAAATTCTGCCACATACGAAATCTCCTTTCTTTTTCTTCCCTGCACCTCCCTGCTCTGTTACCCCATTGCCATCATCGCCGGAACCATGATCATCACCATCACAATTCCCAGCATCAAAAACAGCGGACCGAGAAGCTTGGTCCCGGCTTCCTCTCCCTGGCTTCTCGCCAGATTCTTTCGCATCTCAAACGCGTCCTCGGCCTCCTCGGCCAGAATCGCCCTCAGGTTCTTTGTTCCGGTCCTGCGATTCTGTTCCAGCAGGCTGCTTAACTTCCGGTACGGCTGCAGCCCACACCTGCGTCCAAACTCACGAATCGCAGTCCCCTCAGGAATTCCGCCCGCGATCTGCACCCAGGCAGCCTGCATCTCCTCGTAGGCCGCTCTTTTCTTCTGTCTTCCGGCCCTGCATCCCGCCTCATAATCATTCACCATCCTTTCCCACGCATTGCGCACGGTCATCCCCGCGCCGACCAGGATCATCAGCTTCGACACCAGCTCCGAATAATCCAGAAGCAGCTCCTGTTCCCGCTTCTTCTCCTTCTTTCGCTCATCTGCGCCATCTCTGGCAAAAAGAAGAATCGCCGCCAGAAGTCCCAGAAGCAGAATCAGGACATTGCTCCTGTCCGTCTTCTCACGCCAGGACAGCGCATATCCGTCGTATTCTGCCGGGAGCTGCAGATATTCCTGCCCGCTTTCCTCCTGGTCTGCCTGGACAATCACCTCCTCAAGTCCCTTTCTGAGCGCTTCCTTCTTTGTAAGCGGCCTGGGAAGCAGACGAACCGGAAGTTCAAAATCTGCCTGATATGGATCTGTCGACAGGCGGACTCGCAGGATCAGCTCCTCCGGCTCCTCCAGATCCGCCGTCACATGCCCGGAAGAATCCATGAGCGTGGGCCTGGAGGACGACCAGCGAAGGCGAACCCCTCCCTCCCAGACGGACGGCAGCGCAAGATCCTGCGTCACCTCCATTAACGACGGATTTTCTCCGCGGATCCTCTCTTCCATCTGATCCATGATGTCATAGAAAAGTGCCTCGGCTTCCTCACTGCTGTATACCATCGGACTGATCTGTACGGTAACTGCCTCCTCCTCCGCGCCCAGTCCGTCTACATATAACTCGTACTCCTGCGTTTTTCCTCCATAACCGTCCCGGGCGAGCCTGCCGTCAGCCGTCAACGGGCTGTCCCTCGCCCCTGCCCCCGAAACCGCCAGATACAGCGCTACGCTCCCTGCCAGGCAAAGCGCAGACGCCGCCAGCCGTCTCCATTTTTTTCGTTCTTCCTTCATCGCTATACCTCGATATCAAGAATTTTTTTCGCCACGACAAGCGCCGTCAGATAGGCCGCCATACAACTGCTCATGAGCACCCGGCCCAGATTCGTCCCATACATCTGATCAAAAAAGCCCGGGGACGACCCCTCGATATAAAACACCAGGAAAAACGGAATCCCATTCATGATCTTCTGTTCAAACTGGCTGGCCGCCGGCATGGCGCGAATCTCCTCCTTCACCTGCATTTTATCCCGGATCACCTCCGCCGTATGGCGCATGATCGCGCTGAGATCCCCGCCGCTGCGCTTGGCCACCGCAAATACCTCTGCGAAATTCCGCACATCCTCCAGCCCGCTCCGTAGGGCGAAATCCTCCAGCGCCTGTTCCGCCGGGCGATTTACCCGAATTTGCTGCGTTATGGAGGCAAACTCCCGTGCAATCAGACTATGCTCCCCATACAGCACAGCCAGCTCCTGCTTGCTTGTCACCAGCGCATTTTCAATCGAATATCCGGCGCTCAGGGAAGAAGCCAGAATCACCATACTCTCCTTAAACTGCTCCGACAGCCTTCGCTTCCTCTCATCCCGCAGTCTCCGCCTCTCATAAAACGGCATCAGAAGCGCAAACGGAAGCATCATCAGAAACGCCTTCCGGCTTCGATAAAAGGTATAGGAAAGCAGGGCGCAGGCAGCGGCTCCCTTCCCCAGCGCAATAAGCAGCTCCAGTAAAGATAGCCGGTAGCGGTCATACCAGATAACCTGCTCTTTTAAGCTTTTCGACCGCAACAAGCTCTCCCACACGGACAAGCCTGCCGCAGACCTTTCCCTCCCGGATCGTTCTTCCCTTTTCTTTCTTTGCGCGAACATCTTCCTTCTGCTCCTCTTCCACAAACCGATACAGCGGATTCAAACGGATCTCTCCGTCCACATAATCCCCTACCTCTGTGATCTCCAGCACCTTCCTGCTCTTATCCCTCATCCGTCCCAGATGGATCATGATATCCAGAGCAGAGGCAATCTGGCTGCGCACTGCGGCAAGCGGGATCTCCGCGCCCATAAGCGTCATCGTCTCCAGTCGGGATAACATATCCTTCGGGTTATTTCCGTGGCCCGTTGATAAACTGCCTGCATGACCCGTGTTGAGCGCCTGGAGCATATCCAGACATTCCTTTCCCCTCACCTCGCCGACGATAATCCGATCCGGACGCATCCGGAGCGACGCACGGATCAGATCACTGATCCCGATCTCCCCCTCTCCCTCGACGTTGGCTCCCCGGGTCTCCAGCCTGACCAGGTTTGGCACATGCCGGATCTGAAGCTCTGCCGAATCCTCAATGGTGATCACCCGCTCCGTCTCAGGGATAAAACCGGACATGGCGTTTAAAAATGTCGTCTTTCCGGAGCCCGTACCTCCGCTGATAAAAATATTGTATCCGGACCTTACAAGACACTCCAGAAATCCGGCCGTCTCCTCGTCCAGGGAGCCCAGGGCAATCAGCTTCTGCGCCGTGATCGGCTCCGGAAATTTCCGGATGGTCAGGATCGGGCCGTCCAGCGCAGTCGGAGGCAGAACGACATGAACCCTGGAGCCGTCCTCCAGTCTCGCATCGACGATCGGATTTGACACATTGACCGTCCGGTTGATCCGGCTTACAATCTGCTGAATCATATCCTCCAGCTGCTCCCGATTTTCAAAGCAGTGCTCCCACTGCGAAAGCCGTCCTCCTCTCTCGACAAAAATATGTTCCGGCCCATTCACCATGATCTCCGTCACCTCCGGGTCGTCGATCAGCTCCTGCAAAATATCCAGACGCCGAAACGCGTCATACAGCCGCTTCCTGAGTTCCAGGCGCTCCGCTAACGGCAGATATCTGCGCCCGGCTTCTCCCGCGATCGCCGCGTCGATGCAGCCGTTCAATTCCTCCTCCGCGCTCAGACGATTCTGAATCTCATCGCGAATCTGCTCCTTCAGGCGACTTAACACATCACTCATCGGCCGCTCCCCCTGCTTCTTCCGGTCAGTTCTCTCACAAAATCACCCAGATCACCCCAGAGAAGCTGTCCGAAGTAATCTCGCCTGGAATCCGGCACGCTCTGCCTGGGCAGCTTCAGGATCCGCACCTTCTCCCAGATCGCATGCCGCCCCGATACCTCCAGATAATTCTGCCACTCCTCCAGCTTTGCCCCGGATACCACATCCTCCTTCACCGGCGAATAGATCACGTCGCAGAGCGCCAGGATTTCCTCTACGTTTCTTAAGAAATGCCCAAGATCCAGAATCACCACATCATATCCGCTCTCTCTCGCAATCTGACTGACCAGGCCGGCCGTCTCTGCGCCTTCCATCACCGCCAGATCCTCCGCACAGGACACGGGCGGCACATAGTCCATTCCGCCGAGGCTGTATACCATACTCCCAAGCCGCATTCTTCCGTACTCGCCCTGCCGGTAAAAGTAAATCAGATCCGAAAAGCTCTCTCCATATCCGGAACCGAGAAGCTTTGAGAACCCGGAAAACTCCTCCAGGTTCAGATACAGCACCCGGCTGTCATGCGCCAGCACCTGCCCCAGAGTAACGGCAAATCCGGTCTTTCCGCACCGTCCGATGGGAGAATAGACCCCGACGATCCGGCTCTTCGCCCCGATCACAGCAAGCGGCTCCACCGCTTCCCGGACCTGATAGCAGGCCATCACGTCGCGAAGCACACTGTCCGAAGCCTGATATTTATACACGGTCGGCATATCCTCTGTCCTGGCCCTGCTCTCAGACAGACGGATCATCTGTCCGACCCTTATCCCCTCCAGCGCCCGGCTGTCCGTCTGATCTCCTACCAGAAGAAGCTCGATCGTCTCCTCCTCCGAGAATTTTCTCAGCTGCTCGATCCCGGTAAACGCTACCGCCGTAAACGGAATCGTCTCCTTCTGATTGGTATACTCCGCAAACTTGTCCGCATAAAACGGATCCACATCAAAAACCGCCATGATTCTCTTCATAAAACCCTCCGTCCCACATAAATCAGATAAATCGTCGTCCCCACTGCCATACATGCCGCCAGCGGGATCCTCCCATCCTGCTCCCGGATATCAGACACGCCATATGGCTCTGCCCTCCCTGTTCTCAACACCCCAAAAACATGTGCATACAATGTCCGAAAGCGTCTTCCCACATGATATCCGCCCAGTATCCGCCCCAGCGCCCAGAAGCCGCCGACTGCCAGCCCCGTCCAGACCGCGCACAGTCCGTCCCAGACGCCCAGCCATCCGACCAGAACCGCGATCAGCTTCCCGTCACCGGCGCCCAGAAGCCGGAACAGAAACAGCAGATAGGTCATCACAAGCGCCGCTCCCGCCGGTCTAAAGAAATCCTGTCCCTGAAAATAAATCCCCGCCAGCGCCCCGATTGCCAGCCACCAGTTATATACCTTTCCACGCCTAAGGTCCGTCAGGCCGGCGCCTGCCATAAACAGGCATAATAACACCCTGGATCCTGTCATGAAAAAAATGTGTTCCTCCTCTCCCGCAAAAAAAGCAAAAAGAAATCCTCAAATTCCTGTCACACTGTCTTCATCCTTGTAGAAATATCTGCCGAATATGGCGCGAAGCCCTGTCCTGTGAATCAGTCCAACGGCTTATGGTACGGGTCGATCCGGATGTCTGATGCATCCCGGATGCCCGGAAATGAAATCTGGCTGCCCTGAATCGGGCGCCGAATGTGCTTATCATTATGCACGGTTTCCACGTCTCTGTCAAGCATTTTACAAAAATTTTATACAAGGCATATTCTTAAGATCCGGCCATTCCCTGTCTAAATTGTTGGAAAAAGTCTTCTGATCTATTGTAAATTTGGTTGACGTGAACAGAAATCCGTGATAGAATATGTTCAGTTCAAATTTTTAAACCAAGGAGGGGGTCGTATGGCCAATGCGAAAGAACTGGAAGCCCAGTTTCATCACTGCATGCCGCTGTTTATCGCTCTCGGCGATGAGGTCCGGCTTCGCATCATCGAAGTGCTGCCCGGGGCATATCTGGACGGACGGTCAGACGGGCTCAACGTCAACGAGATCACCAGCCAGACGAACCTCTCCCGCCCGGCAATCTCCCACCACCTGAAGATCCTGAAGGAATCAGGACTCGTGGATGCCAGGCAGTCCGGCACGTCTAATTTCTACCGGCTGACGCTGCTTGAGACGAACAGGGAACTGATGTCGCTCGGAACGCTTGTCAATGAAATCTTCGACGACAGATAGGCCGATGCATAGTTTTTCCATTTCCGACAGATACTTTTACCAGACGGAAAGGAGGACGCAAAGCATGTACAGGGAGTTTCTTTTCAAAAAACGGGAGCCTGATTTTTCCCCGGAAGCACGCAGCCTGAGAGCGGAAATTGACCTTGTCCGACTCTCTATGGAATCCGCAAGAAATCATTTTGAACAGGAGGCGGATCCGACGCTGATCGACTGCCACATCTTTGAACTGAACGCCGCGCAGCTCCGGTATCAGTTCCTGCTTCGACGCTACAAGCATCTGGAAACGCTGACAGAAGCAGCTGCCTGCGATACGCGCAGAAAGCCGCGATGCAGGCTTGGATTGGCCTCACAGATTTCCTGCCTGATATAGCCTTCGCCACGCAAGCAGGGAACACATTGTCGCGAATCTGCTTCCCGGACCCTTACAAGCTGTGATATGCCGCCATGACAAACAGAATATACATCTTCAGGAGGACTTTAAAGAGCATGAACACTTGGTATGAAAAGGCAGTATTTTATCACATGTATCCGTTGGGCATGACGGGCGCTCCCCGTGAGAACACATCCGACTCGGTAGCAAACCGTTTTGAAGAGCTGAATCAATGGATCCCGCATATGAAGGATCTAGGCTGCACCGCCGTCTATATCGGCCCGCTGTTTGAATCGTCTTCTCACGGCTATGACACACGCGATTACCGGCAGGTCGACCGCCGCCTCGGCACGAATGCAGACTTTATCAATTTCGTCCGGCTGTGCCACGCAGACGGCATCCGGGTCGTCGTAGACGGGGTATTCAATCACACGGGCCGCGAATTTTTTGCATTCCGGGATATTCAGAAAAACCGGGGAAATTCCCGCTTTTGCAGCTGGTATCGCGGCGTAAATTTTAACTGGGATTCCCCTTATCACGACGGATTCTCCTACGAAGCCTGGCAGGGCCATTATGGCCTTCCCTGCCTGAATCTTCAGAATCCGGAGGTAAAAGAATACCTGTTCGACGTGATCCGCTTCTGGGTCGATACGTTTGATATCGACGGCATCCGCCTGGACTGTGCCAACGTACTGGATTTTTCGTTTATGAAGGAAATGCGGGCAGTGACGGAAACAATCAGAGACGATTTCTGGCTGATGGGCGAGGTGATCCACGGCGAATATGCCCGCTGGGTCAACCGCGAAATGCTTCATTCGGTCACGAATTATGAGCTGCATAAAAGCCTGTACTCCGGCTTAAACGACCACAATTTTTTTGAAATCGCCCACAATGTCAGGCGGCTGGAGGCCATCGGACGAGAGCTCTATACCTTTCTGGATAATCACGACGAAAACCGGATTGCCAGCAAGCTTCGCAACAAGGCGCACCTGCCCCTGGCCTATTTGCTTCTCTACACACTGCCCGGTATTCCCTCCGTCTACTATGGCGGCGAATGGGGAATAACCGGCGAGCGAACGAATGTGAGCGACGTCGGGCTACGGCCCTGTATCACGATCAAAGAGGGCGAGGCCATGCGCTGTGAGCTGACCACTTGGATTGCAAGGCTTAGCAAAATCCACGCGGAAAATGAGGAATATCACGCAGGCCTTTATCAGGAGCTCCTGCTGACAAACAGGCAGTATGCGTTTGCCCGCCGGAGCGAAAAATCCATTGCAGTCACCGCGGCAAACAGCGACGATAAGGAGGCCACGATACATATCCCCATCCCCCTGTCTGCCAAGAAAGCAGAAAATCTGATGGATCAGACCATCATTCCCATCGAGAACGGAAGACTGAAGCTTACACTATCAGGCAACTCAGGAGTTGTCCTGAAAATCAGGGAGGACTGACATTATGGCTGTCAAAAAGAACAAAAAACCGGTTGGACTTGGCATTCTCACCGCAAATGACCGTTATCTGTACGGCCAGGGAACTCACTATGAAATCTATGAAAAGATGGGCGCTCATCTGATGACCATAGACGGAAAGAAAGGAACCTATTTTTCCGTGTGGGCTCCTCACGCCAAAGCCGTCAGTGTCGTCGGCGATTTCAACAACTGGGATCCGGAAGCGACGCCCATGAAGGTGCTGGAAACCTCCGGAATCCACGAGGTATTTGTTCCGGGAATCGGCGTCGGCCAGCTATATAAATTTGCCGTCACAACATCATCCGGAAAGGTTATATTCAAAGCCGATCCTTATGCTCAGTCTGCCGAATTTCGTCCCGGCACCGCATCCGTCATCGCCGATACGTCCCGCTTCAAATGGTCCGACGAGACATGGATGAAAAACCGCGAGCAGGCCAATCCGAGAAAGGCTCCTCTCAGCATTTACGAGGTACATATCGGCTCCTGGAAGAAGAAGGACCGCGAGGAAAAAAACGGCTTCTATACCTATAAGGAAGCAGCCCAGGAGCTGGCCGCCTATGTCCGCGATATGGGCTACACCCATGTGGAGTTGATGGGCATCGCCGAGCACCCGTTTGACGGCTCCTGGGGCTATCAGGTTTCCGGATATTATGCTCCGACCTCCCGCTATGGTAATCCGGAGGAATTCATGTATTTTGTCAATTATCTGCACAAAAAGGGAATCGGCGTAATCCTTGACTGGGTGCCCGCCCATTTCCCGCGGGACGCCCATGGGCTGGCAGATTTTGACGGAGAACCGCTCTACGAATATGCGGACACAAGGAAGGGAGAACACCCGGACTGGGGCACAAAGGTCTTTGATTACGGCAAGAAGGAGGTTTCCAATTTTCTGATTGCCAACGCCCTCTACTGGATCAATAAATACCACGTGGACGGCCTGCGCGTCGATGCGGTTGCTTCCATGCTGTACCTGGATTACGGCCGCAAGGACGGTCAGTGGGTAGCCAATGAATACGGCGGAAACCAGAATCTGGAAGCGATCGAATTTTTCCGCCACTTAAACTCCATCGTCGTGCAGCGCGGACACGGCGCGATGGTGATTGCGGAGGAATCGACCGCATGGCCGCTCGTCACACATGATCCGAAGGACGGCGGTCTCGGCTTTACCTTTAAGTGGAACATGGGATGGATGCACGATTTCCTGGAATACATGAAGCTGGATCCGTATTTCCGCAAATTCAACCATAACAAGATGACCTTCGGTCTGACCTACTTCAACAGCGAGAACTTCATTTTGGTGCTCTCCCACGATGAGGTCGTACACCTGAAATGCTCCATGATCAACAAGATGCCCGGCTATACCCCGGACAAATTCGCCAATCTGAAGGTCGGCTATACCTTTATGATCGGCCATCCGGGCAAGAAGCTTCTGTTCATGGGACAGGACTTCGGACAGCTCCATGAATGGGACGAAAAGGTTGCCTTAAGCTGGAATGAGCTGGAGGATCCGCTGCACAGGGATCTTCATGACTATTTCCGCGATCTGCTCCACCTCTATCGGAAATATCCCTGCCTGTCCGAGTCAGACGATGACTGGAACGGCTTCCAGTGGATCAATGCCAATGACGGCGACCGCAGTATTTTCAGCTTCGTCCGTTATTCCGCCGATCACAAAAAGAGCCTGCTGTTCGTCTGCAACTTTACGCCGGTCGAGCGTCCGGATTACCGTGTGGGCGTGCCGAAACGGGGCAGCTACACGCGGATTCTGGACAACGAACACGGTCTCTACAAATCGCCCGACAAGCCGCCGGTGCTGCGCGCCAAAAAACAGGAATGCGACGGGCAGCCCTATTCCGTCCCGCTTCCTCTGACTGCATATGGAACGGCTGTATTAAGATTTAATTAAAAATCATAAATTTACACAAAAGCGGGGTGACATTTCCCCCGCTTTTGCGGTATAATAAGGGCAGACTGCCAGGTATGAACGGCATAGCAGTTACAGGAAGGAGAGTTTCTATGGCCAGAGAATTAATTTCCAGAAGTTCAAATAAAGAAGTTTACCGCGACGGACACCTCGCCATTAAGGTCTTCTGTGAGGGTTTTCCGAAATCCGAGGTTTTAAATGAAGCGCTGATCACCTCCAGGATCGAAGAAATGGGCGGGATCCTGATCCCGGCGACGCTGGCTGTCTCCGTCGAGGGAGACGGACGCTGGGCGATCAAGAAGGAATTCATATACGGAAAGACATTGCAGCAGCTGATTGACGAGAATCCGGATAAGGTCGACGAATACCTGGATCAGATGGCTGACCTGCAGATCTCCATCCACGAAAAGAAATGTCCCCTTCTGGCGAAGATGAAGGATAAGATGTCGCGTCAGATCAGCGAGCTGACCGAGCTGGATAAGGCGACCCGCTATGATCTCCAGACGCGGTTGGACAGCACTCCCAAGCACGACAAGCTCTGCCACGGCGACTTCCAGCCGAACAACATTATCGTCGCCGAGGACGGAAGCGGCATGTACATCCTCGACTGGGTCCACGCAACCCAGGGGAACGCAGGTTCCGACGTGGCAAGGACCTATCAGCTACTTTGCTTACAGAGCGAGGAGCTCGCAGACAAATACGTCTCGATCTACTGTCAGAAGACCGGGACGGACAGACGCTATATTGAACAGTGGCTTCCGATTGTCGCTTCCGCGCAGCTCACCAAGCACCGCCCGGAAGAAGCAGAACTCCTCCGGAAATGCCTCGAGGAAATCTTCGAGTACGAGTAATATTCTGTCACGATCCGGGATGCGATCCTTCCGGATGATGATAATATTCTCAAACCAGGAAAAGCTTCTGTTGATCGCGGCAGGAGCTTTTTTGAGTTTCGCAGGAAGGTCCCGGATGTATTTTCAGGTACGATAATGTGCCGCGGCTGCGGCACGTATTGCAGACGATACCGGTTACACTACACAAACAGGAGGTTTAATATGCAGACAATTTTAGTGTGCGACGACGACAAACAGATCGTGGACGCCATCGATATTTATCTGAACGGAGAAGGCTTCCAGGTTCTGAAGGCCTACGACGGCCAGGAGGCGCTCGAGATTCTGGACAGACAGGCGGTCGACCTGATGATCATCGACGTGATGATGCCCGGCCTTGACGGCATCCGCACGACACGGAAGGTGCGCGAGACCAGCAGCATCCCGATCATCATTCTCTCGGCCAAATCTGAGGATACGGATAAGATTCTGGGACTCAACATCGGCGCCGACGACTATCTCTCAAAACCGTTTAACCCGTTAGAGCTGGTCGCCCGCGTCAAGTCCCAGCTCCGCCGCTATACCCAGCTTGGCAACCTGGCCTCGCAGGCCAGCGACCAGGTCTTCAAATGCGGCGGGCTCGTCATCAACGACGATACGAAGGAGGTCTGGGTCGACGACGAACCCATCCGGCTGACACCCATTGAATATAATATTCTTCTGCTTCTGGTGAAAAATGCGGGCAAGGTTTTCTCCATCGACGAAATTTACGAGCAGATCTGGAATGAGGAGGCAATCGGCGCTGACAATACCGTTGCCGTCCACATCCGCCATATCCGTGAAAAGATCGAGATCAACCCCCGCGAACCCCGCTACTTAAAGGTTGTCTGGGGCGTAGGCTATAAGGTAGAAAAACAGTGACGCCAGATAAGGGGGAGATGCCTATGAGAATCAAAGATTATTCCCTGCGGATCCGCAAAAACATCGCCGTGATCCTGCACATCATTTTCCTGGCCATAGCGGTGGGCGGCATCAGCTTCCTGTACATGAACAACCAGCTTGGCTCCGGCGTTTCCTGGCTGACCAAGAGCAGCTATGAGGATTCTGAACAGTTTCAGCAGCAGTTCCAGGAGGATCTGGATCATATTCTCCATTATGTGGCTTACCGGGATGTGTTTGAGGAGGACGGCGTTCTTGATCTTTCCTCGCCGATGTTTTCCGTCGCCCGGGGAGACAATCCCGAGATCATTTACACGCTCGAGGAGGTTCTTCGCTACGCCAAAAGCCAGGGCTTTTATCTGAATGACCAGTTTGAGGTCGTCAACGACCTCTTCATTTATGACAATGCCTCGACATCCAGAGACCAGTACATCAACTGGCGCGCCTATGACCCGAACGCGACCTTAAGCGAACCGGGCGACGCCTATATCTCTCTCCTGGATCTCTCCCGCGAGGTCCTGGAATGCCTGAGCGAGTATTATATCGTCCATTACCGGATGCTCGTCAACCCGACGAACTTCTATTTCCGCGTCGTCTATCAGGACGCGGACGGGGAAGAAATCGACGCCTCCTACACAAACGCGGAGGATCGCAGCACCGACGAACTGATGGCGCTCGGACGCTACTGCTTCCTGGACAGCGAATCCATCTTCATCGATACCAATCTCTCTGAGATCCCCAAAAACGTGGCCGTCTCGATGGAGAAAAACAATGCGACCGATTCCGAATCCTACTACCTGATCGCAGCTGTCGATACGAGCTATGAGGCGGACGACGTCTATGCGGACCAGGCCGCCGAATATCAGCAGATGCGGGAGCACTTTTTTGAAGGCCTGGCCAGCATTGCCATCGGCATCATCGGCTGTCTCATCACCCTGTATGATCTGATCATGACCGCCGGATACCGGACCGCTGACCGGCAGACTCCGTATCTGCACGGATTTGATACCATCACCACAGAGAGCTGTCTGTTCATGGCCGTCCTGTGTACGCTGTTTGCTCTGTTCCTCGGCGAAAAGATCGGCTACCCGCTGATTCACCTTATGGTATCCGAAGACAGCTGGGAGTTCGCGGAGCGGATGATGCGGGCAGTCATCATCTACGGCTGCTCCCTCATCGCCGCTTTCAGCCTTCTGCGCCGCTACAAATGCCGCCAGCTCTGGAAGAACAGCCTGCTCCACCATACCCTGGAGAACCTGGAGCTCTATTTCACCGACAGCACGTTTTCCCGACGGATCCTCTACACGTATGTCGCCTTTGTCGCCGCGCAGGTTGTGATCGTCGGACTCATCGCGGTCTCCATCCATTTCTGGCGCTATCCTGCCGCCAGAATCATCGTTGCCGTTCTGATCCTCGGTCTGGGCTTCCTGGACTTCGGCGCGTTAAAAAGACTGTATTCCACCAGCACGCAGGAGGACCGGATCGCCGACGCCATCTCGATGATCTCCAGCGGCGACACAGCCTATCAGATGGATCTTGACGGCCTCACCGGCAAAGAGTTAAAGATGGGCCACATGATCAACAGCATCGGAACCGGCCTGGAACAGGCTCTCCAGGAGCAGCTCAAAAGTGAGCGCATGAAAGCAGATCTGATCACAAATGTCTCCCATGACATCAAGACCCCGCTGACCTCGATCATCAGCTATGTCGATCTTTTGAAACGGGAAAACCTCCCGGGCGAAAAGGCAAAGGAATATCTGGAGATTCTGGATCAGAAATCCCAGCGCCTGAAAAACCTGACCGAAGACCTCGTGGAGGTCTCCAAGGCAAGCTCCGGTAACCTGAAGCTCGACATGGTGAAGATCAACCTGGTGGAAATGATCTGGCAGACCAACGGAGAATTTGAGGAGAAATTCGCCGAGCGCTACCTTGAGCTGGTATCCAGCCTTCCGGACGAGAGCATCTGCATCATGGCCGACGGTCGCAGGCTCTGGCGCGTGCTGGAAAATCTGTACAACAACGCCTACAAATATGCCATGGAGCACAGCCGCGTCTACACGGATCTGTCCCGCGACGGAAAAATGGTATTTTTTACCATCAAGAATGTCTCCGAGGTTCCTCTCAACGTCAATGCAGACGAGCTGACCGAACGATTTGTCCGCGGCGATGTCTCACGCGCCACGGAAGGCAGCGGACTTGGCCTGTCCATCGCACAGAGCCTGACCAGGCTGCAGAAGGGAAGCTTCGAGATCATCATTGACGGCGACCTGTTTAAGGTTCTTATCGGATTTCCGGTTGTCGAATAACTACAGGATCTGCCACCGGCAGCTCCTTTCGTATGCTATGGCAAAGTAAAATCCCCATGAAAGACAGTTCTTCTCTGCCTTCCATGGGGATTTTTAAATACGTCCAAACACATATACCAACCGCATATTTACCGCTTCAGAAAAGGAACTCCCATCAGAAGATCCGCCAGCCCACAATAAAGTGATTCGCCCACCAGGAGCTCAGCGAGCGGTGTACCACTTTGCCGCCGCTCGAGGATGCGTCAATGACGGTGCCGCCGCCGGCGACAATCCCGACATGCCCGCTGACCACGATGATATCGCCGGCCCTCAGATCTGAAAAGCTGCTGACTCGCGTGTAACGGCCTACGTTCCTCCATCCGGAGGATGTAATATAGCTCTGGTTGACTCCCACCTGCTTCAGGCACCAGTAGACAAAACCGGAGCAGTCAAAGGAATTCGGCCCCTTGGCTCCCCACACATACGGACACCCGATCTTGGAGCTGGCGACAGAAATCAAGGCGCTCGCTCCTCCGGAGGCAGTCCCGGTATTCGGGATGCTCGTGCCTGCGCTGCTGCCGGAAGAGGAGCCGCCGGACGAAGAACCGCCTGCCGATGTCGAACCGCCGGACGAAGAGCTTGAGCTGCCGGAATTCGACGGGGCTCTTCTGGCATTCCCGCTCGTCAGCTTTGCCATGGTCATCGTCCCGACCAGACCGTCAGAGCCAAGGCCGTTGGTGCTCTGAAACAGCCGGACAGCCCGCTCGGTCTGCTCTCCATAGTAGCCGGTCACATTCGCCGAGCTCAGATATCCCAGGCCGCTCAAAAGCCGCTGTACACTCGTAATGGTATCGCCGCTGTCGCCCAGACGCAGGCTGTTCGGCTTCGCGTCCGAGCTCATAAGCGCCACTCTGGTCGACGGCCCCAGATATCCGTCCACGACCTGGTCATTGTGAGACTGAAACAGCTTCACTGCGGCCACGGTATCAGCGCCATAGGAGCCGTCCGGATCCGTCGTCATATACCCCAGCTCCTTCAGGCGCTCCTGCGCCGCCAGGACGATATCGCTTTTCTCTCCATAGGAGAGCAGATTGGCCTTAATCTCATCGCTGTAAAGCAGATTCATGGTCTGACGGCCTACCTTGCCGTCCTCGTTCAGGCCGTTCACATTCTGCAGCTTCTTCACCGCCGTCTCCGTGCTGTCACCGAAATTACCCGTCACCAGGTTTTCACTGGCAAGATACCCCAGCTCGTACAGACGGGACTGAATCCTCTGAATATCATCGCCCTGGTCGCCGTTCTGTGCCGCGTAATACTTCGCATCCGGCGCCAGGATCGCCTCCAGGGTTTCCGGCCCGACAATCCCGTCCTGCGCCAGTCCGTTCTGCCTCTGATAGATCTTCACCGCGCTCTGCGTCACTTCGCCAAAATAATCGGTCGGCTCATCATTGTCCATAAATCCCAGATCCATCAGCCGCTGCTGCAGCTTGGACACGATCGGATGACTGTCGCCGATCCGCAGATAATCCGGAATCGGCTCCGAATATTCCGCATCGACCCCGGCCACGGAAGGCAGGAGCGGCCCGTCCGGCGAAAGCGCCATCACCGTCTCATCCGCCGCCGTCTGCGGCAGGGTTTCTTCCATCAGTATAATTTCTTCCTGTGTCGTCTCCGTCTCGGTCTCCACTGTCTGAACGCTGTCTGCGCAGCCTGCAAGCAGTCCGACCGCCGCCAGCACAACGCCGAGAGCTACAAGCGCCCTCTTCCCACCCCTGTATGTATCAGTCATCAATGTATTTTCTGACCCCGCTTCCTTTTGTGCTTGTCATTCATTTCCGCGCGTATTTCATTCTAACACATTTCGACACAGGTTTCAACGACTGCCGCGCGAATTGTTACAAAAATGTTACGCAAATTCCGGCAAACCCGACTTCCGTATAGCAAAAGAAAAGCCCCGCCCCCACAGCTCTTTACGTCTGCAAAAGCGGAACTTTGATGCGCCCTCAGGGACTCGAACCCTGGACAAATAGATTAAGAGTCTACTGCTCTACCAACTGAGCTAAGGGCGCTCGTGTGAAATTCTGTCGCTTCGGCGCTTACGTCTCCGCGACACGAGTTTCATTCTAACGCACTGTTTATGAATTGTCAACCTGTTTTTTATCAAAATGGAAAATTTCCCCGCCGTATAGCCTTCCGCTGTGTTCTCAGACGGACCGTTTTCTTCTTCCACGCGTCCAGTCTTCTGCAAATCCGGTAAAACCCTGCCCTTCATATGCCTCCGATATAATACGTGTGAATATTCACATGATCCTCCTCGTCAATATCCATAATCATATAAGACGGCAGGCGGCCCTGCTGGCGCGGATAAGAGAGACTGCCCGGATTCAGGATCGTCAGCTCCGGCTGGATTTCCAGGAACGGCCGGTGCGTATGCCCGTACATGGCAATATCACAGCCCCTGTCCAACGCTTCCTGGCGCAGCCCTTCCACCCCCAGCGAAACATTATAATAATGTCCGTGAGTCAGGAGAATCCGATGCGACCCCAGCTCCAGCTCGATCTCACGCTCCAGCGTGGAAAAAAAGTCATTGTTGCCTCTGACAATTTCAAGCTGGCAGCCCTCGTTCACCCAATTCGGGATCTCGTATTCGCTCCCCTCCACATCTCCCAGATGGATCAGCATGTCCAGCGGCGTCTCTTCCTCGATGACCCGGCGCAGATTGTCGTCCTTCCGGTGAGTATCGCTCACGATCAGTATTTTCATCCGATTTCCTCCCCTAATTCCCTCTTCAGTTCCTCCCTCATCGCCTCCAGCGCCTTCCCCCGGTGGCTGATCTTATTTTTCTGTTCGGAAGTAAGCTCTGCGGAGGTCATCCCAAATTCCGGTATGTAGAGAATCGGATCATAGCCAAAGCCGCCGCAGCCCGCAGGTTTTTCCGCAATCCGGCCTTCCATGGCGGCCTCAGTGTGAAGAACCCGCCCGTCCGGCAGAACCGCCGCGATATTGCAGATAAAACGCGCGGCACGCTCGGCTCCCTTCGCCCCGGCCAGCCGGTCGATCAGATTCTGATTCTTGATCTCATAGGAGGTATGCTCTCCCATATAGCGCGCGGAATAAATCCCAGGCTCCCCGCCAATGTAATCGACGACCAGCCCGGAATCATCCGCCAGAACGATCCCGCCCGTACACGCCCACACGGCGCGGGCCTTAATCTCCGCATTCTCGCAAAAGCTCTTCCCATCCTCAATGATCTCAGGGCTGGCTCCCGCTTCTCTCATAGACAGAATCTCACAGTTCAGATCTCCCATGATCTCACGGATCTCCCTCATCTTGTCCGCATTTCCGGTTGCAAAAATAATCCTGTGCTTCATAAATCGTTTCTCTCCCATCCCAATGATCTGTCCGACAGACGTCTGTGTATCCGTATCTTGATCCGTCTCAGTCTGTTACCGAAGTATATGCCTTCAGGCACAGATTACAGCTCTGATTTTGCTCTGTGTTTTCCCACTCGCGCCCATCCGGGCTGATATATCCCTCTCCGTCACTTAAGTCAATCCGGCTCTTCCCGTCCCCCGTGTCATATTCGATCGCGATGGGGTGAATCACGCCGGGCGTCGTCAGCCGGATCATCACGCCGAACCTTGTCCCTGCGTGAAGAAGGATTTCCTGATCTAACGCCACGGTATAATAACCGCCGTAATCCAGGTGACCGGATGCCGCAGTCCTGCGCCCGGCAAAAGAAGCCCAGTCGTCCGCCGACGGATCTTCCGGCACATCCGGCACAACATATATCTCATAATCGGTATCCTGGTCTGTCGCGTAGAAACCGACGGCTTTCAGCCTCTCATCCTGCGTGCCCGACCGGTATACATTCACCGCCCAGGCCGTTTCCTCCCCATAGCCCAGCTGTCCAATCCAGCCGCACAGGTCGCTCTGATAGATCCGGTCGTCGTCCTCCACATCCTCTACACGCGAATACAGAAGGTTCGTCTTCCCCAGATTCGCATCATAATAGGATACATAGAAAAAACCATCCTCGCCAAACTGCGTTCCCCAGCTGTTCTCACAGAGAAAGGCGCCGTTCCCCGCCACATCCAGAGGAAAGGATTCCTTCGGAAAATCGTCATCCCATCCCACGATCACCACATCATGGTTGGGGTCCCGATCCTCCGGACAGACATACGCGCGGGTTTCCTGATTATAATATTCGGAGCTGTCCCCGACGGTTCGCATCGTCGTATACAGGGAACTCTGAACGCCGCCCGTGGTATAGACTGCCTGCTTGATCGCGCCCAGATCCTTTTCTGGCAGAAGCTTAATCTCCTGCACATGCTTTACCGCCGTAAGCCCTTCCGGGGAAACGCCGTCGCCATAGGGATCGTCCTCCTCCAGAACCGGTCCCTGCCAGGAAAGCAGATAGGCCATCGCCATGATATAATCCCCGCCCTCCTTCTGCTCCAGCGCAAAATTCGGGTTCTGAGACATGTGATCTTCTGAAAAGTCAAATACCTCGTCTGGCAGCAGCGAGCTCTCAAGAGCAAGCAGCGAAGCAAAGGCCCAGCAGGTGCCGAGATCTCCCTGATTCTTTACCGGAGACGTCCGCCCATCCTCTCTCGCGTCATAACGCGCCGGAAGAAAGCCCGGGGTCTCCGCCGATTCGTCATCCGGCTCCTTTGTCAGGGCTTCCGGACCTTCCGTCTCCGCGAACGGCTTTTTTGCAGGCGTCTCTGTCTCGTCGCCTGCCGCATTCTCCTGTTCGCGCTCTGTCGTCCCCTCCGCCGCGTCCTCTGCTTCTACTTCTGACGTCTCTTCTGCCACGCGGTTTTCTCTCGCCGCCTCTTCCAGAGCACCGCACCCGCTCACGGCAAGCATCACGGCGCAGACAGCCGCGACCGCCCTAACGAGCCGTGCCATCATCCACTTTCCTCTTTGGCGGCTTCGGTCCAAGGAACTGATAATAATAGGTCTTCATCATACCATTATAAATCTTACGGTTGCGATCCGCCTTCCTGCCCATATCCGACTCCACCTTCTCATAAGAGGTAATGATATAAGCCGACCAGGAATCCAGTAAACGAAACCTCTCGCCCAGCTGTCCGTAGAGTGCCGGCAGATTTTTCTTATCCTCCAGGCGTTCGCCGTAGGGTGGGTTCGTGATCAGAAAACCATATTTTTTCGGATGACTGAGCTCGCTCACCGGCCTCTGCTGAAAATGGATCAGGCGTCCGACACCGGCGGCTTCTGCGTTTGCCCGCGCCGACCGGATCACATCCGCATCAATATCATATCCCTGGATGTCGACAGTCACCCCGTCATCTACCTTTTCCCGCGCCTCCTCAAAGGCATCCTCCCACAGGCTTCCGGGAATCAGATTTTCCCAGCTCTGCGAGAGGAAGGTTCGCTTCATCCCCGGCGCGATCTGAGCTGCCATCATGGCGGCCTCAATACAGAATGTCCCGCTCCCGCAGAATGGATCTACGAGAATGCGGTCCCTGTTCCAGGGCGTCAGCATGATCAGCGCCGCGGCCAGCGTCTCCTCGATCGGCGCGCGGCTCACCAGTTTTCGATAACCGCGCTTATGCAGCGATTCCCCCGTGGTATCAAGCGCCACCGTCACCCGGTCCCTGTACAGGGAAACACGCACCGGATAACTCACTCCGGTCTCCGGGATCGTCTCCGTGTGGTATGCCTGTTTCATCCGGTCTACCATCGCCTTCTTCATGACAGACTGGATATCCGACGGACTGAACAGCTTACTCCGGATGGAATTCGCCTTCTTTACCCAGAATTTCCCGGTAAGAGGGATAAATTCCTCCCAGGGAAGCGCCTTCGTTCCCTGAAACAATTCCTCAAATGTGGTCGCCGTAAACTCTCCCACCTTGAGCAGGATGCGCTCGGTCGTCCTCAGAAAGATATTGGCCTGGCAAATCGCCTCCGCATCCCCGTAAAAGGTAACCCTTCCGTCCTCTACGGCGGCAATCTCATAGCCCAGGTCTGTGATCTCTCTCTTTAACACTGCCTCCAGGCCAAAATGGCACGGCGCAATCAATTCGTATACTTTTCTTGCCATGAATTTTTCTCCATTCACCCAATACGTTCTATTTTATAGCCAGGTTAGATGATTGTCAACCCGCTCCCGCTTTAACTATTTAGGAAGAACGCCGCTGCAAATTAAGAATCTTCACCTTTTGGGTTCTCACCCCTCATACACGCTGAACGCCTGATATCCCATTCTGGAAAGTTGCCTGGCCGCCCGCATGCTGTTCCCTCCGTGATAACAGTAGAAAACCAGCGGCCGGTCCGTCGGAAACAGCTCCCGATATCCCATCCAGGAATCCCCGGGCAGATTCACCGCGCCATTCCGATGTCCCCGCTCATAATCCTCGGGATTTCTCATATCAATCAGATACATCGGGCGTCCTTCCCGCATATACTGATCCAGCTGCGCTGCGCTTATTACCTTCCACATGGCGCCACCCGCCTGTCTTTGTCCTTACTCCAATATATGTAGAAAAGCCGCCCCTGTCCCAGGGACGGCCCGCCCGCAGTTATCGCTGGCTGGAATTCTGGCCGCTGTTCTGCGCCTTGTTCCGGCCGGTATTCTGACTGGAGTTCTGACCGGAATTCTGGCTGCCGTTCTGGCTGGAATTCTGGCTGGAATTCTGACTGCCGTTCTGATAGTTGTTGCGGCTGGAATTCTGGCTGCTGTTTCTGTAATCCTTTCCATTGTCGATGTCATTGTAACTGTCTTTCATGGTTCATACCTCCTGATAAACAGGAACCGCCTTAAGCAGTTCCGTCAAATTTGATACAGGAATAGTATGAACAGAAGCTATGTCAATTATACACTCTTGCAATTTTGACGGAGTTATCATATAATGGAAACGAAGCAAAGTGATTTCCCTTAAAATCATTTTCTTCAGCCTTATTAATTATTTATACTCCCCTCAGAAAGAGCCAGGCAGCTCCCCTGCCAGGCTCTTTCTATCTATATAAGACAGGATCTCTGATAACGACAGAACCTGCCGCTCGCAGCTTCTTCCGTATGCAATGGCAACAGAAAAGAGCGTCGTCAAACGCTCTTTCCCATCCTTAATCCTGATATGTAATTAACTGCTTTAACCAAACATACTGATGATTTTGATCGGATCACGGTAATTCCATCTGGAAATCTTGATCCCGGTTTTATAAGTAGAGGCATGAACAACCTGTCCGTCGCCGATATACATCGCCACGTGATTAATGCGGGCGCCGTTTCCGTAAAAAATCAGATCCCCCGGCTGCATCTCGCCGGAGCTGATCTGCCGCCCCTGTGTCGCCTGGGAAACGGAAGACCGGTTCATGGAAATCCCTGCTCCATTCTGCATGACATAGCGGACAAAACCGGAACAGTCCACACCGGTATGCGGGTCATTCCCACCGTCGCAATACCTTCCGCCAAGGAACTGAAGCGCATAACTGACCACCTGCTGACGGGCACTGAATGCTTTCTGCTCTGCCGCGGTCTCTTCTGTCTCTTCCTGTGTCGTCTCCGGATCCGCTTCCTCCTGCGTCTCCTCCGACTCGGCTCCCACCTGCAGAACCTGCGAACAGGACTCCTCCTCCACGCTCTCTAACTCAAGCGGTTCGGAAATCAGAATAGCCGGATTGATCTCCTCCGCCAGGGCTGCTCCCGGAGCTGCCCACATCATAGATCCCGTGGCTGCCAGCACTGCCGCCATATACATCAGTGGCTTCATCACGTAAACGCTCCCATCTTTCCCGTCCATCCGGCACATTCTGTTTCACAGGATCAGAGCCTGTCCTATGCCAAATGTTACGCAAGTGTTAAATATGTTACGTGATTATTATACACATGCCAGCCAGTTCCGTCAATGCTTATTTCAAAAAGTTTACAAACTATTAAGATTTTATTACGTTCATCCTCCGTATCTCTGAATAAACCACATGATAAACATCACAACGATGATAATCGGAAGCAGAGGCACCAGAAGAGTCAGCAGTCCGGTCA
>JAJQCO010000137.1 GCA_021202655.1 Clostridiales bacterium | reverse complement strand
GTATTGATTTCTGACGGTGCATCACAGGTAATCTCCTCGTATCTTCCGGATGATGACGAGCATGTTGAATGGGCGAAGATCGATACCGATCGGGATCTCGGAAATATCGGGTATACTGGCGCAATCGCCTCTGCATCCAACGCGTCCGCTAAAACTGCGGAAACAGCAGCAGAGCGGGCGGAAATGAAGGCATGGTTTGATGCAAATGAGATCGTTGGAAATGGTGCTGATATAGAAACAGAAACTAAAAGTGGATCCGAAGATTCCTTTGCAACAGTTAAAAACGATTATCTGCGGCTCGGATACAGTGGTCAGGTGATTCTGGATGGTTCCGAATGTGACGTCATATTTGATGATGACGACGATGATAATACCTATCAGACTGAATACGGGCCTGATGACCTGCCACCGTATCTAAAAGACGTCGTGATCGTATTCCCGAAGCAGTCACAGGAAACCTATGAAACAACGCCAGCATTCGGGAAGGATCTGGTCACAGTGCCGGAAGATGTGACAGTCGGCGATTACTACACCGGAATCGAGACGGTCTATCAGCCTGTTCTTACCCATATCGACCGGGCGGATAACCTTCTGTATAAAACAGACGCAGCATCCGGACGTACTGCATCAGGCTCCTATGATGCAATCAAGTATGGCTTTTATATCAACGAACCAGTCACAATCCAGAAAAAAGTAGACATCGACTCCACCTTCAGTATCCATGAGGATGAAGATGGTTCGGATGAAATGGGATTCCGGGACACAGTAACTGATACGCAGTTAACTGATACACCGTATAATGACGCAAGGCTTTTAAATATTACGCAATTAAAACTGGATGAGTCATACTGGCTGACCTTTGAGGATGAAGTTGCAGATTCCGATGAGTATGACGCCGAGGATCTTGCCGAAAGTATTGATGGTAAATATCTGCATTTTCCATTTGATGTTGTTCTGTACCGAACCCATGGCGGTGCATCATATCCGGAATATTTCCGCTGTGCAGAGCAGGAAGTAGATACCCTTGGCGGGGATATCACAGGCAAGAATGAAGACGGAGGCCAGTACTGGATTGAACTGTATGAGGATGAATGGAACGAGATCGAGTTCTATATTCCACCGTGGGCAACGGAAAAGATATACGACAGTTCGGCATACGGACAGCAGATTCAGTACCGCATTGATACCGTCAATGACGAAGATGAAATCTCCAAGGATATCCATCAGATCGGCTGCCAGATATCCGGCTGGCTTTATGACTTTGAAATTCTTGCTGTAAACGACCCAATGTCCTTTGACCCGGACGAGGATAAACCGGAAGTCAATTCCTGGTATTCCTTCTATATAAATGGAGAAGAAAAGAAAACCGGGACACAGAACCGGCTTGGATATAATTCAGAACACAACGATATCAACCAGTATGTCCGAACAGGCATTACAGGCGAAGTGACCGACAACTGGGATAGTACAGACAGCGTGGTTCTCGCAAACGGAAAGTCATCAAAGTATGCAGACCTTGGCATGCTCTCTAAAGGTACATCCTTTACATTTTCCGTAAAGACGATATCTAACCTCTGGCATAACCAGGATTACCTGAAGGTTACGCCATCCTTTACCTTTATCGACAGCGATGGCACGCCGTACAGTGAAGACCAGTTTACCATCTACTATAACGATTATTCTGGGAACGCAGCTGGAATACTGAAAAAGGCTGATGATGCAGAAAACGTTGTTTCCCTGTCAGATGAGGGATTCGGCGGCGCATTTACAAGGGATGACCTAAAATTTAAGGCACAGACTTTGAATGTCGACAGTACAGCAGTCGGCGGGGAAAGCGGAAGCTACCGCGTATCGTTAAGTAACATGACGGATTCTGAACTGGAAACAGCAGCTTCGAAACTTCTGGAGACAAAAGCTTCCATCAGTAGTTTTTCGGAGTTTTATCTGACCGATGCCTTGAAGATTTATAACGGCGACGTGAAATACTTAAGTACAAACCTGTATCTGGACGAAGAGGACGTAGATTTAATTGATGACTTGGTCCCGGTTCCGACCGAAGACGGCAACCTAATCACGGAAGATGATGTTGTCTCTGAAACGGAACGTCGGAACAACATGTTAAAAATCTGTATGCAGCAATGGTTTGGGAAATATACCATACCAGATGAGCTATATGTAACAACCTCTTCCGAAGAGGAAATCCGGGAATATGCCAATACGCACGGCGGAATCACAAAGGATGATCCGGTGTTCGAACAAGGAGGCTACCTGATATTGAATCTTGATTTTGTTAGTGTCAAAGACGGCTCCGAAGATTTGTGTTTTGCGGGGAATGGTCTGAATCTCGATATGTGGGAATCCCAGAACCAGGATAAGACAGCAAAGCTTGGAGGTCAGGAGATCCATGTAGGAAGCGGCGATGTCGCTGTGATTGATTTAAACAGCCGCGTTTCTGACCATTATGAGACAAACTTTTTCACTATCCATTGAGATAAGAGATTAACCGGCTGCATTGCAGCCGGTTTTCCGTTCCGGGAAAAATATAAGAGCAACCAGATTTTCCATAATAGTAGTACAGAGTCAGAAAGGAAGGATGTTTGTTATGAAAAAACAGATTATATTTGCGGCGTTCTGCGCAACACTTGTTTTGAGCGCATGTGGGAAAAAGACGGAAGAGGAGGCAGTGGCAGAATCTACCGCTGTTGAAACAGAAACGATGACAGAAGCAGAGACAGAAGAAGAAAAAGAACTCCCTACAAGCAAGGAAATGGGCACATGTGCCCTGATTGATTACACAAAAGCTGCTGTTCAAGAACAGAAGCCGGCTGAGCCAACTGATGAGGAAATTGATGAGAGAATTAACTTAAAACTGGCAGAAGCTGCGGGGGACATCACAACCCGCGCGATTGAGGACGGGGATCATGTCACAATCAGCTATTATGCGACCATTGGCAACGTCCCGGTGGATAACGGTTCCTCTACAGAATACAGTTTCATTTACGGTGAAGATGATGCTATCCGGGCAGAATTTGCTGAAGCAATTGCAGATGCTTTTGTAGGAGAGGAGCGGGAAGCAGTAATTGTTTATCCGGAAAACTACGGTATTACGGAGTTAAATGGAAATACCGTGACATATCACATAACCGTTAAGGCAGTGATGGAAGAGCCAGAACTGGATGATACATTCATATCAGAGCATTCCGAAACCGGAGCCTCAACGATTGCGGAATATATGGATGAGATTCGACAGGAGCTTCTGTCAGAAGCAGAAGATGAGATCCGCTATCAGGCAGCCTATGACCTGTTAGACCGAATCATCAATGAGTCCGGGTTCTCGATTGACGGCGATTTCCTGCGTGAAATCTATGACGATTATGATGCCGACCTGGAAGAATGGCTGGAAGAAAATGCGATGACAATCGAGGAATACATGAAGCAGTACAACACAACCGAAGAAGCCATGGAAAAGGATCGTGAGGATACCGTTCTGGAAAATGCTCGTTACCTGATTGCAGCAAAGAAAATCCAGGAAGAGCAGAATCTTGTTCTGGATAATGAAGCTATCAAGGAATACTGGCAGAAAGTCTATAAGAGTGAGATTACAGACACCATGATCGAAGAAATGTTTGACGGGGAAAGCATTGCAGAGATCCGTGCCACAGCTGCCTTGATGAATTACCTGATGGATATCGTCAATATCCAGTATGTGAATGAGATTTTCGAACTGGAAGACCTTGGCCCGGTTGCAGAGTTACAGCCGGTTGAGGAAACGCAGGAGTCCGAATAGTATGAGCTGGATCGTTGTGTTTATCATTGTTGGCATCTAGATTTTGAGTATGGCAATTAAGGCTGCAATCCCGATTTCGATTGCTATTATCATTGCTGTTCTGATCTGGGCCATATTTTTTCACCATTAATGCAAAATTTTTACAAAAAATGTCGAAAATACGATTTCATGGGAAAACGGATTCTCCATAAAAGTAAATGTTACAAAAGAGTTACAAAGTGATTACAAAATTTGAGGAGGAATTAGCGGGATTTCCGTGAAAAACATGATATGGCACATTACAAACAGATTGCAGCAGCGCTGTTCATCGGATTGTCGATCGGTGTGGCAATACCGCAGACATCTTACGCCGCAATGTCGGCGGTACGTGTAAAAACATGCGGCACAATTACCATAATCTCTGAACCACTTAATTTACCTGATCAGGATTCGGAGAAAGAAGAGGAAGAAGTGGAGGAAACAGAGGAAGAAACGCAGGATAACAAAGCTTATACGGATGAGGACTTAACTATCCTGGCACACGTCCTTGCTGGTGAATGTCAATCCTATCCGGATGAAGAACAACTTTATGTCGGGTCAGTCGTTTTAAACCGAGTAACATCTTCACACTACCCAAATAGTATCAAGGAAGTTGTCTTCCAGAAACATCAGTATTCCTGCGTATCAGATGGAAACTATTACCGAGAGCCAACGGAACGTAACTGGGCAAACGCCAGACAGCTTCTGGAAAATGGAAGTGTTCTCCCATCATACGTTATTTACCAGTCAGGAGGAAGGCAGGGACGAGGCGTGTACCTTAAAACTCCCTACCACTTTTATTGCTTCGATTAGAATCACGAATTTTTCGAAAATCAGATTCTCCATAATATAAGGAGAACAAAAATCAAATTTTTATAAGGAGGAAATTATCATGAGAAAACCGCAAAAAATGATATCCGGTCTGCTTGCGGCCGCGCTTGCATGTTCCATGGCTATGCCTGCGTATGCAAGTACAAGCACGTCTGACGACACAAAAGTCGGCAGTATTTATTTGGATTTCGATGTCGAAAATCCAGAAATCGGAGAGTCTATCCCGGACACACTCGATGTCACGACAACGACTGAAGGTATTATCATCACAGATGCATATTACACAAATAATGACAGTGAGTGGGAGCGTGGGGATGACCCTGTCATTAAGGTAACGATAGAAACAGAGAGTGGATACTATTTCAGCAGCCCGAAGATTTCCAGGGTGAGCGGCCTGAGTGACGTTAAAAGCAAAAGCGTCAAAAAAGATGGAGACAAGTATAATGCTATCGTTACAATCAAACTGGATGAAGTAGAAGGCGATCTGGAAGAGCCGGAGGATCCGGACTGGACTGACACGGTTGCTGAATGGGATGACGTCGAAGACGCAGAGTATTACAGCGTCCGTCTCTACCGTGATGGCAAGAAAGTTGTTACTATCAGCACCGACGATGAATCCTTTGACTTCTATCCGTGGATGACCAGAAAAGGCGACTACACCTTCGAAGTCAAAGCAAAAGCAGACAAGTCGAGCGATGACTCTGACTGGAGTGAGGAGTCCGATGAACTGGAGATTTCATCCAGTGAAGTGTATACCGGCACGACTCCTTCTGAGACAAACTTCCGTGGCAGTTCCAGTTCGTATTCCTATTCGTATTCCTACGGACCAGGAACAACAGCCTACAGCAGCGGCCCGTCCAGTTCTTCTTACTATGGCACCACGTATGGCACGACCTACAACTCCGGCAGCAATGGCTGGTCTCAAGATACCACAGGTTGGAAGTATTACCAGAACGGTTCTCAGGTTACATATAGCTGGGTCAGAGATGGAAGCTACTGGTATTACATCGGTACGGACGGCTATATGAAGACCGGCTGGCAGCAGATCAACGGTTCCTGGTACTACATGAATGAGAATTCCGGGGATCCGCTTGGCTCTATGAGAATTGGTTGGCTGAATCTGAACGGTGTCTGGTACTACATGGACAGCAACGGCGTGATGGTAACCGGATATCAGACCATCAGCAACAATGCTTATTACTTCACGGAGAGCGGTGCTCTTCTGATGAATGGCAGTGCTCCGGATGGAAGGACAGCCGGAACGGACGGTATTTTGAGATAGTACAGTATACAAAAAAGCGGGCTCTTATGAGTCCGCCTTTTTTTTGAAATTAAACAGTTGTAATAGCCTGATATACCAGGCGTTTTCTGACAGCAAGATCGATTGCCTCAATAACATCGATCTTTTCTTCTATGGATCCAACGAACCCAGAGAACATCGTGGTTTCCCCAGCTTTTACCGCGATGCTGTCAATAGAAGAAAGAAGTCCAAAGGCTGCATCCAGCTGTTTGATACATTCTGTGTCTTCAACCGTATACTCGTCACGAAGAACAAGAAAGTTTGTATACGAATTGGCAAATGCACGGATCTTTCCCATCGGAACCTTTCTGGCACTCGTAAAAAATTTATTGGTGTTAATTTTACTCATATGTATGTCCTTTCTACCCATGCGGGTTTACAATCTTAAGTGGTATGTTACGCCTGCTTCTGCTTCTGATTATTACTAATCCAAATCTCCAAACGATCCCAGACATTGCTGAACATCAGTTCTTCCTGAACTTTCCGAAGAATCTTCTCCTGTTCAACCGTGTCCTGATCAGGACACGGAAGGCGAAACAAGGATATTTCTCCTGCAAGCATGGCATCGTAATCGGCTTGCTGCAATGCTACCATAGCGGACAATCTTGCATAGCTATATGCGAAACTGTCGTGATTTGGAAGATCGCTATCCAGATTAGCAAAGTGGTTTAATAATTTCTTCAGCTGTGTTTTCCTTTCAGAGCTAATAACATGAATACTACGTTTAAACTGTGTAGTATCCAGATAAACGCTCTCCGGTGCTGGTAAAAATTCTGTGTTCATGGTGTCCTCCTTGCCCAAAATGGCGGTTCTCTTATGTCAGTATCCGGCCAGACATCTTTTGACTTTTCTTTTTGTTCTTTCCGGTTAGTCAAGTAAGCTTTAAATCATGTTTGGAATATGGAAAAACGGATTTTCAATAAAAACAGGTTTTTGTCTGAAACCGAATTCGCCATATTACATGCAAACTTAAAGACTGATGGAAAACGGAGGGATTAAATTATGTTGAAAATAGTTGTATTGATTGTAGTGTTGGTCGCAAACGGGAAGGCATTCTATCTGTTCGGAGATGACAAACAGCGAGCCATCCTGGGTTTGTGGCGGATACCGGAAGAAAGACTGATGGCTTCGGCTATGACCGGCGGCATCGGCGCCTATCTTGGTATGCAGATATACCGTCATAAGACATGTAAGGGATCGTTCCCTGTGGTCATCCCGATTCTTGCTGTCATACAGATATTGCTTATCGCAGGGATTATGTTGGTACTGTAATTGTATCAGGCCGGGTGGTATCTCCATCCGGTTTTTTTTGTTCTGGAAAACTCAATTTAAAAACAGATTTGCCATAATAATACTGAGGCCGGACGGACTGTTAGGCCGCGTCCGGCCATACGATCAAAATTTGGAGGAAAACATCATGAAAGTAGATGCAAAGGTAATTGCGGATTATGTTAAGGAAAGAAACGATGTGCTGTTTTCGTTTGATGAAGTCAGAATCAAGGCATTCATGAAAAAACATCTGATTCCGGTCCCGGAGGATCCGAATGCATTCTGGGGATGCGTCTATAAGAGCATCGCGAACCTGAACGACGTCCCGAAGCCGGTCATGAAACGAGCAGAAGAAGGACTGGCCAAACTCGGCATGGATAAGAGCTATTCTGTTCCGAAGGTCAAGATTGTCAAGACCGGGGCGCCTATCCGCCAGAAGGCGGAAAGCTTATGAGAGGAAAACTGCGGGCGGTGTTGATCGCCGTCCTGCTCCTGGTAGTGTTAGTCTGCGGAGGGCTGGCTCTTCGTGACTTTTTACGCTACCGGGAAGCGGAAGAGGAGTATAATGCAATAGCTGAACAGTATATCCAGATCGAGACAGGAGAGAAGGTGACAGAGGATGACGGGC
>JAJQCO010000053.1 GCA_021202655.1 Clostridiales bacterium | reverse complement strand
TGTCAGAATAGATAAATTTGATATTATTTATATTGACAAATTCTCGAATATATTGATTTTCTACCGGAACAAACTTACCAAATGCTGCATCATAGTCGATCCCTTGAATTCCGATCAGCTTTCCTGGAGTATCTTTATCAAACCGATAAAACATATTGCCGATATTCCGATCTATCTGGCCCGCCAGATAATCCATCACCTCGAGGGTAGAGAGCTGTCTTTGCAGATTCGGGTCAGTAAAATCATTCGCCCTTCCAAAGGTTTCTCTGTTCTCCCGCGCATTCCAATCCATGCCTACAGCCTCTTCCATCATCACTCCTTTTTGGATTTTGTTCCCGTCTCGCAGGCTTACTAACTCGGATTTTGCCAACAGCGCCCCCTGTCCAAGCAGCGCCGCGAGTCTGCTCGAGGCGACATTGCGAACCGGCATGTTTGCTCCTATCGCCACGCCTCCGTCCTCCAGGACCTCGCTCGAAGTTTTAAACTTACCACATTCCTTTGCACCCTTCAGGAATTCAGCCATATCGGCAGGATTCTCAGATAAAGCTTTCCACCCGATTGCTTTATGTGTACTTTCATATCCTTCATTAATCTTTCCGGTCTCGGGATTAACTATATAGTTCGACAGTGCGGTATCGAAATCATTCTCTGCAAGCGATGATTGCGCCGCTGTACTCAGCATAAAGAAAGCATGTTCATTCGCCGAAAGACCTTTATACGCTTCTTTTACGTTTTCACTTGTGGCTGTGTTAATCCGTTCCTGTAAAAAATCGTCCTCGTTCTGTCGAATCTGATCTGGTGTGAAAAAACCTTTCCTGTTATTCTCCAAGGGAACGACGGTTCGCGTACTGCTGCCCGCTCCCACGGTTGTCAATTCTTTACCTGTCACATTAATTTCCGTCACCCGTGATTGCCCCATCACAGCGCCCCATTTTATCCCTCCATGCTTATCGTGCTCAGCATACTTCGAAGGATCCCGCCAAGTGTCGATGGTGGCCGTCTCTTTCTTTTGCAGGTCGTATATCACATTCACAAGCTCCAGGCGGTCCTTACCCTTGCCTGTGATGGCTCCCTTCCTGGCGTTGATATAGGCCTCGCAGGCCTCGCCCAGAAGCTTGTGAGCTTCTTCCATATGCGGACCGGAATCCCTGCCCACGAAGCTATCCTGCAATATCTCCACCTCCTGAAGTGCATCCCGAACTGCTATAAATTCCTTCGATGAATGATACCGTTTTGACGCCTTGCCTACATACATCTCGTCCAGCAACTGATTAAAATCCATCTTTTCTCTTGCTTCTCTTCTCGTTTCTGGCATTCTGACACCCCCATGTCTATGAAATATAAGTTATTGGTTCCTTCTACCTATTCCTCTGTAAAACCGGCGTCTTGAGTTCCTTGACTTTATTTTCACGATATGCGCCAAGTTTAGGTATTCTATTCTTCTTTTCCTCCTGAAGATCTTTTGTCGTTACCCGTTCTTTTGTTTCTTTCCCGGCAGTCTCCCTTTCCATCGCAGGCAGTTTTGATTGTATGTATTCAAAATCATCTTTCATTCTCTTCAGGTACCCCGGCTTATCTAATATCTCCTTTGCTGTCCTGGCGTTCCATTCGTTCGGTTTTATGGTTCTTACCTTTTCACTCTCAATCTGTTCCTTTACCTGATTGAAGCGTTTGCCCAGTGCCTCAATCTCTTCCGCGTCTAAAAGATCTCCAAAGACATATTCCAGATCGGCCTGATTTACGTTTCTTATGTTTGCTGCTAAAGTTTCGTCTATCATAGTGATTGCGCTTATGTTGATCATATTTAGCCCTGTCTGAGACGTAATCGTGCCGAACGCCGCGTCATTGTCGATCCCCTGAATCCCGACCAGCTTCTGATTTCCCGCCGCATCTTTTTCAAACTGGTAAAACATGTTGGCGCCATGTCGGTCGATCTGAGCAGACAAATAGTCAAGCACCTCGAGACTGGTGACCTGTCTTTGCAGATCCGGGGTAGAAAAGTCATTCACCTTCGCAAAAGTTAACGCATGCCGCTCTGATTTGATATCCAGGCCCATGGCCTCCTCCATCATCACTCCCTTTTGGATTTCATTCCCATTTCTGAGGCATACCACTTCGGATTTTGCCAGCAGCGTGTCCTGCCCAAGCAGCGCAGCGAGTCTGCTCGAGGCGACGTTTCGAACCGACATGCTTCCCCCCATCTTCATGCCTCCGTCACACATTAAATCTCTCGTGGTATCCAATCTGGCGTTTTCAATCATGGTTCTCAGGAATTCCAATTTATCCTGAGGATTTTCGCAGATATCATTCCATCCGATTTTTTCACTCAGATCTTTATATTCGTTGCCCATAGCTTTTTCCATATCAGCATAGGGATCATCCGCGTTGAGCCTTCTCATCGCCATATCCCCCAGCCCATTACAGGTAGACGCATCCTTCCAAAGAATCTCATACGCTTTTTTTACATTCTCGCTTTTGGCTGTTCGACTCCGTTCCTGATAAAAATCTTCTCTGCTTAAAACCGTCTGGTCTTCTGTAAAAAAACCTTTCTTACCATCTTCCAGGGGCACGACGGTTCTCGTACTGCTGCCCGCTCCTACGGTTGACAGTTTCTTGCCTGTCACATCCATTTCCCTCGCCCGCTGAGTCGCCAGTACCTCGCTCCATTTCTTTCCCTTATTATCGTTGAGGGTAGAGGGATTCCTCATGGCATTGACGCCGTCCGTTTCCTTTTTCTGTAGGTCGGATATAATCCCCACCAGTTCCAGGCGGTCTTTTCCCTTATCTGTAGAGGCTCCCGTTCTGGTTTTGATATAGGTGTCGCAGGCTTTTCCCAGGCGTCCGTGGGCTTCCGCCATATCCATAGCGGATTTTTTATCCACACTCGCGTCGCTTAAGCTTACCACATCCTGAAGCGCTTTTTGAACTTCCTTAAACTCCTTCGATGATAAGAACCGGAGCGGTCTCGTGCTTTTGTTCATCTCACCCAGCAAGTCCTTAAAACTCAATTTTTCTTTTTCTCCACGTCCCATTTTTACCGTTCTGACCTCTATGCCCATGATTTATCTTTTGTCCGCTTCGGCTGCCTTTTGCTCCTTCGCTGTTATTGCCGACAGATGTACTCTCCGGCTTTGTCATTATTATAACAGATTTATTTTTTGGGAAAAGAGACCTGACGTCAGCTGTCATTTTATGACACGAACGGTTATTTCTGTTCACAGATTATTCACTATTCTCAACGCTGCGGTCGAGGAGCTCCAGGGTCTCGTCCACGGAATCGCTGTACCATTCGTCCGGATCATATTCATATACCCGCGCGAAAGCGACGTCAAGCGCGGAATAGCTGGAACTGCTGGAGAATCCGACGGAGATGCAGGCGTCGTTCTGCTTCCAGGTACGATACCAGGTCCCGGCATCCAGCTGTATTCCCTGCCCGCCAACCGGATCGTAAAATGCCAGCCCGCTGCTTTCCGAGGTCAGAAGCCAGCCGCTGCAGGTATTCGAGCCGTCCGCCGGAAGCAGCGCCGTGCCGCCGTTTTCAATCAGACGTGTCGCTTTTTCCCGATCCGCGTGGAGACTGATCGGCAATACGTTTTCTGCGGTCAGATAAGCGCTCCCCCCGGATTCCACTTCCGCAGCCAGCAAGTCATTCAACACATCACTCTCATACGACTTGGTTTCTTCTGACGTGGCTTCTTCCTCCGACGTGCTTTCTTCCTCTGATGTATCCTCTTCCTCCACTACGACCTTCACGCCCGATGCGATCTTGGCAGTCATTTCTTCATACTGGAGAACTACCATATCGGAGGTCCGAAGCGACGCGGATTCTGCGTCAAAGGGCGTCAGAACCATATGCTCCAGATAGGGAATCACAAGCCATACGGTTCCGTTATCCGTAAGAAGCTCTACCCGTGAGCTGTCCTCTCCAAGCTCCCCCAGCTCGCTGATGTCTCCATCCGCATCAATCCAGTAAAGCGTTTCTTCGCTGGCGCAGAGTACGCCTCCGTTTATCATCTCTCCCAGCGTCGTGATGTCGTCATCGTCGTCCTCCTCCAAAACCCAGTAGCTTTCACACGAGGAATTGTTCAGGTCGCAGTATCTGCGGACGTACACATTGGACAACGTCTGCTCACAGGTTGTGGTGACCTTCTTCTTTTTGGTATTGCCCTCCTCATCCTCCTCCTCTTCATAGGTGACAAGAATGTATGTCCTCTTGAAGGTCTGCGCGTCTGTCATGGAGAAGGAATCGCCGGTCGTCCCGCTGATCTGAGAATAATGCCCGTCCACAACCGTGAATACATCGTTCAGATTGGTATTTAACGTCAGGTTTGTAAAATCCTGATACTTATCGGAAGACGCGACAAAGCTGCAGAGGTATCCGTCCTCGTATGTCTCGAAGGACACGCCGTCCACCCAGGTGCTGAGCCCCAGATTATCCTTGCCGGGCATGTACACCTGACCCCACTGATCCGGAATGTCGGACAGCACCTCGGTCCAGTCAGCTACGCCGTCCGGCGCTTCCGTATACTCCACGTCCTTTGTCATGGCAATCCAGGCCGCTTTCTGATTCTCGAACGCCGTATTGTACTGATACAGATCGGAGGAAACGACAGAAAATTCATAAACCAGGATCAAATCCTCCAGCTTATCCTCTGCCTCGCTCTCTGCCTCCTCCATCTCTTCATCGTCCTCGTCCTCTTCGTAATCGGAATCGATGTCCGTCTCATCCTCCTCTCCCAGATCCAGTTCCTCTTTCTCAATCGCCAGCTCCAGGTAGAATCGGTTTTCTCCGTCATAGAGCGCATGGACTACGGTAACCGAATGAACATCCGGGTACTGACTGCGCGCGAAACTTTCCACATCCGTAACCAGGACGGCCTCTCCCCGTGCGTTATAAAGAAAGGCGCAGCCATTGTCATAGATAAAAATCTGCATGTCGTCTCCCTCTCCGCAAATCTGCAGAGACAAAGACTCTGTGCTTTCCTCTTCATCGCTTTCCCGGTCAAAATAATTTTCATGAAAAACGCGCAGGTCGCCGCTTTTATAATTGTAAAATGCCGCACAGTGAACCATCTTCCCGGCATAGGATCCGCTCGACACAAGCGTCGTATAGGCATAGATAAATGTCCCGTCTGACAAAAGATCTCCAATCTGAAAATCCTCGATGTCTTCATTGCTGTCGGAATGCCCCTCGCGAATCTGAAACGCCGGCGTGCCCTCCAGATTGGAAAACCGTTCGGCCATATTCATTTCAAAATAATCCAGCATGGAAACAATGTTTCCATTTTCATCTACAGCCGGGCTTTCGCTCTCCTCCGCTTCCGGATCTGCTTCCGTAGCCGCCACGGAGCTGGTGATTTCCGAAAATTCTGCCTTTCCGCTGGCAAACAGAGAATTACAGCCTGTGACAAACATACCGGTCACGACGCAAAGAAGGAACATTACCGTCGCCTTTTTCATTATCCGCACCTCTTTCCCCTGATACACGCCGGGGGAGCGGCAAAGAAACAACCGCTCCCCCGATTCACTATCGCACGCGCCGTCTGTTAAGATACCGCGCTTGTCATCCAGGTCTGCATCGCCGACATGCCCAGCTTTAACACTACGATCAGAACAAAGATCAGAACGAATCCGATAATGGCATTTTTCAGAGAATTCTTAGCCTTCTCTCTGTCCTGCGGCTCCTCTGCCTTTGCCAGCTTCGCGCCCAGGAAAATGCAGTAGATTGCGCCCAGCGCTCCTACGATTCCCAATGCCGGCGTCAGAGCCATGTCGATCAGCTCAATGACCGGCGCGCTCACCGTCTCAAACGGATTCGTTGAAGTTGCGCTCACAAGGATTAAATTCATCAGGTTCATTTCTCTTCCTCCTTTTATTGAAAGATATCTGGCATTTTTTCATGCCGAAACCCTGTCGTGTTTTGGGTTCCTTATTGATATATTATAGTAAACGACATGATGTCGGGTACTATCGTGTCGATCGCGGACTGCGCAGGCAGTCATTCATGCGCGATTCATGTGCGTCACCGTTATGCGGTTAAAGCACCTCCATATGTCTCCTCAGATACCACAGCCGCACCAGAACTCCCGCCAGGACAATCAGCCCCGCTCCGACCATCCGGATGTCAAGAAGCTGAAAGACCTGTCGGACCCGGACCCGGTAGGTTCGCCGGTTTCCAACCGCATCGCTGACCGTCAGCTCATAATTGCCAGGCGCAGTCAGCGTCTGACGCGTCGTCTCACTGGCCTCTCCTTCGTAATTCATCCAGATCTGGCAGTTTTGTTCCGAAGGGTAAAAGTCCAGGGGCGGCTTTGCCGTCCCGTCCTCCAGCTCCTGGGAAAAGGTGAGGAACGGAGCCGTCGTATCCCGGTTAAAAACCGTCTCCAGGCGGATCGTGCCGGTCGCCTGATCGGCATACTGAATTTCGTACCTTCCGTCGCCAAACAGGAAGAAGCAGTTTTCGTGTGTGATTTCCTGTGCTTTCCCGTCTCTGCGAGCCACGGTGATGACAAAGCCCTCCGGCGCCATGATGGCTCCCAGGCTGCCGTCTGTGTCTCCAATAATGGTAAAATAGTAATTGCTCTCATACAGATTGTAATCTTCGCTGCCCGTGTCGGCTGCCTGGTAGCAGAAGAAACGAAGATGATAGACGCCCGTTTCTGTAAAGAGAAAGCTTTCCGGAACCTGTCCCTGGTCCGGCCCCTTCATCACGAGACACTCCACTCCGGAAGACAGGTTAAATTCCACCGGCCCGGTCGTAATCATTCCTCTTGGCGTCGTTGTGGTAAATGAATTCCCATTCGGGAAGGTATAGCGAATTTTCCCGCCTGCTGTCCTGCTCATCACCAGCTCCGTCTCGATAAGCTGCTGCGAGATCGCTTCCTCCGCGTCCTGAAACAGTTCTCCGTCCGACTGCCGCAGAAATTCTTCAAACGCCTCGTCTTCCTCATCCAGCTCCAGATCATAGAGCAGCTCGCTGTCGTCATCTTCCGTCACATCCGGCGCAGCAAATGCATGCATAACGCCTGCCACGGTCAAAACTCCGGAAAGGAAGAAGACTGCCGCTGCCAACCGGACAACATCTCTAACGCATCTCATGAGCAGGTCCTTCCTTTTTCCGCTCTGCCTGGAACGTCTTTTTCTCGCGCTCCCTGCCGGTTCTCTGCCGTGTTCTGGTTGCCTCCAGCTCCTCCGCTAACAATTCCTGATAGCTGGTCCGTACACGGAAGGACTCGGTCGCCGGTGCGTTCTTCCTGAATGATATGTCCGCTTCCTGACTGTTTTGCCGTCTCTCGCGGGCTTCTTTCAGTTCTTCCAGACGGATTTCCCAGAGGGCTCTGTTTTTTGAACTGTCAAAATATGCCATGGGACCTCCTTACTGTTGTTCGGTAAACTGCCGGATCAGCACATCAATCCCGTCTATCAGCTTCTGCTGGGAAGACTGAGCTGCCACACAGAACTCTTCCGGAGCCAGCTGCATCATATTCTGAACCTGAAGCTCTTCCTCGTCCAGAAGCAGCTTTGCCTGATTCTCATAGCAGACATATGCGCGGATGGTTTCCTCGTCAATCGCCGCCTTCGCATCGTCCAGAGAAGCATAATCGGTAATCTGGATATTGTCTGCCTGATAGAGATGAGTGCGGGTTTCCTCATTCAGCTTCCGATCTACGCCGACGGAAGAACTGGCGAGAGAACCTGTTGTCGTGACATAATCTCCTCTCTTTGTCGCCACATAGAGATAGCCCTTTCCGTAAGGAGTCGAGGCAAGGTATTCGGTGGTCAGGCTGGGCGAGCGATGGATGCAGCCCATGGCAATATCCGCCTCTCCCTGGTTCACCGCCGCGAGCGCCGCGCTCCTATCCTCATACAGAGAGAAATCTGCCTGAACGCCCAGGGCGTTTGCGATGTACTCCGCCAGCTCCGGCTCCAGGCCGACCGGCACATCGCCCTCCAGGGAGGTATAGGGACTGTCCGAATTGAAAAGAGCGACCGTAAGC
>JAJQCO010000194.1:2898-28191 GCA_021202655.1 Clostridiales bacterium | reverse complement strand
CTCCAGATCCAGTACCAGCCGCGCCGCGCCGTAAATCCCGGCGTCATTGCCCAGCTTCGCCAGCCCGACAATCGCCTTATTCTTCGAGAGCGGCGTGTAATACTGATAATATCTGTCAATCACATCCCTCAGGAACACGCCTGCCTTCGATACTCCGCCTCCTATGACAAACATCTGCGGGTCGACGGTCATCGCCAGCATCGCCAGCGTCTGTCCCAGATAACGGCCAAATACCTCCACGACCTCATTTGCCATCTCGTCGCCATCCTTTGCCTCGTCCAGCACGTCCTTCGCCGTGATCTCATCTCCATATCCGCGCATGGCAGAGGGCTTCTCCGAGGCCGCCATCCTCCTGCGAGCCTCCCTTGCAATGCCGGTCGCGCTGCAAATCTGCTCCACGCAGCCCACACCGCCGCAATTACAGTGTTCCGTCTCGTCGTCGCGGATATGGATGTGTCCGATCTCGCCGCCCAGGCCATGACTGCCCGCCACGATCTTCTCATCAAGGATGATTCCGCCGCCGACTCCCGTGCCAAGCGTCACCATAACAATATCGTGGAATCCCATGCCGCCGCCCTGCCACAGCTCGCCCAGAGCCGCCACATTCGCATCGTTGGCGCACCGCACCTCCAGGCTGCCCAAAAGCTCTCCAAGCTCTCTCGCCGGATAGATCGAGCGCCAGCCCAGATTCACACAGACCTCCACATAGCCGTCCGGCGTGACCGGTCCCGGCACTCCCATCCCGACGCCGACCACATCGCTCATCCGGATCTCCTTCTCAATCAGGACATGACGGATGGAATCTGACACATCCTCCAGAATGTATCTCCCGTTCTCTTCCCTGCGGGTCGGAATCTCCCATTTCAACAACAGGCTTCCGTCTGTCTCAAACAGTCCCAGCTTCACCGTCGTTCCGCCAATGTCAACTCCGATGCACTTTTTTCCCATCTGTCCATTCCCCTTTCTGTCATCCCGTCGGCTAATGCAGCCGTATCTCGCGCATCTGCTGCGGCCCGGTCACAATCAGCGTATTCGGGAAACGCCCCTGCCGGACGCAGTCTATCGTAAAATCAAACGCGGCATAAAGCTTCTGAACCCCGGCCATATTAAACACCTGACAGGAGTCCTCATTATACAGAATAATCAGATCGCCGTCAATATCAGCGTGTGTGTATTCATAATTAAACTCTTTGGTCAGCACATGGCTGCCGTCGCTTTTGCACACCTCCAGGCGGTTATTGTACTCTCCGGATGTATTGCGGACAATCATCGCCGCATAGTCTTCCGAATAAAAGACGCTCTCGATCTCTTCCTCCACCAGGTATTGCCCGATCATCTCCGGGGACGCCAGGTTTTTCGAGGAGAAAAAAGTCATCCCGTTGACGGAAAACGCGCAGGAATACGGTTCCGACAAATACGTCACCCGCGGCACCATGGCCGCGTCAAACTCATCGTCAAAGCCGCCCACCATGCGGTTGGGAATGTTCTTTCCCACCTCCGAGAAATCATAAAACACAACCCGGTTTTTGAGTTCCCCGTTTGTCAGGTAGGCGACAGAACACATCAACTGCGTCCCATCCTCTGACAGCGCCGCATCCATCACGTAACCGTCGCCCGATATGATCGTCTTGATCGTAATATCCAAAGACGTCCCGTCCCGGTTATAAAAAGTCACGTAGCTGGCAGTCGAATCCTCCAGCACCGCCGCCACAACGCCTGTCGCGGAGATGGCGACCTTACTGATCGGAAGGATCGTCGTCGCCTCCCCTTCTCTGCCCAGCGTATTGTAAATATAAATCGAATTTCCCTGCCGGTCGGCGATCACCGCATAATCTCCGTGTACCGCCACCGTCGGATTCTTCATCTCATAGCTGTCTGTCCAGACCGGCTTTCCTTTATTATCCATATAGGAAGCGCCGTCCTTCGTCACCTTGAGAATATTCGTCCCATACGCCTCATAGCTGACCAGGCTCCCCTCATTCAGATCAACCTGCCAGGAAGTCTCAAAGCTTGTATACTGATAATTGCGGCGATAATAAAACCATCCGCCCACTCCCGCCGCAACCAGAAGCAGAAGCAGGGCCAGAAAAATACGGCGGCGTCTGCGGGCCTTTTTCTGCTCCAGCCGCGCCGCTTCCTCCGCATCCTCCTGCATGGCTCCCGGCCGGACAGGCGGCGCGTCGGAAGAGATGACACGACTCCGCAGCTGCTGCTTCTTATTCTCTCTGCTCATCGAGCTCATATCATTCATGCTGTTTTTCTCCCGTATAAGCCGACATGCGCCGCTGTCGCAGCGCTCTGTCGCGCATGAAAGTCAGCTGCTCCGCGCTTACACGCAGCTTCTTGGACTTCCATGGTAAGTATACATCATTTCGGCCCGGATTGACAAGCCGTACATTCGCGGGACGGTAAGTTTTTATCAGCCGTTTATTTGCCAGACATGAAATTTATAAACCGTTAATTTGCGGGAATATAAAGCTTCTGTCCGGCTACGATGTGACTGCCGTCGCCCAGATCGTTCCACGCGCAGATCTCATCCGCATGCGCCAGGCTTCCGTATTGCTGTACGCATATGCCATACAGGGTTTCTCCCGTCTGCACCGTATACAGAATCGCATCCGCCGGGATATCAACGACAGGGCCTGCCACAGGAAGCTCCTTCTGTATATTCTGATCGACAGAAGAGACCGTCGCCGAGGTCTCTGCCTCCCCCGTCCCCTCCGCCGACGCGCTCTCTTCTTCAAAAACCTGCTCTGCCGTTTCCGTCTCCTGTCCCTCTGTGGCAGGAGACCCTTCGATCACGAGCGCCGCCTCTGTCGGATACACCTCTCCCGGCACATACTCCACCACAAGCTCGTCCTCATCCTCTCCTCTGCCGGAAGGATCCGCCCACTGCGCCGATATTTCCTCCGGCAGGGCAGAGGCAAGGACCGATTCCATCGCCTTCATTTTCTGGTAGTTGTTAAACATAGTCACGCCGCCGGCGAGAACCACGACAGAAAGAAGCGCGCATGCCGTCCCCAGCGACCCGACCGCCGTCCGGCGCTTCCCGGCCTGCGCCTGATTTTCCTCCATTCGCTGGCGGAAATCACGGATGACGCCGTCCCTCGTGCCGCTCTCGGTTCTCCTGGCATCCTTCCTCGACACCATATAATCCTGCATCATCTGATTCCGCTCATAATAAATGCAATATCCGCGAAGTCTGTAAAAGCCGCCCTCCGCCGCGACATAGAGGGCTTCCTCTCCCTCCAGCCCGCCGTTCAGATACATCAGCTGATTCTTCCCCGGAAAATATGTCCCGTGCTGCTTCCAGTAATTCAACGGACTGAGCGTACACCCCGGCGCGCCGCACAGAAACCACCCCAGCACCTCCCGCTTCGGAAACATCTGCTCCATCATCCGGTAGGCGCCCTTTAAATCCTCGTCCGACAGCTCTACCTGCTCGCCGGACACATGAACCGTCTCCATCTCCAGCGCCCCGTCCACAAACAGACAGGGCATCCCATCCTCCACATGGCTTCCGCCCAGCAGAAGACCTGCCCGCAGACCGCGTCCGCCCGCAGGATACAGTCGTTTCAAATATGTACTGACATAATCCTCCACGTAAAGCTTTAATACCTGATCCCGCTCCCCGATCTGCCGGATATTCTTGGGCAGTTTTGAGTAAGGATGATACAATTCTCCCATTTCTTCACCCCGCTGCAGCATTTTTCTGATTCCGGCAGAGCCCGGAGCCCGCGCCGAAAGGACGCCTGTCCAAAGCTCTGCCATCCAAAAAATCATACCACAGCCGGATCGTTTATTTTGTCAAACCGGGAACCGGCCGCCAGAAAAACCATCGACAAAAACGTCGTTATCTTGCCCTGCCTCCGACTATGCCGGACAGATGACAGATTCCCTTTAAGCCTTCCTTTTCCGCACACAGCCCCTCCAGAGCCAGACACACAGAATCACAGATATAATCTGCCATCCGCATGACAACCGATAACCGCACACTCTGCAGCATCAGCGGATCATAATTTCCATAGCTGCCCACAATCCCCGTCATAAAAATGTCCCCGACCGCCTGAAGCTCCTTGCTGACTCCCAGCCCCGGCCGCAGAGCGCCCCGCCCCAGTGTCACACAACCCACATGCTCCCGGCTTCCCACCGAAGCGTCTACCGCCACAATCACATGGCGCGGATATCTCGCACGGATCCGCTCCATGCAGGTCTCCAGATTCATGGCATGAACCGGATCGCTCAGCGTACCTACTACCTCCGCCCGCCTGAGCGGGTATTCCTTCAGCTTATATCCCGTCAACGGCCCCAGGCTGTCCCCGGTTGACCGGTCCGTCCCGATACACAAAAATACGACGCCGTCCTGACCTTTCTCCTGCGCAGTCCCGGCAATCATTTCCCGCAAAAATCCCGCACAGACAACGGTCTCTTCCATCCGCTCCGAATCAAAATAATAGATCTCCCTGCCTGTCCGGCGCACCCTCCTGATTCCTGTCCTCATCCTGGTTCACCTGCTTTTCCAATATATTGCCAGTATAAGCACAGAAGCAAAAAAATATACAGAGAACGTACTTTTGCACATCCTCTGTATACTGACAGAATCCATTATCCGTCTTTTCTCCGGTATACCTCAATCGCATCGCTGATATTTAACGCACGCCCCTCGCGGATGATCGTCTCCAGCTCCGCAAGCTTCATCGAATCCATAAATTCCCGTCCCAGATGCGAGCCGTACTGATCCTGAACGGACAGCCTCTTCTGCTTCACCTCTGCCGTGGTGCTTTTTAACTGCTCCTGCACATCGGAAAGCTCCGTCTGCAGACCGTCAATCTTCTCCTTATGGCTCATCTCGATCTCATCCTGGAGGATATTCTTCGTCACCGACTCAAAGGTATTCAGCGCATCCTTTTTCTGTGCCGACGTATCGGCAAGCTCCTGAGAAAGCCGGGCAATCTCATCGTCATATTTCTCCAGATTATAAAAAGATTCATTCCGATCCTTGCGGATCGTCGACGAGATCACACGGATCTTGCGATTGTTGGCATGAATCTCATCCAGATACTGCCGCCCCTTCTTAAGCGGCTCCATATACTGCATCTTCGTGTGATTCCCGATGCCGATATAAATCCCGCCAAACACAATGATATCAATCAGGTAAATGACGATCAGATACAACGTCTGCCGCTCTGGAATCAGCAGATAATAAATTCCCCACGGGATCGCCAGAAAGGCCACAAGCACATACAGAAGAAGAACCAGATATTCCTTCATCCACCTGGGAAAATACATACTGTAATACAGGCGATTCCGGCAGAAAAACGGCACATGGTTGCGGCGAAATTCCGTCTTCATATTCGCTCTCAGCTCATCGTTGTGGGCGTGCAGCTCCGCCGTCTCCTCCTTGATCCGTTCCTTCATGCCTTTGTTTTTTGCTTTCTCGCGCCTGCTGCGGATTTTTTTCAGTTCGTCCTGGGCCTTGCCGATCTCCGCGTCATAGCTGGCGTTGATCTCCTCCCTGCGCTTCTTCACCGTCTGGGCCGACAGATCTGTCACGGTCTTTTTCTCTGCCTCCAGACTCTTTGAAAGTCGCTTTTCATCCTGCTCCTGCTGCGCGAGACGCTCTTCAGCCACGGACAGGTCATCCAGTGCTTCTCTGGCTTTTCCAAGAAAATCCAGGCATTCCTCCATCGTCATTTATCGCTTCCTCCTTGGCAGACATACGCTTTATCTGATATTTCTAGTTTACTACGAATTTTGCATTATCACAAGCAAAATCCCTTTGACTGGAGGTATTCTTGTCAATTATACTATATAGAAAGTCCCGGACGGCGGCGATATGGACTGTGTGCTTGCACACATGGACATACCGACATCGGACGGGCTAGGGAGTATGAGCAAGTAGCACAATAGTGCGGATTGCGAATGCTCCCGGCGATTGCGAAAGCACGTAAGTGCGAAGCAATCGACTTTCATGTGCGATGGAGCGCTGCGACAGCACGCAAGTCGGTTTACTATGAAATATTGTCGCGTATATCATTATAACAATCAGGAGGATCACGCCATGTTTCGCATGTGGGGAAAAATCTGGAAGGATAATCATCTGATTCTTGACACGGTCGCATCAAACGGGGATTACAGCCTGTCGCGCACAGCCATGGTATGCCAGGCTCTGGAGCAAATCTGCCATGATCTGGATCTGAGCGTCCCGATCTGGCTGGATTCCAACATCTCTGATTTCAGACGACATGACAAAACCCGCTTCACAAAGGACAGCTTCATCGAAGAGATTGATTTCGACTATCTCGAAATCCAGATGCTTGAGGAATGACCTCGCGGCAGACGGCGGGGCGCATCAGCCGTCACCGGCCGATGCGCCCCGCCATCATGTTTTACGGCACACGGAAGAAACCGCCGCCGACAGCTCCCTCCCCGTCCGTCACGCCAGATATTGCCGCAGGATATCCCCGATCAGCTCAACCTCCTCCGGCCCCAGGTCCTTCAGCCAGTTGCCGCCGCTCGCCGCCCGGGGATGCTCCCGGCCTGCCGCGATCTGTTCCAGGCTGCGCTTTAACTCATCCACATCCGTTTCCCCGGCAGGCGTTTCGAGCTTTGCCTCTGTTCCGGCGGCAGCCTCCTGCACTCCGTTCTCGCTGTCCGTCCTCAGGCTCCGGTCCGCTCCTCTCCTCCGCCCGGTCCTGGCGGCAGGCCGCGCATCGACGCCTTCCTGCGTCTCTGCAGCCTCCTCCTTTCCTCCGCGGGAAAACCGCAGACTCCGAACCGGCATACGACTCACCTTGCGGTTTGCGGTATGGCCTTCCTCCGGCAACGCCGCGCGGGAGAGCCGCGGGAAAAGCACATTATCCAGATGATCCTGCAGCGCCGCCAGAAGCTGCTCCTGCAGGATATCGCCGCTTCCCCCGTCAAAAAACATCGTCAGCATGGCGAACAGAATCGCTCCGCCGCCGTACAACACAATATAAGAGGTATCCAGCCGATACCAGTACGCAAAGAACGCGCCGGCGCCTCCGGCCAGAAGACAAAGCCAGGTCCACTTAAAGCCAAGGCCGTTCCAGGCCGGCAAAGAAAGTCCCATGACCCGCAGCTCATTTAACTGATGCTCCAACCAGACGCCGCTCGCCGTAAGCCCCTGGTTCATTCGATATGTACTCTCCGCCCGCTGTAACAGCTCCTTTAACATTCTGTGCTTTGTCAGCGATGGATTTGCGCTTTCCCTCAGGAGTCTTTTGTAATGATGCCTGGCCACAAGCCTCGTCAGGATCCCCAGCAGGCAGATCCCGGTCAGCACATAAAGTGCCCGTCCGCTTTCCAGAAATTGCAACATAAAACAGCTCCCCTTTCTTTTCACGGAACCGGCGTCGTCTGCGCCCGTCCGCGTACAATGAAATGTTGTCAGCCCGGGCGGCTCGCTGCCGGCGTGGCGCCGCCCTGACTGTTGCGTCCCATTATACCTGAACAAAATCCGGTTGAAAAGATGACGGAAGCTAGAATCGTTCGTCAAATTTTCCCAAAAAATGCACGTCAGGTTCATGTCGGATTCTTAAGGAACCGCGCCGCCTCATCCGGCAGGCATGCCGGAATACGCCGCGAAAGAGCCGTCCTCCCGTCTTTATCCCTCGTATTCCGCAATCAGCTCCCTCGTCATCCGCACGCTGTGCAGGATCGCCTGCCGCTCAAACTCATCATAATCCATGGCGGCGCTGTCATCTGCCTTATCGGAAATCGCCCGCACAATCAGAAACGGAATTCCATTCAGCCAGGCCGCCTGAGCGACCGCCGCTCCTTCCATCTCCGCGCAAATTCCCGCAAACTCCCGCACCAGCCAATCCTTCTTCTCCCGGCTTGCAATAAACTGATCTCCGCTGACAATCCGTCCCTCAAACACACCAAGTCCCGGATTTACCTTTTCGCAGCATTTCTTTGCCAGCGCGCGAAGCCGCTCATCCGCCGGAAACGAAAACACCGGCATCTGCGGAATCTGCCCCACCGGATAGCCGAATCCCGTCGCGTCCATGTCATGCTGCACGGTATCCGTCGAGAGCACCAGATCGCCGATCTCAATCTGCGCACACAGCGAACCGGCGATTCCCGTGTTCACAATCCCGCTGACGCCAAACCGGTCCGCCAGGATCTGCACACAGACCGCCGCATTGACCTTGCCGATTCCGGAACGCACCACCACGGCCTCACGGCCTTCAATCCTTCCCTGATAAAAATCCATCCCCGCCACTGTCACAATCCGCGGCGATTCCATCTCCTGTTTCAGCTGCTCTACTTCCTGCGCCATCGCGCCAATAATTCCCAGCATCGTATCTTCCTCACTTTCTGATATTTCCCAAACTGATACGCTCAGTTTACCACATCTGCCGCAAATCCACAACCGCCACCCCAACGCATTCTTTCCGCGATGCCTTCTTCTCACGCCGTGCATGGTGCCGATGTAGCCAATCCCCCGCAGCCGTAAAAGGTCTACCCTCTTGACAATCCCGCCTCGCCTTGTCTATAATACATGCTACCAGGGTCAAAAGGATATCATAAACGTCGAAAGGATATCACAAGAGTCAAAAGAATAAAAAACAGTAGGAGGAGTCCATCATGATGACATACAAGACAAGGGGCACCTGCTCCAGCGAAATTCAGTTTGATGTAAAAGGCAATAAGATCACCGGCGTCCGCTTCATCGGCGGCTGCAGCGGCAATACTCAGGGCGTCGCCCGTCTGATCGAGGGCATGGACGTCGACGAGGCGATCCGGCGTCTCGACGGCATCCACTGCGGCCCGCGTCCCACCTCATGCCCTGACCAGCTCGCCCGGGCGCTCAAGATGTATAAGACTCAGGCGCAGTAATATTTACTATGAAAGTCCAAGAAGCGGAGCCATAAGCGAACGCTGATTGGCAACTTTCATGTATGCAGCGGCGCTTAGCGAAGTCAAGCCGCCAGGCGCAGGCTGAGCTTAGCATAGTCGCTTATAACGAAACTCAGAGGAAATCTGCCATGAAAAAAATCGTTCTGACCGGCGGCGGCACCGCCGGTCATGTTACCCCAAACCTTGCGCTCCTGCCCTCTCTGCGGGAGCGCGGCTATGAAATTCATTACATCGGCTCCTACAACGGCATCGAGAAAAAGCTCATCGAGGCAGCCGGGATTCCCTATGACGGCATCTCCTCCGGCAAGCTTCGCCGATACTTTGATTTAAAGAATTTCTCCGATCCGTTCCGGGTCGTAAAGGGCTATGCCGAGGCCCGCAGACTGCTGAAGAAATACCGCCCCGATGTGATCTTTTCCAAGGGCGGCTTTGTCGCGGTTCCCGTCGTCCTGGCCGCGAAGCATTTTAAGATCCCCACGATCATCCATGAGTCCGACATGACGCCGGGCCTCGCCAACCGCATCTGCATTCCCTCCGCCACAAAGGTCTGCTGCAACTTTCCGGAGACCCTGCAGTATCTGCCGGAGGACAAGGCGGTTCTCACCGGCTCGCCCATCCGCACGGAGCTTCGCTCCGGCGACCGCCTGACCGGCCTTACGTTCACTCATCTGTCCGCAGCAAAGCCCATCATCCTGGTGATCGGCGGCAGCCTGGGCGCCGTCCATATCAATACCGCCATCCGCAGACTTCTGCCGAAGCTCTTAGAGCAGTATCAGGTGATTCATATCTGCGGCAAGGGACATCTGGAGGAGAACCTGATCGGACGCCCCGGTTATGTCCAGTACGAATATGTGGACGCCCCCCTGCGCCACCTGTTCGCAGCCGCGAACCTCGTGATCTCCCGCGCCGGCGCAAACTCCATCTGTGAGATCCTCGCGCTGCGAAAGCCCAACATTCTGATTCCCCTGTCTGCGGCCGCCAGCCGCGGCGATCAGATCCTGAACGCCCGCTCTTTCGAGCGGCAGGGCTTTTCTACGGTTCTGGAGGAGGAAAATATGAATGATGAGACGCTGCTTGACGCCATTCATACCACCTATGAAAACCGCCAGGCCTTTATCTCCGCCATGGAAAAGAACAGTCAGACCGACGCCGTTGACATCATCATGGGACTGATCAAATCCTGCGCCGGAAAGGATGAGTCCTCGTCCTCGAAATAATCGGATTGATGCGAATGAGGTTCGGATGATTTTTCATCACCCGAACCTCATCCTTCATTTACGCAATGAATTCCGTCCTCTTCTCTCACCGACGTCTCTGCGGCTTTCGCCCCAGCTGTCTGCGCAGGTATCTCCTGCCCCGGCACAGCCTCATCCGGCATGCCGCCTCTGAAATTCCGAGAATCTCGCTGACTTCGGAAATCGGCCTTTCCTCAACGACATACAAAAACATAACCGCCGCCCAGTCCTTCTTCATGGAGGCCAACGCCCCGGCCACTGCCTGATACTCCTGGCGCTCCAGCAGAATGGCCAGAGGATCCTTCCTCCGGGACACCTCTGCCCACTGCCCGGCTAACTCAGACAGAGCCGCCCGCCCGGATCGCCCCGGCCGGTTTCTCCGCTGATAATCCGTACACAGGTTCCGGACAATCCGCGAAAGATACCCCTGGATCCTGGAATCCTCCCATGTCAGCGGATAATGCCGGTAATATGAGACAAAGGCTTCCTGGACAATATCGTCGATCTCATCATACGGAATCCCCCTGCTGCCGGCGATCGTCCGCAGCAAAGGCATGTAGCGTTCGTAAATGGAGGGAAACCGATCTTCATCCGACATCTTTCGTTTCTCTCCCCATTTCGCTCTGACTCATCCGGACTTACCAATCATGAACCCTGTTCATGATCGACATTCCTCACTCTCCGAATGAGCAAATTCCTTCCTCTTTCACAGCGCCGCGCTGATCTTCGCGGCTGTCTGCGCCAGCTCCTCCGGCTCTGCGCTGCCCGGCGTCCAGGCGACCATCGAAGGCCCGCCCTCATAACGCGGGATCACATGGACATGCAGGTGGAACACCGTCTGTCCCGCACTCGTTCCATTGTTCTGCACGACATTAAACCCGCTCGCGCCCAGACCCGCTTTCATCGCGCTCCCGATCCTTGCCGCCAGCGGAAACAGCTTCTCTGCCGTCTCCCGATCCGCCGCACCAAGATCCGCCGCATGCGATTTCGGGAGGATCAGCGCATGTCCCTTCGATGCCGGACCCATATCAAGGATAACCCGGAATCCGTCATCCTCATACACGGTCGCCGACGGGATTTCCCCATTCGCAATCTTACAGAAAATACAGTTTTCGTCTCTCATCTTGTCCCTCTCTTTCTCTCTTATCTGACGCCGTCCCCTTGCTGTCTCCGGCCCTTTTTCCGGCGCGCCGTCAAATCAATCCTTCGGCTTCCGGTACAGAAGCGCCGCCAGGATCACGCCGATCACAAGCCCTGCGACATGAGCCACATTGTCCACGCCGGAGCCGACATATCCAAGATACAGCGATAAGGCAATCATGATCACCATCTGACGTGTGCTTAAGTTCTCCAGCCGTCCCCGGTTTCTGGCAACCACACAGAGAAGCCCGCCCGCCACGCCAAAAACCGCACCCGAGGCGCCGGCGCTGACCGTCAGGGAAGCATCATGGAAATTCACCAGCAGGGAAACTACGTTCGCCCCCACGCCGCACAGCAGATAAAAAATCAGATATTTTATATGCCCAAGCGCCCGCTCCAGATGATCTCCCAGCACAAACAGCACCAGCATATTATTCACCAGATGCTCAATCCCGAAATGGAGAAACATCGCCGTAAACAACCGGTAAAACTCATGCCCCTCCATCACCGACGGCCCGTACATCGCCCCGTGTGTCAGCATAAAAAATGCGTCCTCGGTAGAACCCAGGATTTCCATCCCAAACAGCACCGCCGCATTGACCACAATCAGCGCCCCGGTTACCCAGGGCTGCCCGCGCCCCGGCTTCATCAGAACAACGCGCTGACCGCCAGGACCAACAGCGCCATCATCCCGCCCGCTCCCAGCAAAAACGGGAACAGGCATCCCATACATCCGCCCCGGTATGGCCGTCTCGGAGGCGGCGGCATCATCGGACCGCCCATGGGGCCTCTCCCCATCGGACCTCTTCCCATTGGACCGCCTCCCATTGGACCGCCCATGGGACCTCCTCCCATCGGGCCTCCTCTTCCTGCCCCTCTCGGCATAAGATCATCTCCTTCTCATATCATTTTTATTCTGCCTCGTTCCAGATCTCCCTCGTAATTTTCTCATGAGAGGAACCGGGAAATTCCTTCGACCCGGCCAGAGAAAAACCTTCCAGCAGAGTCATGTCCAGATATACATCCGCCGGATAACGCCGGTTCCATCGGTACAGAACAATTCCTTCGATCCGCGTCCGACAGGCAGAAAGCTCCGCGTCCTCCACGAAGCAGTATTCGCCATTTCCTGCCTGCTCAAGAAAATCCTCCGACACGAAGATCCCGACTGCCTCTGTCTCCAAAAACTGACTTTGGCTGTAACGGTTCATCCAGAGACGGCTTCCTGCTGTCAGCTGCAGCATATCCTCCCGCAGAATCCGGTCTTTGCTCTGTCTTCGATGGTTAAACATCATCCCGCCATTTTCATCCACACATACAATCAGAATCATTCGCTTCCCCCCTATGGATTGCAGTTCTTACAGGGAACATATCCCCGGGCGATCACCTCGTCGCGGCTCTCCGTGACGTCCATCCGGTTCGACGATTTCATTTTGGAAACACTGGAACAGGATGGCCGATGGAATTTTTTTGAATTTGTATTGAGGACGTATGTCGTCTCCTGTGCCGTAACCGCCGACTGCGTCTCATCCTCCTGTGCCACGATCGTCGACGCCGCCTCATTATCCCCGGTCGCGTAATCAATCGAGACGCCGGGCTGGACATTGTACACATACACGCAGTAAAGGACGCCCTCTCCCTCGTCTTCTACGGATTCCGCCTCCATCAGAACGCCGGACGCCACCAGATCGCTTCCCTCAAACACCGGGGTTACCCGATACAGGACATGATTCTCCGTCTCTTTTACATAGTCTGCCACCATATTCTCAAACGGCAGCATCCCCTCTGTATTCATGTATCGCGTTCCCGTGATCAGGTTCTTCTCATTGGCATTCTCGCCGGACAGCTGATACCCGATCAGGTGACAGCGGTTGTAAAGATAGTTTCCATCTACAAAATCATACTTCACCGTATGCCATCCGGTCGGCTTCACAGACCCGATCGCCTCTCGCTTCTGCGTCGGCATCAGATCCGTCCCGATGCTCGCATAGGCCTCCCCGCATCTGCCAAGCGAATCCAGCTCGCTGTACGACTCGAACGATTCCCCGGTCAAATCCGACACAGAGAAATAAGGCTCATTGCCATTGACCACCACATAGGGCTCCCCTGCATACGCGGGAACCTCGCTCAACGAAAACTGTCCGGAAGCGGCTGCCTGCACCGTTTCCGACTCATGTGCCTGTCTGTCTGCCTGCCGGTTCTCCAAAACAGACGCTTCCGTCTGCACGGAAACCGACGCCGATTCCGTTTTCCCACCCTGTCCACAGGCGGTAAGCGCCAGCGCAAATATCACCGCAGCTGACGCCATCCATCCTCTGAAGCTTCTCATTTGTCAAACATTCCCTTCTTCTTTCGTCATACCGGCTTTACCGGCGCAAAACCGCTCCCTGTCACGGGATCCAGGCTCCGTCCGCCCCGACATAATATCCGTCCGGCGTCACGGTATTGCTGAGCATGGCGCCGTCGCTTCCGCAGTAATACCAGATTCCGTTCGTCTGTACCCAGCCTGTCACCATATATCCCGCAACATTAAAGTAATACCACTGATTGTTGATATATTCCCACTGATTCGCCGGATAGCTCGAATCCGCGCGGCGATACCACCAGCCCACACTGTCCTGTATCCACGTGGCCGTAACGGTGACTCCCGGTCCACCGGAGGTAGAAACGACGACCGAGTCCGAATCGCTGGCGTTGCGGATCTTTCTTGCCTGGCTCGAAGTCACATACCATTCATCTGACAATACCCAGCTGCCCTTGTTAGAGGAATTGTAGACTGCCCGCACCTTAAATGTGTACGTCCCGCTCTCCGTAAAATAACTGCCGAAATCATATCTTTCCTTCGTCGTCGTCACGACGGACGTCACGCTGCTGTCATCCCGGTAGAGACGAACCTCATATTTTTTCGCGTCCTCAACCTCGTCCCAGGTCGCAGTCCCGTCGTCATCCCATTCCAGCTCTGTCACGGTCAGGTCGTAATCGCCGGACGTGTCGCCGCCCTCCAGCTCATCCAACGTGATGTAAACATACAGCTTGCTGGACGTCTTCCTCGTGACAGAGCTTACCGTCGCATCGCTTCCACTGAGACTGACCTTGCTCTTTGTAAAGCTGGAGGCAAAGGTATAACTCCCCTCCGTCTCTACCGTCACCTTCAGCTTCGGGGTGTCTCCGTCCTCCCACTCGCCGGACTCATTCGTCACGCTCACCGCCGTCACACTGTATTTACTCGAGCTCGTGTCCACACTCACATCGCTGTCCGTATCCCCAACCTCGATACCTGACGTGACCTTCAGCGAAATACTGCTGATTGTAGACGCGGCCATGGACGGAAACACAGCCGCCGTACACAGCAAAACCGTCATCATCACAGCAAATCCATTTCTCAGCTTTTTCTTTAACATGGCGCATCCTCCTCCATCATTCATTCTCCGCTCCACCCGGAAAACCCTTCTGACCTCTGTGATACTACCATAACTCCGTCCCATGATTTTTCTGTGACCATTTCCGGTCGTTTGGGAAATATTTGTTTACGATTTTATTTCTTTCTGAGCCGGAATCACCCCATGCGCCGAACCCGCTCCCATATCCACAAAAGCGCTCCCCTCGGTATCACCTTGGCAAATATCCTGTGAAAGAAGCACATCATACCGGGCGTCGATACCGCGGCATCCATGCGGCTGGCGCGAAGCGCCCGCCTTACCACATCCTCTCTCCTGGTGGCAAAAGGAAAGCTGCGGATCGATCGGTCGGGATGGGGATTGGCCTGATTGTCTCTGGCAACAGACAGAAATTCCGTGTCCGATATCCACCAGGGACAGACCGCCGTCACCGCGATGCCGCGAGGGCGAAGCTCCGTGCGTAGCGCGCGCGTATAGCTGTATAAAAATGCCTTGCCGGCGGCATATACATTCATCTCCGACAAAGGCTGAAAGGCGGCGGTGGAGCAGATCTCCAGAATGCGATCGCCTGCCCGCATATGCGGCAGAACAGCCAGCGTCACGTCTACCGCCGCCTTACAATTCAAATCAATCATGCGCTCCGAGTCGCAGCGCGTCACTCTTTTATAATTTCCAAACTTGCCAAAGCCCGCACAGTTGACAAAAATCCCCACCCGCACACGCTCCGTCAGCATCGCTTCCAGCTCGTCTATACTCTCCGCCTTCGTCAGATCCAGAGAAATCACCTTCGCCGGATGGGAAAGCTGCCGCGCTACCTTCTCCAGCCGTTCCCGTCTCCTGGCTACCAGCCAGATCTCATCAATCTTCTTTTCTGTCTGATCGATACGCCGCGCAAACGTGCTGCCCAGTCCGCTGGAGGCCCCCGTAATCAGTGCAATCCTCAACGCGCATTCCTTCCTTATCCTTATGATGTTGGAGTCAAAAGTATTTGACCCTGGTATCATCATTATATCAGTCCCGTACGAACCGTTCAAGGAGGGAACGCAAATTTTTCTGACCGAAACGAAACGAAAAAAAAGACGCCTGCAGGAGCAGACGCCATCCGAAAACAACCGACACACCGAAGGCGTGCCTTATATGACGATTAACCACAAAACCTATGACTACGGCTCTTTCTTTTTGAACACGAAATGACAGCATCCGTCAGCAAAAAAGTGCTTGTCGTGGATACAGACAAAATCCGGATCATACCCTTCCGCAATGGAGGGATCAATCATCTGGCAGTAATGAATGCCGTACTGCTCTGTCCCGTCCTTCTGCCACTGATCTGCAAACACACATTGTGTGAAATTCTGCTCTACCCGCTCCGGAGTCACATGATCATCGCTGGTAAAATAATCGCTTCTTCCCATATCGTAACAGGAAAGATAAAATTCGGGAGACACCTCATGTCCCATGGCCTTCGCGCGCCTGGCGATATCGCGCCCGCGCTCCAGCCCAAACTGGCGAACGCCTTCCCGCACGGCGTCTACGCCCTCCTGCCCGCAGGTCTTTTCTACCTCCCGCGTGATATGGGCAAACATCTTCGCAAAGAGAATATACATGTTGACCGGCTCTAATTCGAGCTTTTCATCTTTTTCTTCCATTTCTCTCACTCCGTATACCATGGCAGACTGACATGCGCCGCTGTCGCGGCGCTCCGCCATTTTATCGTTTAAAGTCCCAGATAGGATTTGCGGATCTCGTCATTGCTCTTCAGCTCTTTGGAGGTTCCGCTCATGACAATCTGACCGGTTTCCATCACATAGGCGCGATGAGCCGCGTAGAGCGCCATCTGCGCATTTTGCTCGACGAGAAGAATCGTCATGTGACGTTCACGGTTCAGCTTCCGGATCGTGCGGAAAATATTTTCCACAATAAGGGGAGACAGGCCCATGGACGGCTCGTCTAAAAGAAGCATCTCCGGCTTGGCCATCAGGGCTCTGCCGATCGCCAGCATCTGCTGCTCTCCGCCGGAGAGCGTGCCGGCCGCCTGCTCTCTGCGTTCCTGCAGGCGTGGGAAGAGCGCGTACACGTCCGCCAGATCCTTTTCGATCCCCGCTTTGTCCTTGCGCAGATAAGCGCCGATTTTCAGATTTTCCAGCACGGTCAGCTGCGAAAAGACGCCTCGACCCTCCTGCACCTGGGAAATTCCTGCGCCGACGATCTCATGAGCCTTTTTTTCCGTGATATCCGTTCCGTCAAAAAGCACAGAGCCTCCCGCCTTCTTCACAATACCGGATACCGCGTGAAGGGTCGTGGTCTTCCCCGCGCCGTTTGCGCCGATCAGGGCGACGATCTCTCCTTCATCCACATAGAAGGAAATTCCCTTGAGTGCGGGAATGACTCCGTATTTGACCTGTAAATCCTTTACCTCTAATTTTGCCATCGCCATCACTCCTCATCGTCCTCAATCCCTTTTCCAAGGTATGCCTCGATTACCTGCGGGTTGTTCTGGACCTCGTCCGGTTTCCCTTCCGCGATCTTTTCCCCGTGATCCAAAACGATGATCCGGTCAGAAATCCCCATGACAAACTTCATATCGTGATCGATCAGCAGGACATTTTTCTTCAGCTTTCCGGTGATGTCGCCGATCAGCCGGGACAGCTCCTCCTTTTCCAGGCTGTTCATACCGGCGCCCGGCTCGTCCAAAAGCAGCAGCTTCGGATTGGCGGCAAGGGCGCGCCCGATTTCCAGAAGCCTCTGCTTTCCGTAAGGAAGGTTGGTCGCAAGCTCCTCCTCCTTGTCAAGCAGGCCGACAATATCAAGGATCGCTTCACAGTCGTCAACGACCTTTCGCCGGGACTGTCTCAGCTTTTTTCCGCCGAAAAGCGCGCCTGTTACTTTCTCACCCCGACAGGCCGGATGCGCGATCAGGAGATTTTCCAGCGCGGTCATATTGTTAAACAGGCGGATATTCTGGAAGGTTCGCGTGATGCCCTTCTCCACTCTCTGATGCGGCTTTAAATCTGTGACGTCCTCGCCATAAAAAACCACACGCCCCAGCGTCGGCTTATATACGCCGGTCAGCAGGTTAAACAGCGTCGTCTTCCCCGCTCCATTGGGACCGATCAGAGCAAGGATCTCCCCGTCATCCATATGGAAGCTCACCTGGTCGACCGCGGTCAGACCCCCGAAAATCATGGAAACCTCAGTTACGTTCAGTATTTCGCTCATGGGTCCTCCTTTCCGCATCGATCTTGTAAATATTTTTGACACGCTTGCTGGCGCCCCAGAAGCCTTCCGGCTTGTAGATCATCATAATCACCATCACTGCGCCGAAGATGAGCATGCGGTAATCGCTCAGGAAACGAAGCAGCTCCGGAACCAGGGTCACGATGGCCGCGCCGATCACCGATCCGGCAATGCTTCCCATGCCGCCCAGGACAACCATGGCCAGAATCGTCACCGACGTATTGTAGACAAAGGTGGTCGGGCTGATATAGGAAATGTAGGTGGCGTAAAAGCATCCCGCCAGGCCCGCCATCGCGGAGGCCAGCACAAAGGCCAGCAGCTTATAGCGGATCGGGTAGATACCGATCGATTCCGCCGCGATTTCGTCCGTTTTCACCGTCTCCATCGCCATCCCCACGCCGGAATTGATCAGGCGGCGCATAAAGACGACAAACAGCACAACCAGAATCAGCGCCATATAGTAAAAGGCCTTGCGCCCGGAAATGCTGATTCCGAAAAGAGACGGCGACGGAATTCCGGGAAGTCCCATCGGCCCGCGGGTCACATCCGCCCAGTTGACAAAGACCAGATGGACGATCTCCCCGAAGCCCAGGGTGACGATCGCCAGATAATCTCCCTTCAGCCGCAGGGTGGGAAGACCGAGCAGGAAACCAAACAGCCCGGATACCAGCGCGCTGACAATCATCGCCAGGAAGAAATTTACGTTGTAATTGAGCATCAGAAGCGAGCCGGTGTAGGCGCCGATTCCGTAGCAGGCCGCCTGCCCCAGACACAGCTGCCCCGCATAGCCGGTTACCAGGTTCAGACTCATGCTCAGCAGGACATAGACTCCAATCGAAATCGCCACATGCAGGAAATAGGAGTTGGTAATCAGAAACGGAAAGCAGAGCAGCAACACTGCGACAATTACCTGAATGATTTTTTTGTGTGCTTCATATATCGAACAGATTTTCTTCATGGCCCCCTCCTATACCTTGTCTACGGTCTTCCTTCCGAGAATCCCGGACGGACGGAAAATCAGGACAATAATGAGAATGCCGAACGCAAACGCGTCACGGTAGCCGGCGGACAGATAAGCGGCGCCCAGGGTTTCCACGATGCCGATCACAAAGCCGCCGAGCATGGCGCCCGGAATGCTTCCGATCCCGCCGAGAATCGCGGCGGCAAACGCTTTCAATCCGTAGGAGTAACCGACGGTCGGGTAGACGGCATCGTAATAGGTCCCGACCAGAACACCTGCGATGCAGGCAAGGGCGGAACCGATTCCAAAGGTAAAGGAAATGACTTTTTCCGTATTGATTCCCATCAGCTGAGCCGATACCAGACTCTCTGAGGTGGCGCGCATGGCAATGCCGATTTTGGTTTTGTTGACAACCAGATAGAGAACCGTCATCAGAATCAGACAAAGGACGATGACGCCAATCTGAATATTGGAAAGGACAAGCCGGTCAAACCGGTATGTAATAACCGGGATTCCACTGTTGTAGGCGTGGGTTCCCGTCCCCCAGATCAACATGGCCAGATTCTGTAAAAAGGTCGATACGCCTAACGCACTGATCAGAACCGCAAGCTTATCCGCAACGCGGATCGGGCGATAAGCGATTCTCTCAATAAAAATCCCCATGAAAGCCGTCGCCGCCGCGGCCAGCGGGAATGCCACCAAAAGCGGCATCCCCAGGCCCTCGGTAAAAAAGAGACCCAGAAAGCTTCCCATCATGAAGACGTCCCCATGTGCAAAATTTACTATTTTTAAAATTCCGTATACCATGGTATAACCGAGGGCAATCAGGGCGTAGATTCCTCCCACGGTCAGACCGTTTACTAACTGTTGGGTTAACATAGACGGATCACCCTTTCTGAAAAATGGTCTGTGGTCTGCAGTTTATCAGTCGATGACAACAAAGCTGCCATCCCGAATCTCCATCTTTAACGGCGCCTTGATCGCGTCTCCGTTCTCATCAAAGGAAATCGTGCCGGTTGCGCCCGGGAAATCCTGCAGACCCGCGATATACTGCTGGATCGCGGCGCGGTCGGTTCCCGCATTGCGGATGGCGTCCAGAACAATCAGAGCCGCGTCGTATGCATAGGCCGCATAGGTGCCCGGCGTCTCGTCATATTCCGCCTCATAGGCTTCCACAAAGCTCTTGCTGACCTCCTCATCCGAATTCGCATAGAAGTAACCGGTCAGCTTGATTCCCTCCACGGCGTCGCCGCCCAGCTCGATCAGCGCGTCGGAGAAGATCGCGTCCACGCCCATCACCTGCAGATCCTCCAGTCCGTAATTCTTCATCTGCTTCGCAATCAGCGCAGTCTCATTGTAAAGGCCGCCGATAATCAGGACGTCCGGATTGACGTTTGCAACCTTGGTCAACAGGGTGCTGAAATCGGTCGCGCCCACCTCATAGGCCTCGCGGACGACCACCTGTGCGCCAAGCTCTGTCGTCGACTCCTGCGCCACATCGGCAAGACCCAGGCCATAGTCGGTATTCTCATAGAGGATCGCAATATTCTGATAGCCCAGCTCATTGACGCACCAATCGGCCAGATAACCGCCCTGAACCGCGTCCGTCGTGATGACACGGAAGGTATAATCACCGGCGTCTGTCACCGCTGCCGCGCTCGAACCAGGAGAAATCTCCACGACTCCGGCCTGATTATAAATCGGCGCGCCGGCAAGCGTGCAGGAGCTGTTGAAATGGCCGACCACAGCAAGAATGCTGTCATCCTGCGCCAGCTTATTTGCTACGGTTGCTGCTTCTGAGGAATCGCCCTTGTCGTCCTCCGCGACCACGACGACCTGCTTGCCGTCGATCCCGCCCGCGTCATTACACTGCTTGACCGCCAGATTTACGCCGTTCTGAATCGCCTGGCCGTCCTGAGCGCTCGTGCCGGTCAGGGGAGTGCCGAGACCAATCTTGATCGTCTCTTCCTTCTTCGATCCGCACCCGGAAAGGGAAAGTCCCATCGTCGCCACAAGTACGAATGCCAAAATGCGCTTCATTGATTTTTTCATGTTTCATCCTCCTCAACGTTATATGTATGTTCTATGGGGATGACGGACGCCTTTAAAAAAAAACGAGCCGAAAGAACCTTTCGATCCTTGCCAGCTCCATCGCGTCAGACATCATAACAAGAGGCGACTATAATATCGTTCTCGTTACGATATTGTCATCAACTCTCTGCATGTGTGCATTATAGCGTGTTATTGAAAAAATGTCAACCACATTTTGTAAACAATTGATTTCTTTAAATTTCGCGGCTTTTTTCGGATTTTTTCAAAAATGGAAGGTTTTATTTTTTTTGCTTGACAATAATATTTCCTGTGATATAATCTCCATAAAACGACAATGTAGTCTTTTGATTACATTGTCGTTACTCTTTTTTCGCTATTTTCATTGTATGATAAAAGAAAGTTGAGGTAAGTATCTATGGAAACAAGGCCGGTCATTTATGATTCATCTGTCAAGCCAAACGAACTTTACAGCGGCGTGCCTTCCTATCTTGGACTCCCCGTCGCAAAAACCCCGGAGGATTTAAAGCAGTACGATTTTGCCGTGCTTGGCGTCCCGTGGGAGGGCGGATGCACGATCGGAGGATTCTCCTCCTGCGTCCTGGCGCCAAAGACGATCCGGGAAACGTCCATCCGCTATACCGGTTATCTGCCTGACTATGACATTGATATTTTTGATACCATGACGCTGTGCGACTACGGCGATGCGACAGCCCTGAACGGAAGCTATGAGCTGACCTTTGCCTCGATCCGTGAAAAGTACGGAGAGCTGATCGACGCGGGCTGTATTCCGATCGTATTTGGCGGCGACCATTCCATCGCCTACCCGACGATCTCAGAGCTCGCCAAACGTCATAAGAAGAGAGTGGGCGTGATCCATTTTGACGCGCACCTGGACAATTATCCTTCCTTCGGCGACGACCCGCTTGCCCGCTGTTCTCCGTTTAACCGGCTTTACCAGGATGAAAATATGGATCCGACCAAGATCGTACATCTCGGCATCCGCGGACCGCGCAATCATCCGCAGGAGAGAAAGGAAGCGCGCAAATACGGCGCGACGGTCATCACCGCCAAAGAGGTAAAGGAAACCGGCTACCAGGCCGCGATCCAGAAGGCGCTTGCGATCGCGAAAAAGGATACCGACGTCCTCTATGTCACGGTGTGTTCGGACGCGCTCGACGGAGCGGCGAACCCACAGGGTCCGATCGATCCCTGCGGATTAAGCTCCTTCGAGCTTGGCATGATGATCAATGAATGCGGGGCAGCCGGCGCCTGCTCGTTTGATTTTGTGGAAATCTATCCGGAGACGCACGGCCCCCATATCGGCGCCCACACAGCCAACTATTTTGCTATTTATTTTATGAACGGAGTTGCACGCGGACGTCTGGAAAATCCCGGAAAATAATGTTATACTGACAGGGATATGGCCGTATCATCGGGAGTCCGCAAAGGCGGATTCCCGACCGCCCGCAAAGACGGGCGCGCAGCCATGCTTATGACGATACCACGAAAGGTGACCTATCCCTATGGAAAAGAAGAGCAGACCCATCATTCAATCTATACAGCGAGCGGTCGAAATTTTAAACTGTTTCACCGAGGAATCCCCCAAACTGACCCTGATGCAGATCAGCCAGCAGACCGGACTGAATATCAACACCGCGCGCGGACTGGTCAACACCATGGTCTACTATGACCTGATCTCTCATAACACGACCTCCAATACCTATTCTCTCGGCCTTTATTTTGTCATCAAATCCAACCTTGTCTACGAAACCAGGAAGCTGGGCAGCTTCGGCGACATCGCCCGCCCCTACATGCGGGAGATCACAGACCGGTATGGAATTTTTTCCAGCCTGCAGGTCGTCAGCCAGTCGAAAATCTTCATGATTGAGACCGCCCAGCCGATGCAGATCCACTATTGGATCATGGCGCAGCTGTATGAGCCGTTTGAGTGCTACTGCACGTCCTCCGGAAAGCTGTATCTGCAATATCTGCCGCCGGAAGAGCTGAAGGAAAGGCTCAGCCAGATGACGTTTGTTCCCCACACGCCCAATACCATCACCTCCCGCGAGGCGCTGCTCGAGGTTCTGCACGATCAGGAATATACGCTCTATGCCACCGAATACGACGAGATGGCGATCGGCATCAGCAGCATCGCCGCGCCGAGCCTCCGGCAAGCCCGCCCTCTGTTCGGCACGATCAGCGTCACCGCCCCCATCCAGATTCTGCGGGAAAATCATGAACAGATTTCCGGCGACCTGCTGTCCGCCGGACGAAAAATCGCATCGCAGGTTTCCATGTCATCGGAGCTGATGATGGGATAAATCCAAGGCTTCTGAATCGTTGGAAAAAATTATTCAGCAAAAAAATCAGGACGCGGTTCATACTAACAGCAGAAACCGCCACGCGAAACGATCGGGCAGACCGACATTCCTGCGCGCCAGACACCGCGCGCGGGACAATGGCAGGACTCCCGGACGAAAACGCGGGGCGGTTTTTCTATATAGAGAGTTCGGCGGGGATATGACAGATACTTCCTGCCGGACAGCAAAAAGACTGTAGGAAGGAGCCATGAATGATGAGCGTACTGACAAGAGAACCGAAGAGCTGCACGACGTCCGACTGCGGCTGTACCGGAACGATTCCTGCGCCGCAGCCCGGACTTTCCGTGGGAATCGCAACGATTCCCATGCAGCAGTGGGAGTCCATCTATGAGCCAGGGAAGGGACTCCGCCAGGGAACCATTTTCCCCTGCCTCGACATGCCGTTTTATGTCATGGAGAGCGGCTGGGATGTGAGAGCGGCCGGCTGGACCGCAAACAAAGGAGGTGGCAGAAATGGCTGACCGGACCACACTTCTGCGGCAGATCGATGAAATCAGCTTCACAGTCGACGATCTGAAATTGTATCTGGACACCCATCCGACGGACGCGCAGGCGCTGAATGCCTTTGACCTTGCCATGTCGGAGCGAAAGCAGCTGCTGGAGCATTATTCCAGAGAATATGAGCCGCTGACCATGAACTGCGTGGACACTGAAAATAACAACCAGACGGGAAGATATTCCAGCTATCCGGGACAGAAGCATTTCACCTGGTCAGACGGACCTTTGCCGTGGGACAATCAGGGAGGTGCGAGATAAATGTGGAGTTATGAAAAAAGACTACAGTTTCCGGTAAACATCAAAAAGACATGCCCGAAGACGGCGTCGTTAATCATCTCACAGTTTGGCGGCCCGGACGGCGAGCTGGCGGCGTCCATGCGCTACCTCTCCCAGCGCTACACCATGCCGGATAAGGCCGTCGGCGGCCTGCTGACCGACATCGGAACCGAAGAGCTGGCGCACCTGGAAATGATCTGCGCGATGATTTATCAGCTGACAAAAGATATGAAAATCGAACAGGCAAAGGAAGCCGGATTTGACGCCTATTATATCGATCACACAGCCGGAATCTGGCCGACTGCGGCGGCAGGCATCCCCTTTAACGCCTGCGAATTCCAGTCCAAGGGCGACGCGATCACCGATCTTCACGAAGATCTGGCGGCAGAGCAGAAGGCGCGGTCAACCTATGACAACCTGATCCGCATGATCGACGATCCCGATGTGCGGGAACCGCTCAAGTTCCTGCGTCAGCGCGAGATCGTTCATTTCCAGAGATTTGGGGAAGCGCTTGAAAAAATCAAGTCCGGCCTGGATGAGAGGAATTTCTACTACTTCAATCCGGAATTCGACAAACAGTTTGTCATGACGAGATAACAAACGCCATGGAAAGCCGTCCTGCCAAAGGGCGGCTTATTTTCTTATTGATAATTCACTTCTCCTGACGTAGAATAAACATAAGCATCCGACACAACAAAATACCGTCCTGTACCGATGCAAAACAACTGACCAAACATATAAAGGAGAAGAATCCCATGAATGTCCAGACCGTCCGCGCGATCTATTTCAGCGCCACAGGAAATACCAGAAAAATCGTCACTGCCATTGCAAAGCAGCTTTCCGAAGCTCTGCAGGTTCCCATGACCACCTGCGATTTCACCACACCGGCCAGAAGGAAGCATCCGGTTGCCTGCGCCGAAGGCGATCTGGTGGTATTCGGCACACCGGTTTATGCCGGACGTGTTCCGAACAAGGTTCTCCCCCTGATTCAGGACATGTTCCAGGGCAACGGCGCCCTGGCGATTCCGGTCGTCACCTTCGGCAACCGCAGCTTTGATAACGGTCTGATCGAGCTTCGGAATACTCTGGAAGAGCTCGGCTTCCACACCGTCGCCGGAGCCGCCTTTGCGGCAACTCACGCTTTTACAGACAAGCTTGCGCCGGGACGACCGGATGAAGCAGATATGACTCTGCTCACCGAATTTTCCTCCGACGCCGCCAGAAAAATTCAGGAG
>JAJQCO010000194.1:1623-2888 GCA_021202655.1 Clostridiales bacterium | reverse complement strand
GATCCCGGCTCCGATCGCCGTGCGCGGCGACACGCCGGTCGGCCCCTATTATACACCGCTCGGAACGGATGGAAAACCGGCGGTCTTCCTCAAGGCAAAACCAAAGACCGACGACGCGGCCTGCAACCGGTGTGGAAAATGCGCCTCCGTCTGCCCGATGGGCTCCATCTCCGCCGACACCCCGCTTATCGTCAGCGGCCTGTGTATCAAATGCCAGGCCTGCATCCATATTTGCCCCACTCACGCCAAATACTTTGACGACGCGGCTTTCCTCTCCCACGTCGCCATGCTGGAGAGCAATTACACCAGACGGGCCGAACCGGAAATCTTTCTGTAAGATCACTCCAGGCGCTGCTACTGCCAGCTCCTTCAGCCAATATGCACCGTTCCCGCGGCGCTCCACTACACAAAAGACGGGAAAGAAGCTGTCAACCTCTTTCCCGTCTTTTATGAATGTATCTTTCTTATTTCTTTTTACGCCGCTTTCTTTGCCGCCTGCTTCGAAAACGTCTGTACCCCTTCTACAACCAGGATTAACGCCAGGACAACCATCGCCGTCGCAAAGATCAGCTGGAACCAGTCGCCCCAGGCCGCCTCGCCGGCAGAAATCATCCGAACCTTGTTGAGATCCGTCAGAATCAGGCTGCTGATTGTCGCCGCAAGCATGAAGATCATCGGGATAAAGAACATCTTGTTATTCTTTCCCACATTGCCCAGCCATGCGGCAATCGCCATCAGGGCAATACCGGCAAGCAGCTGGTTCGCCGCGCCGAACAGACCCCAGATCTGGCTTAAGCTCAACGCGCCCAGGACACAGCCGATGATTACCATCACCGCCGTACCCACCAGAGGATGAGTCAGAACTCTGCGAAATCCCGTCGCATCCTTATAACTCTTCTCGCCTTCCTTTAAGAACAGCTCGGAAAACATGAACCGGCTCAGTCGGGTCGCCGTATCCAGAGAGGTCAGCGCGAATACGGACACCGCCAGAGTCAGCAGCGCATAAATCGTATTGTAAACGCCGCTTCCCTCTTCGCCGTACATCAGGCCGATACCTGCCGCAAAAGCCGCCGCCGGGGAACCAAACCCGCCCTCACGATAGGTCTGATAAACCATACCAACCGCAATCAGGGCAACGATGCCAAGCGCAGACTCGATCAGCATGGAGCCGTAACCGATCGGCTTCGCGTACTTCTCATTTTCCAGCTGCTTGGAAGAGGTTCCGGTCGAGATCAGGCTGTGGAAACCGGAGCACGCGCCACAGG
>JAJQCO010000194.1:0-1523 GCA_021202655.1 Clostridiales bacterium | reverse complement strand
TTGGAAGAGGTTCCGGTCGAGATCAGGCTGTGGAAACCGGAGCACGCGCCACAGGCAACCGTGATGAACAGCGTCGGGAACAGATAGCTTCCCGCCACCGGAGACCAGCCGGTAAACGCCGGCATGTCAAACGTCGCGCTCCCGGTAAAGGCAGCGACCGCGATACCAAGCACCGCCAGAAACATCATGCCATACAGCAGGAAGCTGGACAGATAATCACGCGGCTGCAACAGGATCCAGACCGGAGCCAGGGAAGCCGCACACAGATAGATGCCGATGAAGATGATCCAGCTCATACGACTCATCACAAAACCGACGTTCAGACCAAGAGCCACAATCACCACGATGCCGATGATTCCCATAATCGTCGCCGGAACCGTCTTAATACCAAACTTGTTGGTAATCATGCCATAGAGAATTGCCAGCACAATGAAAAGAACCGAAATCATCGCCGTCGTCTGGTTTCCGGTCGGGCTGGCGCTGAATCCAAATCCGCCCTCCAGCGTGTAAAACGTACCTGCCACGACATTGACAAAGGACGCGATAACCAGGATCAGAACCAGCAGCGCAAAAATAGTAAAAAGTCTCTGCGCCCGTCTTCCCATGGAATCTCTGATGATTTCACCTACTGTCTTGCCCTTATGCCGGATGGACGCAAACAGAGAACCGAAATCCTGCAGTCCGCCAAAGAAAATACCGCCGATGATACACCACAGAAATACCGGAATCCATCCAAAAATGGATGCCTGAATCGGCCCGTTAATCGGGCCTGCGCCTGCGATCGATGAGAAATGATGTCCCATCAATACGGCCGGCGGCGCCGCCACATAGTCCACACCGTCCTCCAGTTCATAAGCCGGAGTCTTTCTGGTCGGATCGATTCCCCACTGCTTTGCAAGCCAGCTACCATAATAAATATATCCGATAACCAGCAGTACAATCGCAGCAAGAATCATAAATAATGCTGTCATTTGTAACTTACTTCCTGCTATCTTTTTCGCGCAGCCATACAAAAAACCGCCGCGCTTACTTTATCATGCTGACGAGCTTTCTCAGGTCGCGGCCCCGGCGGTTCGTAGCCACCCGACCGGAGGAAATCTCGATTACAGCCAGACGATACTGGCTCCAGCCATAAAGACTGAAGCGATAACTCTTATAATGGCGAAGCTTCGGCGTCTGCTTCCATACCGCATCCTCCACATGCTCCGCCAGCACAATCAGCGCCACATCGGTGCTTTTATGTCCTTCCCTGGGCTTTACACGGGAAAGCCCCTCCCCCCAGGCAATCTGATCCAGGCTGACAAGCCGCTCCGCCGTAAGCTCATCCTCCGCCGCAAAAAATATATATTCCTTCGACTCAGACTCAAACAGCTTCAGAGAACGGATCAGATAATAATTCTCATCATGAGAATGAAATTCCGCTTCCGCCGCGAAGGGATACGTCACATTCTCCCGTCTCACATTATAATATCGCTCAAATGAGTGCGTCACCGCCCTCAGCGCATCCTGTAATTCCATACCAC
>JAJQCO010000005.1:4640-8072 GCA_021202655.1 Clostridiales bacterium | reverse complement strand
GATCCTCACTTCCCCGCTCTGGTTTGTCCATAGTCCCTGCACCTGATCCATATTCCAGTACTCGTTCTCCTGACTTTTTATAAACATATTTTTTTCTCCTTCCTTATGGGATATCACGATACACTTTGCAGCTCCGTTTTTTGTATCCCGTGCATATCAACCCCAGTGGCTGTCAGAATATGTTGTTGCCTTGGATGCGTCCCTGGCAATTCTTCTCATAATAGTGTTCATGGATGCCAACAGTGTGATCTGGTCTTCATCGCTCATTCCCGCCCTGTCCAGGATATCGATAACTGCCTGATAGCAGTCCGTTACGTCTTTCTGGCCCGGATACGGGATTGTCCTTTTCGTTGCTTCGTTTATGATTTCCTGACTTTTTACAAACATGTGTTTTTCTCCCTTCTTATTCTTTCATTCTTTAGGCGAGGATACCACGCCTGACCTACTGGATCAGACGTGGAGGAATCGCCCTCTTGCTCTACGCTATATGATCTGTCACATACACCAGACCGGAATTATGCAACTCTAGTCTGCAGACCGTCTTCTGGTATTCCGGCACCTTCGGGATCCGCTCTTCTACAGATGCAATCTTCGTCTCCAGATCACTGATAGAACCCACATCACCGGCTTTCTTCGCGGCAGTCAGTTTCTTCTTTAAGCTGGTTCTCTCGAATTTCAAAGCTGACAACCCTGCGAATGCCTGCTCATACCGGCTGCAGTTGTTATGCTGCCCCTGCATGACATGGCGGGTGCCATTAACCAGGAATACGGCTCCCGGCATGGTACGGCTGAGGTCGTTGTAGCACCGCTTGCTTTTTGCAACCGTCAGCTTTCCAACAATCCGCTCCGCTTCCTTCTCACCGTACTGCTCCGCCATCTTGCTGCGGAACTCCTCCAGGGAATCGCCTGGCTGCGCTTTATAGGTATATTCCACTGTACCATCGTCTGCCCGTTTCTTCTTAGGAACCGCAACGATGGTTTTATGCCGGTTCGTTGCCACTAAATTCCCGTCCAGATAGTATTTCCGGGTTTCTGTCCGCAGGTTCTTTGCACGGTTATGTCTTCGAAACTGCATGATGTGGTAAACCAAATCAAATATCGGTGTCTGCAGTGTGTCCCGATCCAGGATCGATGCTGCGATACACCAGGCATCTGCAGGATGATCTTTTGTAAGACCCATAGCATCGCGGAGATCTTTCGTGTCCCATCCGTTTGTGGCATGGACATGGACAAACGGTTCAAACTTCTGCAGATATTCCCAGTAAAACGAGATAATCTGGTTCAGCGTGGAAAGTGCGCCGTATTTCTTAGAAAGACCCTGCTTCTTCTTAAGGAGCTTCTTGCGCATGTCCGCATCCTTATGGACATCATCATGGTGTTTGTAGCATAACCCTGCCCGGTTTGGCAGAGCATCGCTTCCGCCCCGTGACTTCGGCCGGATGTGATGGTAGACATCAATTTTCCTCTTGCAGAACAGGCATTTGCATCCCTGCTCCTTATCCACAACATCCTCCACACTGGAAAACCCATATAACGGTCCGTAGCAGTATTCTTTCCCGCGGATCTTCGGGTTTTCCATCCTGGCAAAACTGAATTTATTCAGTTCTACCACGATATCCGTCACCGGCAGGATCTTTAATACCTTGTCGATGGCGTTCTGGTGTGTCTGCAGGAGCTGGTTTGCTGTCGGCGTAAGCCACCCGCGCGGACGCTTCCGGTTAGAAAAACGCGCCTGGCGGTTCCGGATATCCTGGACCGGTACCGTCTTTTTACACTTCGGCAGGTGCCTGTCCCAGATCACTTTGCCGTTTGCCGAGCGCCGCCCCATCTTTGTGTCAATGACCATGATGGTTTTACAACGCGCAGCACGGCGCTGTTTTACAATGATCGTTTATGTCGGTTGTACAAACAAAAAAGATCGGATACCAGCTATATTCGACCAGAACCTGCTCTTTATACAGGTTCTGGTTTTCTATTACGAAGAATGGTATTTGATTGATTAACATAGATAGATCTCCTTCTTCTCCTGCTCAATCATTACTGCTTATGCGAATGGATCGTATTCCTTCGGATCTGCCTGATTCGCCCATTCAACCCATTTTGTTACTTTTTCCCTCAGCTCATCATCCAGGAAAAACGGATCTCTTACAATAATGATACCGCGTTCTTTTATCATTGCTGTCGTGCTGGCGACATCATCGTAATCCACAGCGCACAGCAACATTTTTGAACGGATCCTATCGCCACGGGAATTGATCGTCCTCGTGTAGGGTGCCTCCCGGAATTTCCATCGCGCTTCCGGGTTATCCGTTTCTGCAATGTAGCCGATTCTCATGCTTTCCATCGCATGTTCTCCTCTCTCTGAATGATCATCGATTCGAATCAACGATTGAATCCTCCGACTCCACCAGTGCTGACAATTCCACGATCTGTTTTTTCTGCTTAACAGCAAGTTTTCTGTCTGAATAACAGACTTCCTTGTCCAACCTGATCCAGTAATATGCGCCTCCCTTTTTTGAGGAATAGAAGGTCTCGCCCCGAAGTGGCGTGCCATCTAGCCACCGGTATCCCATGTTGTCCAGATACTCCAACAATACGGTTGCTTCGATTTCTGTTGCGGGATGGATAGCCATACCAACCTGAATCTCTTTCAGCCTTATGCCGGTACATCCGCATTTTATGTTCGATGGGTGATCTGTTTCCGAAATTATGGTCGAATCAATGGTCGAATCAGCAGGCGAATCCTGGACATCAGTTTTATGGCTGTACTTTGCGATTTTCTCCAGCTTTTCTGCCTTGATTTCGTCTTCCGTGTACTTGCCATATACAGGCAGTACTCCGTCTTTCTGCAGCTCCCCAATAACCGCGCTCAGCTGCAGGAACTCCTGCATGATATCTTCTGCGTTCGTTGTGTCGGAAGTGTACGGATTTATATTTTTTACACCAAAACGGATCGCTTTCGATGCTGCCTGCGAAATCTCTGCACATTCCTCCATGGCTATTACAAGTAATTCCTGCTCATGAGTCATAGATTTATGAGGCGGAAACCCACAGGCTCGCCTGTGGGTAAAAGATTAAAAAGCAAGTTAACTTTAATCCGCCAGTACCTCCTTCCATCCATTACCCCGATACAATCGTTTTACACTATTGACTGACGGGTTTACGATTTTGCTGCCGCGCTTCAGTTTGAGAGCCTTCCCACCGTTCTTCATACCCTCAGATACATAGCGTTTGCCTTTGTACAGCACAACGTCTCCCTGCTGGTAATCATGTCGTTTTACCAGTAAAACCGTGCGCCCTTTGCTGATACGCTGTTTGCGGAAAATTCGCAGGTTCTCTGTGTCCTTCTTATGATTGCGGTTCGTGCGTCCATTTGGAAGCTGCGATCCCTTTTTCCTGGAACCGTCCCTGCGATCGATATATTTAGCGTCG
>JAJQCO010000005.1:0-4630 GCA_021202655.1 Clostridiales bacterium | reverse complement strand
TCCACGGTTCTGTCAGCGTACCTTTTCAAAGTACCGCGGTCTTGAACGATGCTTTGGGTGGAACATCCCGATACAGTAGGCATCGTTGGCATGAGACTTCTCAATATGCCGGTTCAGTCTCTCCCGCTTGGTGACGGCACCATAGGTAATCTTTACTTCGCAGTTCGGATTGATCTCTGTAGCCGCGGCTTTTACCTGTTCGTAGATATACCATTTAACGGTATTCATAAATGCTGCACCCTGTAATCCCGGAAGTTCCGGGTCCCATTTATAAAGCGCCCCTCCGGGCTGATGGTTTGCCGGACAGTGACAGTCAGTACAAACCGCCGCAAGATTCCACAGCCGATTGCTGCGATCGTGCTTCCAGTAATAAATATGATGCACTCTTAAAATCACACCATCTTTTATAGAGGACCGCCCGCAGATCCGGCAGCAGTATCCATCGCGGGCAAACACCGCTTCCCGCTGCGTATCATATCCATAACGCGGCCCGTGCTGATAGTCCACTGATTTCGGAACAGGTTCTCCTTTTTCAACCGCGGCCAGAACCTGTGTATCAAACTGTCCAACTTCAAGATTGATCCTTGTAACCGGGCAGATTTTCATATACCGTTTCACTTCGCGAACATGAAGATCGACTTTGTGTTCCAGGGATGGCGGAATCCATCCCTTTGGTTTGGTGGCTTTCCTGTTGTCAAAACGCGGCTTACGGTAACGCTTTCGGTTTCTGCGCGTCCTGCGGTACTTTTTGCAGCTGTCGTGATGCTGCTTCTCGTCAGTCAGTGTTTTGAGTTCGCGCGATGTATATTCGTGCTTCTCTGATTTTACAGACAGGCCAATATTCTCATATCCGGTATCCTCACTCAGTTCGACTGGCTGAAGATTATGTTCTGTTTCATATAGAAGCTGTATCGTAAAAGGATTGTGTCCGAAAATTTTAGCACGCCCGGACTTTAACAGCTTCCGTACCTTCTTAATGTTGGAAGTCGGCATAAGCCTGCTTCCGTCCATAGCCATAACATTAGTAAACAAGGCTTATGCCTCCTTCCTGGAATACAGGTTAACGAGTTACGTGGCTTACGCCTTCCGCAGACCATGTGAAAGCGGCTGCGGATTCTCTCCCCATTGAGCCTCAGAATCCGAAGATTCCCTGGCTCTCCGGTTCGGTTGCCTTCTTCGCCAATGTTACGGAATGTTTTACGCCGTCCGATTCTCCGGCGGACCGGAGAATCATCAGACGAGATATCAGCACTTCCCCTACCACACAGGGATGTTTAGACAGATATCCGCAGAGCAGTGGACTTGAAGAACATCCACTGGTGCCTATGGTATATTTCATCCGTAACGTAGTGCTAATGGTTCACGCTGGCTGGTTTGCCGCGTTCCGTTGTACTGAGGCTTATCACCCTCTAAAAGCAGGTTTCGTCTGATGGCTTAAGTTTTTGACCCAAGCCACCAGGCTTGCCTGGTGGTCAGTGACCTCCCGCCGCTCCTTTCTAGCTCCAGAATCCTTCTTTCAGCGTCATCACGTGCCAGGAACACTGATTTCCCGAAATCTTTGCGCTGTGTCAGCCACAGAACACTGCTCATGTCCAGGCATTTCCTTTCTTCAATCGTATAAGTCCATCCCAGATCGCATAAGCTTTTATCTCCAGTCCGCGTTACCTCGCAGCCTGCACAATCATCAACCATTTCGTCCGGCATATGGCAGTGGCTGTGCTTGACAATGGAATAATACGGATCACCTGCCTTGCAGGGAAGACGCAAAAGCAGCCCCTGTTCTTCTAGGTCCTCGTATTCACCCAGCCGCCGGATCAGGGCTTCCCAGATGTAATCTGATTGGTAATCTCCTGATGCCTCGTCGCGTTTTGTGTATCGCATCACCAGCACCCTCTCCTTTCTCATCCGCAATAATTATGATAAAAATCTTTTGACCGCATTTTCCCACACAGAAATATCCTCAATTTTTCTCATTGCAGATATATACCAAATCCTGTTTTGAGTCATACATAGTCGCTTCTGTTTCCGCATCCGGGCATCTTTTCAGAATATCCGTTTTCTGCCTGTCTGTCAGAAGACAATCCCATCCTGAATCCAGAATTGATCTCGCCATATCATGATGCTTTGTATGAATGACAAATTCGGAATCCAGGAACAGGGTTCTGAGACAGCGGGGCAGGTACACTTCGCTTACATCCTGCACTAATCCGCACAGCATACAGTAATGTTGCGAAGCCTCATCCCACAAATCTGGGACAAAGCAATAATCGCCGCAGCTTTCCGTTCCCGATGTCCCTATCAGGTGACTCAGATCTTCCAGATAAATCAGTGTCTTTTGCTGCTTAATTAACGCCGTCTTCATGATAAGTTCCAGAATCCGGATTGCGGTTACCTGCCTGTATCTGCTGAGATGGCTCAGGTCATAAGAAATCAGATCCTTGGTTCCATCCTGTACATCGAATTCGATACACATATCTTCACAAACTGCAAAGTACGGAATCAAGTCTCGGTTGCGTTTAGACATCCTTTCTTCGCGATCCGAACTGATATCCGTATACTCTGCAGTAATAACCGTACCTCCCATATTAAGCATCATGTCTTTGTACTCTCTGTACCAGTCGAGAATAACTGTGCGATAATTCCGGTTTTCCTCTTCGATCAGTTCGTCCTTCAGCCACTGGCTTTTCCCTGCCCCGTGATCGCCTATAATCAAGGTGTTACAGGATCCCTCCGGCAAATGGCAGGCTTTTCTGGCATCCGCAATTCTTTTACGGCACATACTCGGTGTATTTGGTATCTGCAACTTTTTTGTAAAAAACATTGTTTTTCTCCTTTCGGCAATGGTGATTTTTTCAGATTTTTCAGCAGAAATTTCCTCACCACATCGTTGCATCACAGGTGGGGATAATTGTCTCACCTTACGATTTCATTCGCCGCCCTTTGAGGATACAATAGTTCACGCATCCCAGCGTCGCACTCAGGCCGGTAATGAATCCCGGCTCAGACCGGTACAGCAACGCGATTGCTGTAGCCGAAATACATACAGCGAAAAACCAGACACATTTTACATTCAGACTCATAATAGCTCCTTTCTTTTCTCCGGTGCTTTGCACCTCATCTTTTCGTTCCAATACTATAATGGCGAAAAATGTTTTCGATGATATTTTCCCACACAGAAAAATCGGACAGAATGCATCTTTCTGCCCGATTCGAACTTTTTCTACCGGCTGATCTTCGATCCCACGCTTGCTGCCAGCAGACTTCTTGTTGTTTCCTTATCCAGAAATCCTACAATCGCGCAGAGCGGATCTCCTCGCATCATTTTCAACGCATACGCCAGGCCGTTGTTATGCCGGTCGAGCCTAGCATTGTCAATCTGGTTCAGATCCCCGGCAATGACCAGCTTGCTTCCTTCCCCGATCCGGGTAAGGATTCCCTTCATCTGGGAAACCGTGGTATTCTGTGCCTCATCCACAAATACATACTGCCTTGTCAGTGACCGGCCGCGAAGGAACCCAAGTGCTTCCGCAGAAATGATCCCGCTCTCAAAGAGGGCATTCACTTTCGCCCTCATCTCATCTTTTCCGCCTTTCGCACTCTTATCCCTGACCCCCTTCGGATCAACCAGCAGTTCAAGGTTGTCCATGCACCCACGAAGAAGCGGCCCGACCTTGCTTTCCTCATCCCCAGGGAGGGCGCCGATGTCTTTGTCGAATTCGACATTAGCCCTGGTGACCGTAATCTTCCGGTAATCCCCTGAATTCACACACCGTTCCAGGCCGCAGGCAAGAGTCAGGAATGTCTTGGCCGTCCCGGCTGAACCTTTCAGGATGACCAGAGGAATTTCTTCTGCCGGGGCCAGAAGCGCCTCCACACAATATCTCTGTCCGGTATTCTTTGGGACTGCCCCGTATGGGGCCTCATTGACAAATCGCAGCGGCACAATCTTGCCGTTCTTTGCTATTCCCGGCTTCGTTCCCATCGTGATCGTATCCATGAGCATAAAAAACTGGTTTTCGTATACCGGATGATCCACAGAACTGTTTGCATAGCTTAACCGTTCTGCGGAAACTGGCTGGCCGGATAGAAACGCACCAAAATCCTCATGGGAGACAAATGCTTCCCCACGCCCATTATATACAATAAAATCTTCATCTATTTTCTCATGCCTGTACCCTTCTGTTTTTACACCAACCGTATCTGCCTTAATGCGAAGCCAGGTATCATTCGTTACCAGAATGACCGGCGCTTTTTCTGTCTCTGACAGATATTTAGCGGTCCGAAGGATTCCGTTGTCAGGCTTATCCTTCCAGCCTTTCGGGAGCTGTACATTCCCGTATTCTGCCATAGTGCGGATTACGCCGCCGCGTTCTGTCCGGACACCTTCTGCCAGGCTTCCTGTTTCCCGCAGCTCATCCAGCTTCCGAGCAGTTTCCCGCACATTATACCCCTTCTCGTCCAGATCTTCCTTGTGATCATCCAGTTCCTCCAGCACAACCGACGGAATCACAATCATATTATCATCGAACACGTCCAGGCAATTTGGATCAGACATCAGGATATTGGTGTCCAGAACATATATTTTCTGCTTTTTCTTTGCCATATGAGACCTCCTTCTTCTGCTATAAAT
>JAJQCO010000070.1 GCA_021202655.1 Clostridiales bacterium | reverse complement strand
AGCCCCTTCACCGGACCGCGAAGCTCCCGGTCCGTATTCCGCAGAAAGGTAAGCATGCGCTCATCCGACGTCGTATAAGGAGTTGGGAAGCGATACATGGGATGATAATCCCGGAGCCGGGCCGCCCTCACATCCACTTCCCCTTCTGCCGTCACCTCAAAATAGTCATGCGGTTCCCGAATCACACCGCCAAGTCCATGATTGCCGAACCCGTCCGTCACATGGTTTAACATGACCTCCGGATTCACATGGCAGGCGAAGCGGATCAGTCCCTGTCCCTCTGTCGCCATCGGCCTGCACCGGATCAGGAAATGGTGATCGACCACCTCCTGGCTTAGGCGTAACGCCATCTTGTATTGAAAATGCAGTTTTTTCAAAATCAGTCACTCCCTGGTTCGTATCTTCTCTGCGCAGTCGTCGGCTGGCTCAGAATATGTTCCACAGGGCGTTGATCGCCTCATAATACCGCGTATTCCACTCCTCACCCAGAGCAAACACCTCCGCCAGCTTATCCACCTCTGACAGATTATACCCGATTCCAATTTTATGCAAGCGATTCAGGAATTTTTTATATTCTTTTTCGATTGCCTTATACTCATAGCCCAGACGCATGTACAGATCCATGCGTTCCAGATAACGTCCGGTCTTAATGATGTTGCGGCATTCCTCATCCTCCACGTGGTCGTCCAGGCAGCCCCAGAACGCATACAGATAATCCGGCACCGGCTGCAGCGCATAGGCGTGCGCGTCAGAACCCGACGCCTGCTCAATGCAGTCAAGCGTCAGCTGAATGTAGGACAAGGTCTTGGTGCTCAGCTCGTCGCGAAGCACCACCGCATTGTCATAGGCACGGAGCATGTTGCTGTAAACGGAATTCGGATCATTCTGTGAAAACAGGTACGTCTCGACAAAATGCTCCCTGCTCTCATATATCATCGGAATATTCAGTCGTTCGCAAAATTTCTCATACGCCCTGTCATCCGAATCCAGCATCTGGTCATAATAACGGAAAAAAGTATCCAGCGTCGTAAACACCCGCTCGGCATAGCGTCCCAGCCAGAACAGATGGTCTGATTTTTCTAACGAGATAATACCCATGTGTCTTTAAATCCTCCTCCCTGCGATGAATTGACGACAAACGAATCCGGGTTCCTGGAGAACCGCGTCAGGCCGCTCGGCCACACCTTCGTCGTCTCGCCCGTCAGGACAAAGGCGCGCAGGTCTGCCTTTCTCGGGACCCACTCATCCCCCTCCACAATATCCAGGTCGATGAAATCAATGACCTCCTGGGCGATGAAGCGACGCGGCTCATCGCGAATGATCTGAGCGAGTTCGTTTAACTTTTCCTTCGTCAGATCACTGCCAAAGATAACTCCGTAGCCGCCGGCCTCGGAGACGTCCTTGACTACCAGTCTCTCAAGATGATCCAGAATAAACTTGCGGTCCTTCTCGTAAAATGCGAGATAGGTCGGCGCATTGTGAAGGATTGCCTCCTCTCCCAGATAATATTTCACCATATGCGGCACGAAATAGTAAATGCCCTTATCATCCGCCACGCCATTGCCCGGCGCGTTCACCAGCGCCACATTGCCGCTCCGGTAAACATCCATGATGCCGGGTACGCCGATCAGAGACTCCGGCAGGAAGCAGAGCGGATCCAGATATTCATCGGACAGCCTGCGGTATACCGCGCCCACCTGCTCATCCTTCCCGTCATAGCGACGGTAATAAAGCTTATTGTTCTCCACAAACAGATCCTGCGGCATCGCGAGAATCGAGTCAGACTGCTCCGCCAGATAGGAATGCTCGAAGAACGCGGCATTGTAGCGCCCAGGCGTCAGCACGACATTGATTCCGCCGGTATTCACCGTCTCCATCACAGCCTTCAGCATATCCGCGTAATTCCGGTTATCCACAATATGATTGGTAGAAAACGCGGCCGGCGACGCCTGCCGGGTCAGGCTTCTTGCGATCATCGGATAGGAGGCGCCGGACGGAATCCGCAGATTATCCTCCAGAATATACCAGTTCCGGTCCTTGCCCTGCACCAGGTCAATCCCCGATATATGGCTGTAAATCTTCTTCGGCGGGACAATCCCCTCGCACTGCGGAAGATATCCCTTGGAGGAAAAAATAAAATCCTCCGGAATCACGCCGTCCTTCACAATCTTCTTGTCACTGTAGATATCCGCCAGGAACGCATTCAGCGCGTCAACCCGCTGCGCCAGTCCCCGCTCCAGATAATCAAACTCATCCGCCGTGATCACCCGCGGAAGCGGATCAAACGGAAACAGCTGCTCATGGAATTCCCCATTCTTGTAAATGCCGAATTTCACGCCATACCGGGCCATCAGCCGGTTAATTTCTTCCATATGGTTCACCAGTTCATTCATATGGCATTCATCCCCCTCTTCCTTCAGAAAGCGTTACATACTACTTCGGTAAAATTCCCGCCGCACTTATGATTCTTAAGAACAGGGGCCGGACTGCAACGCAGCAAAAAGGCGCCTAAGATTATCTTAAGCGCCTTCACTTTCAAAAACCAATATACCGCACTTTCCGGCGTTTGTCAACAGAATAATTTTCCTCCCGCATGCCCCTCCCATAACACTCCCATAACTACTTCAGCCCTGAACAGAAAATTGAAAATCCGGTTGACAACCCCAAAAATATATGCTATTATTGCTAAGCGCGTTAAGATTTGATTCGAAACAAGAATCGCGCCTGGCGTTTGTTTCATACCAAAGGGGATTAGTTCAATGGTAGAGCAGCGGTCTCCAAAACCGTAGATGGGGGTTCGAGCCCCTCATCCCCTGCTGACTGTTTTAGCGAATAGCCCGACCCGAAAAGCGGTTGAAATCCTTTCTGTATCAGAGGACTTCAGCCGTTTTTATGTTTATTCCACCTGCTCAAAGGATACGCTCTTAATCTGCAGATCCGAAATGGTAAGCGTCAGCTCATAGGTTCCGGCGGTCTCTCCGCCCTCCCAGTTTCTCTTATACTGGAATTCCATCGTCCCCTCCCCGTCTTTTAAGACTATGATGTGAAATTCGGAAATACCGCCCACGCCGACCAGCCGGTCGTCGTTTCCGGATTCGATATAGGTATCATAATCGCTCGCAAAGCAATCCGGTTCGCGGGTAATCACCCACGTATACCCGGTTGTCGCATTAGAAGGCAGGTCAAGAATCAACTCGCCGCCATTGATCACCTGCGCGGAAAAATGCTCCCCCTCTACCGTATAAGATGCCTCCTCCCTGTCACTGCCACTTTCCGCGCACGCCGTCAGAAAATATAACAGAAAACATACTGCCAGATACACCAAGCGTTTCATTTTGTTCTCCCCCCGTATTTTATGCCGTTCTTGCCACAAAAAGCCTGCGAAGCCGGCCGATGCAATGCCAGAACGCCGGAATCAGGAAAAGGTCGGCAAACAGCCATGCCAGCGGCGACGCAAAACAGACCGCCGGATAGCCAAACATGAAAACACCCACAAACCCGACCAGCGCGCGGGCAATCATCTCACAGACGCCCGCCAGGATCGCGAACGCCGAATACCCCATTCCCTGGATTGAAAAACGCCATACGTTTACAATCACCAGCAGGAAATAACACGATGAGTTCGCCGCCAGATACATGTGAGCCTGGCGGATCACCTCCGTCTCTCCCTCGTCCACAAAAAGCAGGGGCAGGTAACCGCCAAACAAAAGCAGGAGCACAAACACCGCTACTCCATAGATCATCCCCAGAACCGTCGCGTCCTTTACGCCCCGGATAATCCGATCCACCTTTCCGGCTCCCACATTCTGACCGACATAGGTCGCCATGGTACCGCCCAGCGCGTCAAATACACAGGCACAGAACAGGTTAATCTTGTTTCCTGCCGCAACAGACGCCACCGCGACCATCCCCAGCGTATTCACCGCCGACTGCAGGATCACCGACCCGATCGCCGTAATCGAATACTGCAGTCCCATCGGGATTCCCATATTACACAGCTTCAGGCAGAGATCCCCTCTGAGCGAAACCTCTCCCTCCTCAAAACGCAGGATCTCAAATTTTTTCCTCATGTAAATCAGACACAGGACGCCGGAGGCCGCCTGAGAAATTACCGTCGCGATGGCCGGCCCCGACACGCCAAGCCCCAGCCAGCGAATGGTAATATAATCCAGCACGATGTTCACCAGCGAGGAAAAAATCAGGAAATATACGGGCGTACGGGAATCTCCCAACGCCCGGATGATGCTCGCCGTGATATTATAAAGATAGACGACCGGGATTCCGAGGAAAATGATAAAAATATAGTGGTAGGCTCCCCGGATAATCGTCTCCGGCGTTCTCATCCACACCAGAATCTTCCAGGTAAGCGCCCCGACCACTGCCGTCATGGTAATCGAAAAGGCAATGCTAAGCCACGCCGTATTTGCCACATATCTTCTCATTTCCCGATAATCCTTCGCGCCAAATCTCTGCGCTACCGGAATCGCAAACCCGGCTGTGATGCCAATCACAAAACCGTTGATCATAAAATTAATCGACGCCGTAGAGCCCACCGAGGCCAGTGCCTCCACACCCAAGAACCTCCCGACAATCACCGTATCCACCATACTGTAAAACTGCTGGAACATGATGCCCAAAAGCATCGGGAGCGCAAATCCCAGAATCTGCCTCAGCGGATTCCCCTGCGTCATATCCCGCACCGTTGACGCCGCCGGTTTTTTCTGTTCTTTCATGAGACTTTGTAATCCTTTCTCCCCCGATCCCTGATGCATGATACAAAGTCACCCCGTTTGAAATCAACGATCCATCTCATATAAGGGACGCATCCGCGCGAAACGCCGCGGCACACCTCGCAGCAAAAATCGCATGTCCCTCCTGTGTAAAATGTACCCCGTCATATGCGAGCGGAATCTCCCAGCCGCTCGCGTCGATAAACGCGATGCCCAGTCGTCCGGCGACTGCATGGTAAGCTTCTCCCAGACGTCTCGATTCCTCCAGCAGGCTTTTCTCCCGGACCCATTCGCCCGGCTGCAGAGCCGGCGGAGCGATCAGGCAAATACGCAGTTCTCCGGAAACTACAAGCGGGTGCGTACACAACTTCTCCAGGAAACGCTCCATGCGCCCTGCGACATCCTCCGCCGTCAGCAATCCTCCCCCAAGCAGGTCATTCGTCCCCAGCATGACCACGGCAAAACCCTCGCCATGACAAATCAGATCCATGGCCCGCTCCATCTCCCGCTCCCGTCTGGGAATGGAACGGCCGTTCAGGCCATAATTCCTGACCTCAATCCCAAGCTCATTTCCCAGAAGCGTACACCAGAGTGAGCCCGTCGGATATCGATTTCCGTACGGACTGCAGGGATCATATCCCCAGGTATTGGAATCTCCATAGCAAACGACTATGCTAAGCTCAGCCTGCGCCTGATGGCTTGACTTCGCTAAGCGCCGCTGCATACATGAAAGCTGCCAATCAGCGTTCGCCTTTGCTCCGCTTCTTGGACTTTCATAGTAAAGTATCACCTGCTGCTTCCTCCTCCCCCGACGGACAGCCTGCCATCCGTCAGCCATGCTGCCCAGAACCACGCGACTGCTTTTCCGGACATTTCACCGTCCCGATCCGACGGATGGGAACCAGTTCTTACACCCCCGCAAAACGGAACACAACTCCGATGACAGCAGACGCAACGATAAAAATGGCAGGGTGCAGATCCTTCGTCTTCTTACATCTGGCAGTAAAAAACCAGAGAACCACCATCAGAATGATACAGGAAGCGCTGACATTTCCCAGGCGTATTCCCTCTGAGGTGTCTCCAAACAGAACCAGCAGCACCACAGAAAAGCCTGCGGCGGCGATCAGCGCGGTGGACGCCGGTCGAAGTCCATAAAAAGCCGCCTTTACATAACTGCTGTCCTTAAACGCGTTTAAAAATCCGGCGACAATCAGGATAATAATAATAGAGGGAGTGATCAGGCCGAGTGTGGCAACCACAGATCCCGGGACTCCGCCGCAGGTAAAGCCCACATAGGTTGCCATATTCACGCCAAGGGGGCCCGGCGTGGATTCCGAAATCGCCACCATATCGGCAAGCTGTCCATAGGTATACCAGCCGGTCTTATCGGAGATATCATACAGAAAGGGAAGCGTCGCCATTCCTCCGCCGATCGCAAACAATCCTGCCTTAAAAAACTCATAAAAAAGCCGAAGATAGAGCATCATGATTTCTGCACCTCCTTATTTTTCAGCAGGACGCCTGCCACACCCGCAAAAACAACAAAGACAATCGGTGAAAGCGAGGTAAAAACCGCTCCCAGCAAAACCAGAAGAAAGATGATGACCGTCGGCAAATCAACCACTGCCTTCTTCCACAATTTGATCACGGTATTAAAAATCAGCACGCAGACACAGATCCGGATACCGGCAAAGGCATTCTGCACCACCGCCAGATCCGAAAAATTCTGAATAAAGGCAGCGATCAGGCAGATGATAATCAGCGACGGAAACGCAACGCCCACGGTCGCCGCAATTCCCCCTGCGATCCCGGCTGTTTTCTGCCCGATAAAGGTAGCCGTATTCACAGCAATAATCCCCGGAGTACACTGGCCGATCGCGTAATAATCCATCACTTCATTCTCCGTCGCCCAGCCACGCTTCTCTACAACCTCTCTCTGGATCATCGGAAGCATCGCATAACCGCCGCCAAATGTCAGTCCGCCAATCCTGGCGAAGGTAAAAAACAAATCAACCAGCTTTCCCATATCTTTACTCCTTGTTTTTGTGATAATTCAGAAGGACAGGACCTGCCGCTGACAGGTCCTGTCGCTGTATTCTACAGGAAACGGCAAATTTATTTGTCATTTCCTACAAGAAACCGTCTGGCTTACAGACTGGTATAACCGCCGTCAACCGGAAGAATGACGCCGTTCACATAGGTGCTGAGCGGAGACGCCAGGAAAATCGCCGCGGTATCCAGCTCTCCCTCCCTGCCGTAGCGGGCTTCCGGGATCATGGTTTTTGCATAATTCTGGAAGAATTCACTCTGAAGAGTCTCCTTTGTCAGCGGAGTTTCAAAATATCCGGGACAGATCGCATTCACCGTAATTCCCTTGTCTCCCCACTCACAGGCCAGCGCCCTGGTCAGGTTCACCACTCCTCCCTTTGCCGCGTGATAAGGAGAAGCCGGGGCGATCTTATTGCCCACCAGGCCATACATGGACGCAATGTTGATGATACGACCATATCCTGCCGGAATCATGGCTACCTTCGCCACCTCCCGCGACATCTTAAACGTGCCGAAAAGATCAATATTCATCTCATTTGCAAACTGGTCGTCGGTGATATCCTCAGCCGGCGACACCGCTCCTGTTCCCGCGTTATTGATCAGAATATCAATCCGTCCGAACTCATCCCGCGCTGCCTTTACTGCTTCCTTTACCCTGGCCGTATTCGTAATATCACAGGGAACCGGGAGCGTCCTCACCCCATAAGTCTCCGTGATCTCTGCCGCCACCTGCTCAATCAGGTTCTGCCGACGAGCCAGAACAACAATATTCGCGCCCTGATTCGCGAGCGCCTTTGCCATCTGTACGCCAAGTCCTGTTGAACAGCCGGTCACCAGCGCCACCTGACCAGTCAGGTCAAAATAATTTTTCTCCATTTCAGGTCCCTCCAATCTTTATCATGATAACCAAAAGTATAATCCAAAATCTGTCTTTTATCAAGGCAATGTTGAATCCCAAACAATATTCTTACACAACCCGCGTTCATAAAAGGCCTCACAAACAGATTTGTCTGTTCATGGGGCCTCGCTTTTCTTTTGTATATAAAATCTTAAGCCATCCTGACTTCTAATTTTTCTACCCGACGCTCAAGATCATCCGTCCTATGTAACAAAATCTCACTTGTGTCATCCTGCAGTCTCTGAATTCGATAATATTGCTTTAAATCATCGACCTCTTTCTGCACCACACCGATTTTCTCTTCCAGTATATCTCTGGTCCGGTCGATCTCCTCAAGGATAAAATTCGCATTCCGGTCGCTTTCCTCACGCAGGACGCTCAATGTCTCCTCCTTCGATGCCTGGATTTCTCCCCGCATCCGTGTCTCAGATACCCGAATCTCTCCCCGCAGGATACTCAACGTCTCTTCCTTCGATGCCTGAATCTCTTCTCGCA
>JAJQCO010000134.1 GCA_021202655.1 Clostridiales bacterium | reverse complement strand
GGATTTTTCATCTCCTGTTTTATAATTATAGCCTTCCACAACTTTTATAGCAAATGCCTATTTCAAATTCTCAGATATGCTTGACGATTATAGAAAAATGTTATACACTGATTTTGCTGATTTTTAAGAGATTTTACTGACTTATACCGAAAAATACAAAACTGAGAAGATTAAGACAGAGAAGGAGCCTGAAATGGAATTAAGAGTTTTACAATATTTTCTGGCAGTCACGCGGGAACAAAGTATTCTTGGAGCTGCCGAATCCCTGCATCTTTCCCAGCCGACGCTCTCCCGGCAGCTTAAGGATATGGAGGAGGAACTGGGAAAACAGCTGTTTATCCGCAGTAATCGAAAAATTACACTGACAGAAGAAGGGATGATCCTCCGCAAACGGGCGGAGGAAATCATGGAGCTGGTAAGGAAAACCGAAGATGAAATTGCCATGTCGGACCAGGTTATTGCCGGAGACATCCATATCGGAGCCGGTGAAACAGATGGAATTCGTTTTCTTGCAAAAGCGGCACAGTCCCTGCAGACAGAATATCCCCTTGTTCATTTCCATATTATCAGTGGAGACAGAGTCAGCGTGACGGAGGATCTGGAACGTGGACTCCTTGATTTTGGTTTGCTTTTTGGTGATATCAATTCATCGAAATACGACAGTCTTGAGATACCGTCCACGGACAGTTTTGGAGTTCTCATGCGCCGTGACGACCCGCTGGCCAAAAAAGATCTGGTTAAGCCGCAGGATCTGTGGGAAAAGCCTTTGATTGTCTCTCGCCAGTCCGTTCATGACAATAATCTGCCGGGCCTTCTTCATTGCAGCAAAGAGAAGGTCAATGTCGTGGCAACCTACAATCTGCTGTTCAACGGTTCCATTATGGTAGAGGAGGGGATGGGCTACGCCGTCTGCTTTGATCATATTATCAATGTTTCCGGCGACAGCAGCCTGTGTTACCGGCCACTGGCAGGTTCCCTCAGTCTTCCTATGCATCTTGTGTGGAAGAAGTATCAGGTGCTTACAAAGGCAGCAGACAGGTTTTTGCAGGCGGTACGAAATATCAGGAATATTCATCGCATTTCGGTGCCTTTTCAAGGATGAGAAATTGTTGTATTATGACATTATTGAATTCGCATCTGATCCAGGTACAATATGAGAAAGGCGGTCAACATGAAATATCTGAAACAATTTGGCGTGATTCTTACTTTTTCTTTTGTGGGAGAGCTGCTTCATTATGTCCTTCCTCTGCCCATACCGGCCAGTATTTATGGCATCGTCCTGCTGTTTCTTGGCCTGGAATTTCATTTTGTGGCACTGGGGGCGGTGGAGGAAACAGGCCTTTTCCTGATCGAGATCATGCCGGTCATGTTCATACCGGCGGCCGTGGGCCTGCTTGATTCATGGAGCATCCTGAGATCCTCGCTGCTGCAATATCTGGCGACGGCCCTGATCTCGACTATTGTCGTTATGGCTGTGTCCGGCAGAGTGACGCAGTTTGTTATTACAAAAGAAGAGAACCGGAATAGAGAAAAGAAGAAGGGCGGTGAACAGGAATGACAGCTTTTTTTGAAGAATCTGTATTTTCCGGCGTGCTGCTCAGCCTGCTCGCTTATGGAGTCGGCTGTCTTTTGAAAAAGAAAACGGGACTGGCCGTCGCCAATCCTCTGCTGATTTCCATTATTCTGGTCATTGCGTTTCTGCTTGCCTTTCACATCGACTATCCAACCTATCAGAAAGGCGCAAATTATATCAGCTATCTGTTGACGCCGGCAACCGTCTGTCTGGCAATTCCGCTCCACCGCCAGTTTGCTCTTCTTAAGAAGAACTGGAAGGCCATCCTGGTCGGCATCGCCTCCGGTGTTTTCGCCAGCCTCGGGAGCATCACCGCCCTTGCCTGGCTGTTCCATTTCAGCCGCAGCGAATGGATTACGTTTCTTCCGAAATCAATCACAACGGCGATCGGAATGGGCGTTTCTGAAGAGCTGGGCGGTTATGTTTCCATTACGGTCGCCGCGATTATTCTGACCGGCGTCTTTGGAAATATCTGCGCGGAGTCCGTCTGCCGGATATTCCGGATCACGCATCCTGTCGCAAGGGGAATTGGCATCGGCTCTGCGTCCCATGCGATCGGAACCGCGAAAGCGATGGAACTCGGCGAAATCGAGGGAGCGATGAGCAGCCTTTCCATCGTTGTCACCGGAATTCTCACGGTTATATTTGCCTCGCTTCTGGCGCAGGCTTTGTAGAACGACAGGGAGTTGCCCGCGGGCGGCTCCTTCTTTTATGTTTTCGACGCATTCTGCGGGTTTTACCAATTTTTTACTCAAACCTAATATCCGTGCGGTGGTTCCTGTCCGAGAGATATGTTATTTATTGAGAGGACTTTTGAGAATAAGAATCAACAGAAAGGACAGGATACCATGAATATTCGAAAAGCAAAAAAACTTGCGGCAGTTTCTCTTGCCTCTGTGGCCATATTGGGTCTTACCGCCTGTGGAAATTCCGGAGCGCAGGCTTCCGAGACGGATTATAACGCCATGTCGCTGGAGGATCTGACCGCGGCGGCCAAAGAGGAGGGCAAGGTCAATTCGGTCGGCATGCCGGACACCTGGGCCAACTGGGTGGAAACCTGGACCGATTTGAAGGACATTTACGGGATTGAACATACCGACCTTGACATGTCCAGCTCCGAAGAGATTGCCATGTTTAAGGAAGAAGGCAAAAACGGCACCAAGGACATCGGGGATGTCGGACAGCAGTGGGGACCTGTGGCGGAAGACGAGGGCGTTACTCTTAAGTATAAGACAAGCTACTGGGATGAAATCCCTGATTGGGCCAAGGACGACGACGGAGACTGGATTGTAGGCTATTACGGCACGATCTCCATCATTACCAACAATGATCTGGTTTCCAATCCTCCCGCCAGCTTTGCGGATCTGCTGGAGGGCGATTATAAGGTAACCATCGGCGACGTGTCCTCTGCCGCGCAGGCACAGCACGCGGTTCTGGCCACGGCCTATGCGATGGGCGGCGATATGGACAACCTGCAGCCTGCCTATGACTTCTGGAGCACGCTGGCCGGACAGGGACGGCTGGATGTCGGCGAGACCAGCGTGGCCAGGATTGAAAACGGCGAAATCGCGGTTTGTCTGCTTTGGGATTACAATGCTCTGGGCTATCGGGACAATGCGGTAAATAATAATCCTAACGCATCATTCACGGTCTGCATTCCCTCGGACGGCAGCGTGCAGTCCGGCTATGCCACCATTATCAACAATAACGCGCCAAACCCGGCGGCGGCCTGCCTGGCCAGGGAATACATCCTCAGCGATGAGGGACAGATCAATCTGGCGAAGGGCTATGCGACTCCCATCCGGGATGTGGAGCTGCCGGAGGAGGTACAGGCCATGCGCATTGACGCTTCTCAGTATGGCGACAATGTAAACGCCATCGACTACGAGAAATGGACGGATGCCTGTCAGGAGATCATTACCTACTGGCAGGAAAATATCATTCCGGCGATTCATTAAGAGAAAGGATCGGGCGGGGGCCGCAGGGGTCGCCGCCCGTTGTGGAATTATGAGAAAAATAAAACGAGAAACTCTGTCGGGCTATCTGCCCATGTTGCCGTTTCTGGCAGTGGTGGTCTGTTATGAGATTCTGCCTCTGATACAGCTGTTTATCAGCAGTCTCATCGGAAAAGAGAGCGGCGCGATCGGGCTGGAAAATTTTATTAAGGTGTTTACCACTCCCTTATATCAGATGTCCATCCTCAACAGTGTGCGCATCAGCCTGCTGTCGGCCCTCATCGGTATTGTGGTGGCTTTCCTTGCGGCCCGTTTCTGCCATGAGGCGCCCGCAAATGTGCGCAATCGCTTTACCATGCTGTTAAATATGACTTCCAATTTTTCCGGCGTTCCGCTGGCGTTTGCTTTCATGGTTCTCATGGGCCATACCGGCGTGCTTACGATTCTGGCTCAGAAGGCCGGGATCCCGTTCCTGGCGAATTTTGATCTCTACAGCGGGGCCGGCCTGATGATTGTCTATATCTATTTTCAGATTCCACTGGCTACGCTGCTTTTGCTGCCTGCCTTCCGCGGGATCCAGCCGCAGTGGAAGGAGGCCGCTTCGATTCTTCATGCCGGGTCGCTGGATTACTGGTTCCGTATCGTCATTCCCAATCTGATGCCCAGCATCCTCGGTACGCTCAGCGTACTTTTTGCCAATGCCCTGGCTGCCTATGCCACCGCCTATGCCCTGGTCATGAATAACTATGCTCTGCTGGCATTACAGATTACTTCCAAATATAAGGGGGATGTGCAGATTGACAAGGCGACCGGCGGCGCGCTGGCCATGGTGCTCATTCTTCTGATGGTGGCGGCGACTCTGATCAACAACTATTTCACCACGCGCACGGCAAGGGGGAGGAATCTGGTATGAAAAAGGAAGGTCTGTTCGGAAAGATATTTCTGGTCTTGCTGGGGCTCTATCTGATCATTCCCTTTGCGCTTACGCTGATCTACTCGCTGTTTGTTGAGTGGACGGGCATTCTCCCGACCGGATTTACCCTGCGAAATTACGCGGGCCTGTTTGGCGACATGGAATTCTGGACCTCCATCGGGCGGACGCTGATTTTGTGCGCGGTGAGCGTGCTGTTTACCATTGCGCTTCTTCTGCTTGCCATGTATGTGGTGGTAGTGGTCGACCGTCGCTTGAGCCAGGTGATGCAGTTTGTCTGCATGATTCCCTATGCGCTTCAGGGGGTAATCCTGTCCATCAGCGTGATTTCTCTTTATTCCGGTTCTTCGACCTTTTTATCCAACCGGATGCTGATGCTGTTCGGCGCCTATACCATCCTGGTTTTGCCCTATATCTACCAGGGCATCCGCAACAGTATGAACGCCATCAACGCCAGCATGCTCATCCAGGCGGCTGAGATGATGGGCTGCGGCAGATTCCGCGCCTATCTCCAGGTGGTGCTGCCAAATATTTTTTCCGGCATCCTGGTTTCTGCCTTGTTGGCAGAGAGCATTGTATTCGGAGATTTTGTTCTGGCGAACAACATTGCGGGAAATAACTATCAGAATATTCAGGTGTTTCTGAACCGCAAGATGTTTACCTCGAGCGGGCTTGCCAGCGCGATCGTGGTGATTATCTTCCTGGTGGTATTTCTGATTACGGGACTCGTGTTGAAATTACAGAAGAAAGAAGCAAAGGAGAAGTAATCGGTATGGCTTACATAGAATTTAAGAGCGTGGTCAAGCGGTTTGGCGATAATACCGTCCTGGACCACATTGATCTGGACATTGAGAAGGGCGATCTGGTGACTCTGCTGGGGCCGTCCGGCTGTGGAAAATCTACCCTGCTGCGCTGCCTTTCCGGGCTGGAACAGGTCACGGAGGGGAGCATCATTCTGGATGGACAGGATGTCACCGGGCTTCCTGCCAGCAAACGCAATATCGGCATGGTATTTCAGCAGTATTCGCTGTTCCCCAATATGTCCGTGGAACAGAATATTGCCTTCGGGCTGAAAATGCAGAAAAAGCCGAAGGAGGAGATTGAGACGCAGGTGCGGCGCGCCATCGAGCTTGTAGAGCTGGAGGGGAAGGAGAAGCAGTATCCGGCGAATCTTTCCGGTGGCCAGCAGCAGCGTGTCGCGCTGGCACGTTCGATCGTCACGCAGCCGAAGGTGCTGCTCTTAGACGAACCCCTTTCCGCGATTGACGCCAAGCTGCGAAAGGCTCTTCAGAGCCGTATCCGGGAAATCCACAGGGAGCTGGGGCTTACGACCGTGTTTGTGACTCATGATCAGGATGAGGCGATGATCATGTCTGATGTGATTGAGCTGTTTCACGACGGGCGCATCGAGCAGTCGGGCAGCCCGGTAAGCGTCTATACGGCTCCGGTTTCCACCTTTGCGGCCAGCTTCATCGGAAGCTACAATCAGATAGATGGCGCGGTTTTTGGGCGGCTGATCGGCGAAGACTTCGGAGATTCCTGCACCGTGGCGATTCGTCCGGAGACCATCACCATGACCAGACGTCGCCCGGAGAATCCGGATTGCTATATCCTGCGCGGTTCGGTGCAGGACAGTACGCCCAGAGGAAACGTGCTTCGCTATACGGTGCTGGTGGAGGATACCATCTTTCATGTGGACGCTCTCTTCCGCAGCTTCCATATGTTTGATATGGGCGAGACGCTTTATCTCTCGATTCCCAGGCATGACTGCCTGTGCATTACGGATAAGGAGGGTGTGAAGCATGCGTGTTAAGGATCAGATCGGTCTTCCTCTTCATGGCTTTTCATATAAGGGAAATCTTCACAGCCACACGGTGAATTCGGACGGCTGCCTTACGCCGGAGCAGTCGGTAGAGCTGTTTCGCTCTCACGGTTATCATTTCCTTTGCCTGAGCGAGCACGACAAATATACCGATTACCGGAGTGAATTTGACTGTGATGATTTTATCATCCTGCCCGGTCTGGAGGCTTCTGCCAATCTCATGGTGAGCGAAACAGACCGTCGCCGGATCCGGACGCATCACATGCACGGAATCCTCGGCACCAGAGCCATGCAACAGTCTGCCGGACGTCTGCTTTCTCATGGAGAGGTGCTTCCCCCTCCGCTTTCCTTTGGCGCTTGGGACGGCGCGGCAGTGTCTCAGAGGTTAGCGGAAACGCTGAGGGGATACGGCTGCCTGGTGACCTATAATCATCCCATCTGGAGCCGGGTAGAGCCGGAGGAGTTTGTCAATCTGGAAGGGGTGTGGGCGCTGGAAATCTATAATTACAATACGGTTAATGAGAGTGGAACCGGAGCCGATACGACCTACTGGGATCTGATGCTGCGCCGTGGTCACAGGATTTTTGCCTTCGCGTCGGATGACAATCACAACGGAGGCGTGTTTGACGATGCCTGCGGCGGCTGGATTCAGGTGGTGGCGGACCATCTGGATCATGAAACGATTCTCTCTGCCATGCTGCGGGGTGATTTTTATTCCTCCAATGGGCCGGAAATTTATGCATGGGGCATCCGGGATAACCGGGCATATGTGGAATGCAGCGCCTGTGAGCGGGTGAATGTGATCTGCGGGGGATTTCTGAATGCCGGCGTTACCAGGATTGCACCCACCCGGGACGGTTTGCGCCGGGCAGAATTTGAGCTTACCGGCGACGAAACCTATGTGCGCGTGGAGTGTGTCGATTATCAGGGAAAGACGGCCTGGACCAATGCCCTGTTCCTGGAAAAAGAGTGACGCGGCATGGATATGAAGGAAGCATGGAATACTTTATTCGACGTAAAAAATGTAACTTCTGTTCAAAATATCGTTGTAATTTTTGTAATCACGTACTATAATGTCTTCATATCATGAGGACGGAGGAGCGTTTTGCTGAGGACAGGGATTTTAATGAGGTTCGCGAGATTCAGAAAAGAATCCTGGCTGCTTATGAACAGGACTTTTCCAAGCATGCTCCGAATGAGATTGTTCCGAAAATTCGTATGTTGTGGAACAGCATACCATCCCAGCTCGCGAAAGAAAACAAAAAATTCATTTACGGACTGCTTCGTGAGGGCGCTCGTGCGAAGGAATATGAAACGGCAATTATGTGGCTTTCCGACTGTGGACTTGTGCATAAGGTCAGTCGGGTTCATGCGGCGGGAATTCCGTTGAAAGCGTATGAGGATTTAAAGGCATTTAAGTTATTCCTGGTAGATGTTGGGCTGCTTGGCTGTATGGCAGGGCTTCGCCAGCGCACATTACTTGATGGCAATGATCTTTTTGTTGAATTCAAAGGCGCTCTTACCGAACAGTATGTCTGTCAACAGCTGAAAACGATAGAAGATCTGGGCGTTTACTATTACACCAATGACAGAGGTTCCTGTGAGATTGATTTTGTTGTTGATACAGGCGAACGGATCATTCCGGTTGAAGTAAAGGCAGAAGTAAATCTGAAAGCGAAGAGTCTGAAGACGTATCGGGAGAAGTTTTTGCCTGAAGTATCTGTTCGTACTTCCATGACAGATTATAAAAAGGAAGACTGGCTTGTGAATCTTCCGTTATACGCGATAGAACAGATCAGCAGGATATAAAAAGGAAACGGCGTGACTGATGTCACGCCGTTTCCTGCTTGTGTTGGTCTGACCTCGCCGGGAATCGAACCCGGGTTTACGCCGTGAGAGGGCGTCGTCTTAGC
>JAJQCO010000205.1 GCA_021202655.1 Clostridiales bacterium | reverse complement strand
GTTCACGACAAGACGCAGACCCACAAAGGTAATCAGAAACAGGATCACTGAGCCGATCAGATTCACTGCCATGCGCGCCAGACCCGAAGCCAGGTAATCGACAAACGCATCAACGCCCAGAATTTCATAGATTTCGTGATTGTTATTCTCCAGAAGCGCCTCCTTCATCGGCTCGGGAAGGGCGAGGCTTTCTATCAGCTCCCTCTGCAGCGACGGCAGCTCCGTCTCAAGCTGCAGCTCATCCGCGCCGGCCATCTTAAGCATGGTCTCTCCGATGGCCGACTGAAGCTCCGTGTTGTTTTTCACAAAATCCGTCACATACGGAGAGGCGACGCGCATCACAATCAGACTGATGAACAGCGAAAACATAGTCACCGCAAGGCGGATAAAGCCCCTCTCATGCCCGTAAAGCGTCATGGCCAGCAGAAAGATGCCAACCGCAAACGCAAGCCAATGACTCGTCACAAATTCCATATTCACGCTACTGTCCCCGGTTCAAAACCAGCTTCTCGATCGCCAAAGCCACGCCGTCTTCCTGATTCGTGGCAGTTATGTAATCCGCTTTTTTCTTTACCGTCTCCATCCCGTTTGCCATACAGACCCCGATCCCGGCTAACTCCATCATGGTCAGGTCATTCTCCCCGTCGCCAAAGCCCATCGTCTGGCATCTCTGAATCCCAAGGCGATCTGCCAGCCGGACAAGCGCTTCTCCCTTGGTCGCGCCAGGAGCATTGATCTCCAGGTTAAACTCATAGGACGCGCTGACCTCTACATCTCCTCTGGCCACGAGCATCTCCTTTACGCGGCGGCGCTCCTCCATGTCGCGGAACATGAAATTCACTTTTTCAACCGGGATTCCCTGTCTGCGGACTTCCTCTGTCACGTCAGGCACCGGTTTTCTGGTATCCAGAACCAGTTTTTGAAAAAAGGGCGGGAGACCGCTCGCTTCAATATTGTCCAGAAACCGTTTTTCCCCATATCCCCGACCGCCCATATACACATCATACATAATCGCGCCGGAATTTTTTGCCAGCTCAAGAAGCTGTAGCGCCTGCCGGTTCGCCAGCTTCGTCTCCTCAAGCACCTGATGGTGTTTCACATCCTCAATCACGGCGCCATTCACTGTGATCGCGTAATCGACGCCGGGAAGACAACGGACAAATTCCGGCACTCCCATCCAGTTTCTGCCTGTGCAGGGCGCGAGAAGAATCCCTCTCTCGGCGCACTTTCTCAACGCCGCCTCATTCCTGGGCGAGAGACGTTTTTCCTCGTCCAGAAGAGTCCCGTCCAGATCCAGTGCAATTAACCTGATTTCGCTCATCATGATATAAAATGCTCTTCCTTTAAAATTAGCAAACCGTCTTTATCATATTTGGAGGAAAACAATCCTTTGATGCGTCTGCCGATCGACGGCTTCTCCGCCCGGTCCGCCGCCTCTTCAATCAGATCCTCCGCGGATTCCTTCGTCAGCCGGATCCCATCCTCCTCCAGAATCTCAATTCTCTCATAGAGGGCCAGCATACTCTTGCCCGTAATGCTGCAGTCGATTTCAGACGCATATTTACAGCAGTACTGCGCAAATTCGTCAATATCCATCTCCTCATTGTCCGCCGGCTCCCGGACCTGTGCAGAAGGATAATCCGGCTCCGGATCCGGCGCGCGCATCGCTCCGTCATGAACCGGCACAACACGGCGAACCGGGCGATCGTCCTCCGGCAAAGCCACGCTCTCCGGCACGGGCTCCGGTTCCCGGCGCGCCGCCGTCCCGGTCGTTTCCGCCTGCGGCTGCTTTGATTTTGCAGAAGGCTCTTCCTTTTTTGCCTTCGGACTCTCTCCGCTCATCCTTGCCGCGTCCTGCTGCTCACACACGATCCATTCGAACTTATCTGCAAGCGATGGATTCTGCTCATGCAGCATCGACATCTGTTTCGGATTGTCAATGAGGAGGATCCGCATGCCAGACGCGTCCTGCGCCATCAGCTTTTCCAGCTCCTTAAGCGTCTCCTGATTTAAATCGCCCGCCTCTTCAATCACCAGATCCTTGCCTGACAGCTTATCAATGCTTGCAAAAATCCCCCGCTTATTCATGCGGGAGCCCGTGATCTTCACCACCGGATTGCGCACGCCAGTCTCCTTGTGGATCTGCTTAAGCATGCGCACCGCCCTGTCCAGTCCCCGCTCCGGCGTCCTCGCTTCGATCATCAGATGCCTTGTGAGCACAGGGCGGACAGAATCCCCGGAATCCGCAATCTCCTCCACTACCAGTCCGGACTGCTTTGACGCCCGGGCGTCGTCCTTCCATTCGATTACCTTGGTATCCTGCGAGACCGTCTGATTTGCCGTCCGCTTTAACTCGCTCAGCACGCGGGTCTTGCCAAGGGCAGAGTCCTCCTTCACCGGAACGTCTCCCAGACGGGACATCTCTTTGGCCAGCTTTTCCTCCGTCTCCGCCTGCTTCACCGCAGCTTCCAGATCCTCCTTTTCATAGGATACGGAAAGCACCGGCTCCTGAACCTGCGGCTCCGGCTCCCGGGATTCCTGAATCTGAGGCTCCGCTTCCCGGGATTTTGGTTCCGGGGCTTCCTGCCTGACAACAGGCTGCTCCTGCAAAGCCTCCTCTTCGTCACCCAGGATTTCCTCCGCCCGATTCTCGCGGGGCTTCGCCAAAGCATCGCTCTCAGGGAATGTCCCATCGTCAACCGGCTCGTCGGAATCCTCCTCAAAGGACTGCTCCACCTCACGCAGCTTCTCTTCGTACTTTTCCCGGTTTTCTGCCAGATCCTGCTGATACTGGTTTAACGGCGCAAACTGGAGCTTCATTTCCATCGCCTTGTCCACATACTTGCCCAGGCCAAACATCAGCATAATCCTGTCGCAGGTGCTGATGCATTTCTTCTCGTCGCCTGCTTTCCGGTAAAGCTCCGCCAGCTCATACAGCCATTTTTCGTCCAGCTCTTCCATCGTATAACGCTCAAGCGCATGAATCTGCTGCTGGAGCGGCGCGTCCATCCCCCGGAGGAGCTTATAGCGAAGCAGATACTGACGGGAATCATCCCCTGCCAGATCGCAGAACTCCCGATAATAGGCGTCCGCCTCTTCGACATCGCCGCTCTTTAACGCCAGATCCGTCAGCTTGTACAGCAGACGCTTGCTGATCGGCGCACGCTCAAAGGCAAGCAGCAGGATGTCCTTCGCGTCCTGATACTCGCCGTTCTTTTCGTATATCGTCGCGACCATAGAAAGAAGGTTGGCGTTGCGAACCTTCTTCCAGTCTATGGTATCCGCGATCTTCATCGCAGTCTCATAGTCACTTTTGTTTACAAGCTTCCGCATCTGTTCAACCTTGATGTTAAACTCGTATTTGTCCATCTTTTGCACTCCTCATTCCCGGAAAACATCCTGTCACAGCGGGGTTCTTCCCTCCAGAGCCCTCAGCAGGGTTACTTCGTCTATATATTCCAGATCGCCTCCCACCGGCACTCCGCTGGCAATTCGGCTGACCCGTATTCCCGTAGGTTTAATCAGCTTGCTGATGTACATGGCCGTCGTCTCCCCCTCCAGGCTGGAATTCGTCGCTATGATTACCTCACTGACATCCCCCTGCAACCGCTGCATCAGCTCCTTCAGCCTGATATCGTTCGGCCCGATACCAAGCATCGGAGAAATCGCCCCGTGCAGCACATGGTAAACGCCCTCATATTTTCCGGTCTTTTCATAGGCGGCCAGATCCCGCGGATTCTCCACAACCATAATCGTCTGGTGATCCCGTTTTTCGCTGCTGCAGATCGGACACTTTTCCTGGTCCGTCAGCGTGTAGCATTCCTTGCAGTAACGGATATTCGCCTTCGCGCTGACGATCGCCCCCGCCAGGCTGTCCACCTGCTCCTGCGGCATGCCGATAATGTGGAAGGCCAGGCGTTGAGCCGATTTGCTTCCCACGCCGGGAAGCTTCGACAACTCCTCAATCAATTTCGTAATCTGGCTGCTGTAATAATCCATTTAGAATGAAAGGCCTCCGCCCAGTCCGCCGCCCGTAAACCTTGCCATGGCCGCCTGCGACTCCTCCTCCATCTTGCGAAAGGCTCCGTTCGTCGCCGCCACAATCAGATCCTGCAGCATTTCGATGTCATCCGGAGGCACTACCGCTTCCGAAAGCTTGACGGCGACGACCTCCTTCTTGCCGGTCACCGTCACGGTCACCGCGCCGCCTCCGGCAGAGCCTTCGTACTCCTTTGTCTCAAGCTCTCTGCTGACCTCTTCCATCTGCCTCTGCATCCTCTGGGCCTGCTTCATCAGATTATTCATATTTCCCGGCATTCCGCCTGAGAATCCGCCACGTTTTGCCATGGTTTCCTGCCTCCCTGTATATTAGTCAGTCCTCTATTTCAATCTCAATCCCCTGAATCGCCGCCTTCAGCTCTTCGTCGCTGACATAAACCGTATCCAGCCGCTCGCCGTTTTCCCGGAGCCGCGCCTTCACAGAGATTTCCTTCCCATACTGCTCCTCAATATATCGCTCAATTTCTCCCAGACACTCTGGTTTTCTTCCATATTCATATTCCATCTGGTCTGTGAATACCATACACAGGCAACCGTCTCCCGCCGGTTCCAGAAATGTATTTCTCAGCATCGGGCGAATCGCTCCGCCCAGCTCCCTCGTAATCCGCCCCCAGTCCTGACGGATCAGGTTTAAATCCTCGAGCTGCGCCTTCGGAATCGTCACGAGTCGCGCATCCTCCGGGTCTCCGACCGCTTCCGGCTGGCTGTCGCCCTGACTTCCGCCTGCCGCACCGACGCCGATCTGCGCCGCCATCTGCCGCATCTCTTCCGGAGAGATCCCCTTCTCCACCTTCTCCTCAAGCACAGTCAGGCGCTGAAGAATCGAATCCAGATTCTGTTCCATCTGCGGCCTGGTCAGCCGGATCAGAGCCACCTCAATCAGCACTCGTTTCTGAGACGCATAGCGCAGCTGCCCGGAAAGATCGGAAAACACGCGGATGAAACGCATCAGCGTATCCTCGTCGATCATCTCTGCCTCCTCGGCAAGCTGTCTGATGTTTTCCTCCGACATTTCCAGCATGTTCTCCGCGTCGTCGGCAGACTTTAAAATCAGCAGATTGCGCAGATACCAGATAAAATCTGTGACAAACTGTCCCAGCTCACGCCCCTGGATCACCATCTCCTCCAGAAGTCTCATGCATTCCGTCGTCTCATCGCCGAGTACTGCCCGCAGCAGCCGACTGAATACGCTCACATCCGCAGCGCCCAGCACGTCAAGCACATTGTCATAGGTCAGCAGGGTGTCATAATGGAAAGCAACACACTGATCCAGAAGGCTGAGCGCGTCGCGCATCGCTCCGTCCGCCGCCTTCGCAATGTAGCGAAGCGCCTTCTCCTCCACCCGGATGCCCTCCGCATCTGACAATTCCAGAAGCCGGGCCGTGATGGTATCTACCGTAAGCCGTCTGAAATCATATCGCTGGCATCGTGACAGAACGGTAACCGGAATCCGGTTTACCTCCGTCGTCGCAAGAATAAAAATCACATAGGAGGGTGGCTCCTCAAGCGTCTTTAACAGCGCGTTGAACGCGCCTGTCGACAGCATGTGGACCTCGTCGATGATGTAGACCCGGTAGCGGCCGTCTGTGGGCGGATACTGCACCTGCTCACGGATCTCGCGGATGTTCTCCACGCCGTTATTGGAGGCCGCATCAATCTCTACCACATTCATGGAGCCGCCGGAAAGGATGCCCCTGCAGGTATCACACTCATTGCAGGGGCTTCCATCCACCGGATGCTCGCAGTTGACCGCCCTGGCGTAGATTTTCGCAACCGAAGTCTTGCCCGTCCCCCGGGTACCGCAGAACAGATAGGCGTGGCCAATCCTCTGGCTGATAATCTGGTTTTTCAATGTCTGCACAATATGATCCTGCCCTTTTACATCGCCAAATTGTGCCGGACGCCACTTGCGATACAACGCGGTATATGACATGCCTGCCGATTCCCTCTTTTCCTCTGCCCGCAAAAGCCGCGGAACTCTGTTATCTGTCTCCGAAGCTGATGCCGACCATCCTGGCTTCCTTGACCATGTTGCATTCCGGATCCACCGTCTTTAACTTGCCCACGACGTCCTTCAGCGGAACTGCCTTCACGTCGTCGCCGATATAAGCGACCATGTAACCGAATTTCTTCTTTGCGATCAGCGCCGCTGCCTCTGCGCCCAGACGGGTAGACAGCACTCTGTCATACGGGCATGGCTCGCCGCCGCGCTGCGTATGCCCCGGCACCGTCACACGCACCTCCTGCCCGGTAGCCTTGGTGATCTGCGCGCCAAGCTCATAAGAGACGGACGGATAGATCGCCGCGCGCTCCTCCAGCTTCTTCTTGTAATCCTTCTTTGACAAGGCCGCGTCTTCCTTCGAGATGGCGCCCTCCGCCACAGCCAGGATGGAAAACCGCTTGCCTGCCTTGTTACGGGCCCGCAACGCCTTGCAGATGACGTCAAGATCATACGGGATCTCCGGCAGAAGGATAATGTCCGCGCCGGACGCGACTCCCGCATACAGCGTCAGCCAGCCAACCTTATGTCCCATGACCTCCACAATAAACACACGGCCATGAGAAGAAGCCGTGGTGTGAATACAGTCAATCGCTTCCGTCGCGATATTGATGGCGCTCTGGAAGCCAAAGGTCACATCCGTCCCGAACAGGTCATTGTCGATCGTCTTCGGCAGATGAATCACATTCAGGCCTTCCTCATACAGAAGATTCGCCGTCTTCTGGCTGCCGTTTCCACCCAGTACAACCAGGCAGTCCAGCTTCAGCTTCGCGTAGGTCTGCTTCATCGCCGCAACCTTATCAAGACCATTCTCATCCGGAATGCGGATCTCCTTAAACGGAGTGCGGGAGGTTCCGAGAATCGTGCCTCCCACGGTCAGGATTCCGGAAAAATCGGACGACTTCATAATCCGATAATCCATGTAAATCAGCCCTCGGTAGCCGTCCTCAAATCCGATGATCTCCACATCATCGTACATATTGTACAAAGCCTTTGCCACGCCACGCATTGTCGCATTCAATGCCTGGCAGTCTCCTCCGCTGGTCAGCATACCAACTCTCATATCATTCCGCCTCACTTTCTTCTCTCTGTCAGGTCCTTCGTCCCACGATGGCATACGATACCCATTTTGTTATTATACCCCAATAAATGAACATGAGCAAGAATAAAATACGGGGAAAAGGAGCTTCCACAAAAGAGATGCTCCTTTTCCCAAAAATATGATAACTTGATCGTGGATCCCGCTTTGTGTATGGCTCACAGTCGTTACCCTGACAGCCGGCTCAGTCCAGGCTGCCTCACGGCACACAGAATGACTCACTTAGTGCTGCTGCATTCCTGCCCTGACACGGTTCATGAGGTTCTGTTGCGTAAGACCCGGACGTCAACGCTACTTATCAGGGGCTGCACTGCAAGAACACACCCGGGGCGGGATATCACCTCTGCTGGAGCGGATTGCAGATACAGGGCACCGCTATCTCCCCGGCTGCCGGAAGCTTTATAACGCAGTCCTCGCGATCGTCCCGCAGGCATGGCCTGCGCCGGACTTCGCGTCGGCTTGCGGATCCCCGCTCGCCGTTCGTTTAGTATACCTGAACGACAGCGTTTTGTCAAGCCGTCAAAAATCCCCCTCCAAAGCCCGTTTCCTTGTGCGCAGGAAAAAATCAGTCAGAATCCGCGCGCACTCCTCCTTCAAAATTCCGGTGCGGGTCGCGACCTGGTGGTTGAAGCCTTTTTCGTGAAGAAGGTCCAGCACGGAACCGGCACAGCCGGCCTTCGGATTTTCCGCCCCGATCACCACGGTCGGAATCCTGGCCTGCACAATCGCGCCGGCGCACATGGGGCACGGCTCAAGCGTCACATACAGGGTACAGTCCTCCAGCCGCCAGTCTCCCGTCCTGCGACAGGCGCGGCGAAGCGCGAGAATCTCCGCATGAGACAGGACCGTCTTGTCCGCGTTGCGCCGGTTATAGCCCCGTGCCAGAATCTCGCCGTTCTTTACGATCACGCAGCCGATCGGCACATCCCCCATGGCAGCCGCCTTCTTTGCCAGGCGCAGAGCCTCCTTCATATAGCGCTCGTCCGTCTCCCGCTGCTTCAAGCACGCTTCCTCCTGCGCGCGCAGCATCTCCTGACGCTTCGCCTGGCGCAGCTTGAAGCGTCTCTGCCTGGTCGCCTCTCCCTTTTCTCTTGCGGCCTGCTTTTCCTCTTCCGTCATGGCCGGTCTTTCACTCTGTTCTTCATGCATGGTAATCTTCCTCTTTTATCAGGATTCAAAGACGGATATCCGTGTACCAGTATCCGAAGCGACCGTCATCCTCCGGCTGGTTTTTGGAAAGAACAAAATGCGGAAATCCAAACATGGACGCCAGATATTTCTCATTGCGAAAATAATGTCCGGGAACGCCCAGAAGATACCGGGAAACGCCCTTTGGATTTTCGAGCCGCGCCAGAATCAGATGGCGGTAATTGTAATAGCCGTGAAGGAGAAAGCTATTGTTCCCATAAATCCAGATCTCGCGCGGCAAAAGGCCGATGTCCTGAGGCTTGATGGAAAGGATTTCGCATGCTTTGTCATACTCAAATGCCAGAATCTTCGAGTACAGCCCCTCCAGGCGTTTCCACAGGGTTTCTGCGGCCACTCCCTCATCCTCCAGGCGATCCAGCTCCTCAAGCTGAGCGGCGTCCTCCGGTCCCGGAACAACGGCAGACTCCTCTTCGGAATTATCTGTCTTCTCTCCGTCGGTTTTCTCCGCCGGTCTCTGCGGATCTGCCGCCTCCGTTCCGTCCGGAATCTCCCGTGACTCCTCTTCGCCGACGTCCTCCGGCTCCCAGGGCGGGACTGCCTCCAGACGGGATTCCTCTCTGGCCAGCTCCTCCTCAATCTGCGCGCTGACCGGGAAACGCACGACAGGCTCCGTTTTTTCTTCCTGAGGCTGCGACTTCTGCTCCTTCTCCGTCTCTGACACGTACCGCTCCATCCGCCTGCGCACGTTCTCTGCCGTCACTTCCTCCAGCTCTACCTGGGCGGCCCGCGCCACCGCATCCTCCCAGATCGTCGTGTAGCTCTGCCAGGCGCTTTCCACATCGTGAATCGTCAGCCCGTAGCATTGATCGATTCCACAGCCGCTTCCTTCGATGTTCTCCGCGCTGACCTGGCTGCGATATTCCCCCACGCCGTTCCGGACAAAAATCCGTCCCAGGAAAAGCTCCTCCCCGGGCGTCAGCAGATAGACCCCGACCTCGCTGCTTCCCACATAAATTTTCTTTACACTGACCTGAATCCGGCACTGGCCGCCGCGCACCTCAATCTTGGCATAACCGATATTCTTTCCCTTCACACCGCCTTCATAGGCGTATATATATGAAATGAGTCTTCGATATTGAGACATGCCATCACCCCTTTATTAAGGATGTATATGTGATGGCCGCGCAATCTATTCCAACTTTTCAGATCCTGATTTCCCTGCTATTTCTCACATTCCTGCCCGCAAAACAGCTCCGCAAGCGCGGCGAACTGAGCCAGTATAAGCGTCTCCCCGCGCACATTCGCGTCAAGTCCGGCTTCGGCGATCACCGCCGCGATCTGTTCCTTCGTATAAGGAAGATCTGCCGCATGAGACAATCCGTTTAACAGAGTCTTGCGCCTCTGATTAAATGAGGCGCGGATCAGCCGGAACATAAGCGCCGGATCGGTTGTCTTTACCGGCGGAGCTTCATATTTTTTCAGCCGGATGACCGCAGATCCCACGTTCGGCCTGGGAATAAAGCAGTTCGGCGGCACATTTGCCACAAGATACGGTTCCGCGTAATACTGAACCGCCAGAGAAAGCGCGCCATAATTTTTCGAGCCGGGCGCCTCCTGCATCCGCTCCGCCACCTCCCGCTGCACCATCACGGTGATGTTGTCAATCGGGGCGTCTCCCTCCAAAAGTCCCATGATGATCGGCGTCGTGATATAATAGGGCAGGTTCGCCACCACCTTGATCGGACGGCCTCCGTTATATTCCGCCGCCAGCTCACGGATATCCACCTTCAGAATATCGTCATGAATGACGGTAATATTATCATAATCCGCCAGCGTCTCCGCGAGAATCGGAATCAGATTGTCGTCAATCTCCACGGCGACAACCCTGCCGGCGGCCTCCGCCAGCGCCTGTGTCATCGTCCCGATTCCCGGCCCGATCTCCAGCACCGTGTCATCCTTCGTGACGTCCGCCGCCGCTATGATCTTGTCCAGGACATGTGTGTCAATCAGAAAATTCTGTCCGAACTGCTTCCGGAAGACAAACTGATATTTCTGTATGATTTCAATGGTCTTTCTGGGATTCCCCAGCCTTGGTTCCATTCGCAGACTCCTTCCTCTCATCCCTCCGGATGATTGACGTTTTTCCGGATCACAAAGCTGTGAATCCGAATGTCATCATTATAATGGAACTGTTGCGGACAGCGCAAGCAGTTTATCTGTTTCCCGTTGACATTTCCCGGTGCGGGCGCTACAATAGTTGCTAATGCAATAGTTGTGCATATCAATTTTCAAAGGAGCATCGATGAAATGAGCGAATTTCTCTCTTATCTCAGGCCATACCGCCGGGACACGATCCTGGCCATCGTCTTCATCGAGACAGAAACTTTTTTCGAGCTGATCATCCCTCTCGTCATGGCGTCCATCATCGACGTAGGAGTGGCTAACGCGGACAGACCCTATATTCTCTCGCGGGGAATTCTGATGGTTGTCTTTGCCCTGATCGCGCTCGCGCTCGGACACGGGTACGCGGTCTATTCCGCCCGCTGCGGCATGGGCATCGGCGCGGAGATCCGCAAGGCGGAATTTGCCAAATTACAGGAATTTTCCTTTTCCAACACGGATCGCTTCCGCACCTCGTCCCTGGTCACCCGCATGACCAGCGATGTGACGACCATCCAGAATTCCATCGCCACCGGCATCCGGCCTCTGTTCCGGTCGCCCATGATGCTGCTGACCGCCATGGCTGCCTCCTTTTTCATCAACGCAAAGCTGGCCTTTGTGTTCCTGGTCGCCGCGCCGGTCCTGGGCGTCATTCTGTTTCTCATCATCTGCCATGTGCGGCCCCTTTACTCCGTCATGCAGGGCGCGATCGACATGGTAAACCGCATCATCCAGGAAAACCTGACCGCCATCCGGGTTGTGAAATCCTGCGTGCGCGGCGACTATGAGATCGAAAAATTTGAGACAGTCAACACCCATCTGCGAGATACGGCAAAACAGGCCTTTGGCTTCGGCGCGCTGAATATGCCCGCCATGCAGGTGGTCATGTATACAACGATTCTCAGTATTCTCTGGCTCGGCGGCCGCATGGTCAGCGCCGGGGAGCTGATGGTCGGCGAGCTGACCGGCTTTTTGAGCTATGTCCTGCAGGTCCTGAATTCCCTGATGATGCTGTCCAATGTTTTTCTTACGCTGACCCGCGGTATGGCCTCCTGGCATCGGATCCGCGAGGTTCTGGATGAGAAGATCGACATCCGGGAGGACGAAGCCGTCGACATCCGCGTAACCCGCGGCGAGATCGAATTTGACCACGTATCCTTCAAATACCGGTCAGACGCAAAGGAGCATGTCCTTTCCGACATCTCGTTTCACATCCGGCCCGGCCAGACCGTCGGCATCATCGGCCAGACCGGCGCGGCCAAGAGCACTCTCGTCCAGCTGATTCCACGGCTCTACGAGGCGACCGAAGGAACCGTCCGTGTAGACGGTCGGCCAGTCAGCCATTATCCCTTAAGAGAGCTGCGCGATTCCATCGCCATGGTTCTCCAGAAAAATACCCTGTTTTCCGGAACGGTCCGTGAAAACCTGCGCTGGGGAAAGGAGGACGCGTCCGACGAGGAGATCCGGGAGGCGTGCTGCATCGCCTGCGCGGATGAATTTATCGACCGTCTGGAGCAGGGGCTTGACACAGAGCTGGGACAGGGAGGCGTCAACGTCTCCGGCGGTCAGAAGCAGCGTCTGTGTATCGCCCGGGCCATCCTGAAATCGCCCAGGGTGCTGATTCTGGACGACTCGACCAGCGCAGTGGACACGGCCACCGAAGGAAAAATCCGTGAACGTCTGGCCGAGAGTCTTCCCGGAACAACCAAGATCATCATTGCTCAACGGATCAGCTCCGTCATCCATGCGGATCAGATTCTGATCCTCGACGACGGACGGCTCCACGCCGCCGGAACACACCGGGAGCTTCTTGCCTCCAGCCCGATCTACCGGGAAATCTGCCATTCTCAGGCAGAGACATTGACGGAGGCGGCGACCGACCTCGCCGCACAGCCAGAGACCAGGAAAGGAGGTGAGCGGTAATGGCAAGGACAACCAGCTACAGCCGACCGAAAAACACCCGAAGAGCGCTCCTTAAGCTGCTGAGCTACCTGGGCCGCCATGCCTGGACGCTGCTTCTGATCGCGTTTCTTGTGGCCGTAAGCTCGCTCTCCGGCATTATCGGAACCTATCTCCTAAAGCCGGTTATCAACAATTACATCATTCCGGGGGATCTTCCCGGCCTGTTCCGGATCATCCTCTGGATGGCGATTTTGTACCTGGCGGGCGCCCTGGCCTGTCTTGCCTACAATCAGCTGATGGTGCGTCTTTCCCAGCAGGTTGTCAGCGAGATCCGCGCGGATCTGTTCGCCCACACCCAGACGCTCCCTCTCTCCTATTTTGACACGCACACTCACGGAGAGCTGATGAGCCGTTTCACAAACGACGTCGACACCATTACCGAGGCGCTCAACTCCAGCTTTGCCATGCTGATCCAGAGCTTTCTCACTCTGGTCGGCACCTTTACCATGCTGTTAGTCTTAAGCTGGCGTCTCTCCCTGATCGTTTTCTTCTTTCTGGGAATCATGGCGGTCTTTATCAACTATAACAGCCGACGCAGCAAGGAGTATTTCTCCATGCAGCAGGCGTATCTGGGCAGCATCAACGGCTTTGTCGAGGAGATCGTCTCCGGACAGAAGGTCGAGAAGGTGTTCAATCACGAGCCGCAGGACTTTGCGGAATTCTGCCGCAGGAACGAAGCGTATCGCCTGGCCGGGACGAAGGCTCTGACCCATGCCAATCACACCGTTCCGACGGTGGTCTCCATCAATTATATCAACTACGCCCTGTCGGCCTGCATCGGCGGACTGTTCACCCTGGCCGGGCTGGCTGACCTGGGAACGATATCCGCCTATCTGGTCTACGTGCGGCAGGCTTCCATGCCGGTCAATCAGTTTACCCAGCAGCTCAACTTTCTGCTGACCGCCCTTGCCGGTGCGGAGAGAATTTTTGAAATGATGGATGAGGAGCCCGAGATCGACGACGGCACGGTAACTCTGTGCCATGTCACAAATTCCCCTGACGGCGACCTGCAGCAGAGCGAGGTCTTCACAGGCCATTTTGCCTGGAAGGACAGCTCCCGTCTGATTCCTCTGCGAGGCGACGTGCGGTTTCGGGACGTTGTCTTCGGCTACACCCCCGGCCATACCATCTTAAACGGCATCAGCCTCTACGCCAAACCCGGACAGAAGCTGGCCTTCGTCGGCTCCACCGGCGCCGGAAAGACGACTATCATCAACCTGATCAACCGTTTCTACGAGATCGACAGCGGCGTCATCACCTATGACGGCATCGACATCCGCCGGATCCGCAAGGATGACCTGCGACGTTCGCTCTCCATGGTGAACCAGGATACGCACCTGTTCACCGGAACCATATCCGATAACATCCGCTATGGTCGGCTGGACGCGGAGGAAGAGGATATCACCACCGCGTCCCGGATCGCCAACGCCCACTCCTTCATCCGCCGTCTTCCCCAGGGATATCAGACTCCCCTGCACAGCGACGGCGCAAACCTGTCGCAGGGACAGCGGCAGCTGCTTTCCATCGCCCGTGCGGCCATCTCACAGCCGCCGGTCCTCATCCTCGACGAAGCAACCAGCTCCATTGATACGAGGACGGAAAAGCTGATCGAGAAGGGCATGGACGCGCTGATGGAAGGACGGACGGTATTTGTCATCGCTCACCGCCTGTCCACCGTGCGCAATTCCGACGTCATCATGGTGCTCGAAAAGGGCGAAATCATTGAGCGGGGCAGCCATGAGGAATTGCTGGAACAAAAAGGCAGATACTATAAACTGTACACCGGACAGTTCGAACTGGATTAAAGGAGCTTCGATCATGATAAAAAAACAGGATGTGCGGCAGCTGCTGGTCCGCACGGAAAAGGCGCGGCAAAGGATCATGCAGCCATACCTCTCACAGCTTGGCCTGGCCTTCGGCCAGGGACACGCCAGAATTCTCAACACACTTCTGGACAGAGACCACATCTCGCAGCGGCAGCTCGCGGATCTCTGCCACGTCGACGCCACTACCATGTCCCGCAGCCTCGATAAGCTGGAGGAGTCCGGGTATCTCACCCGGGAACGGGATCCCGGCTGCCGCCGCTCCTTCCTCATCTGCCTGACGCCGGACGGCGCACAGACCGCCCGGATGGTGCGTCTCGGATTTGACTTTATCGACGCGCGCATCTGGAACGGATTTGACGAAGAGGAGATGGAACTCTTTCTGAAAGGTCTGTCCCGTGTCTGCGAAAACCTGGAGGCCTGCAGAGAAATTCACATTGACAGCGCCCAGACCGACCCTCAGACCTGACGCAGACACAAAACCCTTTGCCTGCGCGCATAAAAGCAGGCGCAATGCCATAGAGTATTCCAAAGAGACGCAGGCAAAAAGCATATGCTGAATCATCTGTGGAGCCTTATGCTCCTTTCCGGAATCCTCTGGGGTACTTTAAACGGAACGCTCGCGGCGACCACGCAGGGGCTGATCGACGCCGCATCCGAGGCGGTTTCCTTAAGTCTCGCCATGCTCGGAATCATGTCCTTCTGGTGCGGGATTCTGGAGATCGGAAACCAGGCCGGTCTGATCGACTGGCTGGCCGAAAGGCTGGGCGGCATACTGGATTTTCTCTTTCCTGGGCTGGAGCCAGGCCATCCGGCCCGGAAACCGATCGCCGTCAACATCGTGGCCAATATGCTGGGACTCGGCATGGCGGCGACCCCCGCCGGGCTGGAGGCCATGCAAAAGCTATCCGACGGAAGCGATACGGCAACCGATTCCATGTGTACCTTCCTGATTTTAAATGTTTCCTCCCTGCAACTGATTCCCGTCAGCATGATCGCCTTCCGCAGCCGGTACGGCTCCACAAATCCTTCGGCTGTGCTTGGACCCGCGCTTGCCGCAACTGTCTGCTCCACCGCGGCCGCGGTGCTGTTCTGTCAGATTATGAACCGGAGACAACGACCATGATCGAATGGCTTTCCGAACTTCTTCTTCCTCTGTCCGTCAGCAGCATCCTCGCCTTCGGTCTTCTTTCCGGACGGCCAGTCTTCGACGATTTCCTGGGCGGCGCAAAAAACGGGATGAAAACCACCGTGGGAATCCTGCCGACTCTGATCGGCCTGATGACGGCGGTCGGCGCGATGCGGGCGTCCGGACTCCTCACCGCAATCGGATCGATCCTGGCCGTCCCGGCCTCTCTGATCCGCTTTCCCCCGCAGCTCGTCCCCCTGACCCTGGTTCGCCTGGTTTCCAACTCCGCGGCCACCGGACTGCTCCTGGATCTTTTTGAACGCGAAGGGCCGGATTCTCCCGTCGGACTGGCGGCATCCATCCTGATGAGCAGCACAGAAACCGTATTTTACTGCATCAGCATTTATTTCTCTTCCCTCAAAATCAGGAAAACCCGCTATGTCCTGCCCGGGGCGCTCACAGCGACCGCTGTGGGAATCGCTGTGAGCATCTGGCTGGCATACAGACAGATATAAGGCGGCAGACAGGACGCCAGGAGTCGACATTTTTCACAGAAAAAACATATACTCGTAAGGATTTCCTAATAAAAAGCAGGTTGTCTTAAGAATAAAAATCATGTATAATCAGTGGGAAGCTTTTATCTTCATGCGCAGTGAGGGAAAAAGGTGGATATTTACGAAACGCTTAATGACGCCCTGGTTAATCTGTTTCGGGACGTGATGAGCCTGGAAGAGGGTTTTCTCATCACCGAGGATTACCGGGATATTACAAATAACGATATACATGTCATTCATGCCATCGGCCTGCGTGAACCGAAAAATATGTCAACCATAGCCAGAGAGCTTTCCGTGACAGTCGGCTCCCTGACGATCGCCATGAACAGTCTCGTAAAAAAAGGCTACGTGAATCGGACCAGAGGTGACAGGGACCGGCGTGTAGTCTATATTTCTTTGTCCGAAAAGGGCAGGATGGTATACAACCATCACGAGGCCTTCCACCACCGCATGATCGACGCCGTTTTAAAGGAATTAACCCAGGAGGAGACGGAGAGCTTAGTGAAAGCGCTGGCGAAGCTGAATCGATGGCTTCGTGGCCAGGAGGATTAAAGGAGGATTTCATACAATGAAAAGAGCAGCCCGAACCATGATGTGCCTGATTGTGGCAATGATGGTTTTATCATTTACGGCATGTTCGCCGACTACGGACAAGAACACATACAGCCTGAACAGCACCGCGGCAGCCGGCGGCGGACAGGGCGTAGTGCCGGAGCGAGGCTATGACCGGGAAGACGCGAAGAATCAGCTGATTTCCCTCTATTTCGTCAGTGCGGACGGATCAAAGCTGGAAGGAACCATGGAGACGATTCCGGAGATGTCCTATCAGGCAGTCGCGGACAAGCTGATTGAATACGACGTCCTGGAGGAAGGCACCACCGTAATCACCTTCTCCACAGATGGAATGCCGGAAGACGAAGAGGTCGGCCCCGGGATCGTGACAGAGACCATCCCCGGCATGCCGGAGACCGAGAGTCCCCGCAGAGAATACGGCGTCCTGGAGCTGAGTCAGTTCCCGGATGACGCGCAGCGTGAGAAGAAGCTGCAGGCCGTCGCAGACACCTTCATTGAGAATTTCGACGTTCTGTACGTCACCATCACGGTAGACGGCGAGACGCTGGCAGAGAACCTGACGTTCGTGGAAGCCGGAAAATAAATGCTTCTGCAGAAGGCGCCTGTCGCAGATGATTTTCTGCGACAGGCGCCTCCTTTTCATCATTCCATCCTGTTTCAAAGCTTCTGTCCGGCAAGCCATGAGGAAAAATATATCCGGATCACATCAAAGGGCGCATTGCCCATGTCGAGAAGAAATCTGTGAAATTCAAGCGCGGAAAAACGATCTCCCAGCTTTTGCTCTGCCTCGCTCCGCATCTCCATAAATTCCATACATCCCACAAAATAAGAGAGATAATTGCCCGGGTTTTCCACCATGGCCTCGTAGATCGCATCCGTGACCACTTCCGGCTCCGTATAATATCCGGACAGATAGGAGGTAACCTGTTCCTTTCCCCAGCCTTGATAATTGATGGAGATATCAAGAATCGCATGAAGCCCCAGGGACGCCAGGGAATTGGCCGAGAGCAGACGGGCCATATCAGGATCCAGACCGTTATCCAGTTCATAGGAAAGATGCTCCACATACGTCGCCCATCCTTCCGTGTAACCGGGGAACGAGAGGATCTTCCGCAGTTCGGAATTCTCTCCCGAATGAAAATACACCGTCTGATACAGATGCCCCGGATATCCCTCATGCGCAAGCGTATGATAAAGCGGCTGAGAAGCATACCGCTCGTTCCGGTTAATGTAAATCGTATTGTCGGCGATATCGTCAATCGGCGACGTCAGGTAGAACGCCGGACTCAGAGAAAGCTCCAGCGCTTCCGGTATGTCCTTGACCGTATAACGGCACTCCGGCAGGGCCGGAAAATCCTCCCGGCTCAGTCTGGCAAGCTCCTCCATGATGGCCGTCGGTTCCGTCTGACGGTATGTAACGCTGCCAAACTGCTCCGCAAGCTCCGGATGCTCGCCGAGGATAACCGCGATTTCCTCTAACGCTGTCTGAATGGTCTGCTCCACCGCCTCCGTCATTTCCTCCATGGATTCGTATGAGGTCCCGGTATTGGCAGAGACAAGGTATTCATAATATTCCCTGCCCTGCGGATAGCCGCACTGACCTCCCTCATTGACTCCGGTTCCCCGAAGGGCAGACATGCCGTCGATCAGCGACTGATAGGCCGTGACAAAGACGTTTTCCAGAAGCTCCTCATTTTTTACCCGGTAATTCTCCTTCTCCTCCTCCGTCAGATCCGGCAACTGCTCCAGGCGTTCATTGAAGGTATCAATCATAAAATTATCGCCCGGAACCAGAAGATAGGCCTCGCAGGACTCGATCACATGATCGATAGAGGTATCGCTCATCATCAGGCCGGCATCGGCCTTTTGCTGCTCAAATGCCAGAATTTCCGAAAAATACTCATCCACGCCGTCCAGAAGCTTCAGGTAATCCTCCACATCCTGCCTGTCATAAAACTGATATTCGCAGAGAAGAATGGGAAGCTGCGCCTGCACGCCGATCGTAGAGGCCAACGGCTGCTCATAGAGCTCCAGCCCGTCGCGCATCTGCTCCGTGTCAAGCAGGCTTTTCAGAATGCGACAGGTCAGCTTCTGGTCATCCGACAACAAAGAAAACTGGAAGCCGTCCAGCGCTTCCCTAAGCTCCTGACGCTCATCCCTGCTCTGTTCCATAAATTCTGTCGTGACCGGAGTATACAGATATTGAGCGGAAGAAATTCCGAAGGAGGACGGATCCTTCAGGAGATAATGCAGATCAATCTGCGATACCGATGCCTCCTCCCGGAAGAGCGCATCCTCCCACTCTGAGAATTCGCTCTGCTCCCGAAGCTGCTGCTCGCTGTACTGTTCATAGGAAGAAACGCTCTCCTCTCCGGCAGCGGCAGAAGGGGCTGTCTTTCCGTCCGCCTGGGGCGCGCAGCCGGTAAAAAGCGGCAGAATGAAAAAGAGCAGCGCCAGAACAAGGCCAGCCGCCCGTGTCCGTCTCGTACGCATAAATCAAACCTCCTGAACTGATCCCCTTTTATATGATAGGAAACGTCAAATTTACTTGTTGCTTACTATCATATTCAACTGTCTTCGCGTCTATACGTGCTCCCGATTCATTATAATAGAAAGTGGGTGGAAATACAAGATTTTTGTTTAAATTCAGGTGAAAAGTGGGGGAACAAACCCGTTTCATGGCAGTTATCTGCGACTTACCCGGCAGATTTTCTTCCCGGTAACATTATTTCCCGCAGGCAATGCGGGCCGGTTGAGTTTTTATCCAGATTGTGTTATAGTGTCAATAAGATTTTAGAGGAAATGGAAGACGGAGGCAAGAGACATGAATCCAAAGAAGATATTTTATATGACAACGGCGATCGCCTACACCTCGGGAAAGCCGCACATCGGCAACACCTATGAGATTGTGCTGGCGGACAGTATCGCCCGCTTTAAGAGAGCGCAGGGATACGACGTGCGCTTCCAGACCGGCACCGACGAACACGGCCAGAAGATCCAGATGAAGGCGGAGGCCCTGGGCATGACCCCGAAGGAATTCGTCGACGACGTCGCAGGCCAGATCAAGGGGATCTGGGATCTGATGAACACCTCTTACGACAAATTCATCCGGACGACAGACAGCGATCACGAGAAGCAGGTGCAGAAGATCTTTAAAAAGCTCTATGACCAGGGCGACATTTACAAGGGCTATTACGAGGGACTTTACTGCACCCCGTGCGAGTCCTTCTGGACGCCGTCGCAGCTGGTAGACGGCAAATGCCCGGACTGTGGCCGCGAGGTGCAGCCCGCGAAGGAGGAAGCCTATTTCTTCCGCATGAGCAAATATGCTGACCGGCTGATCGAGCATATCAACACACATCCGGAGTTTATCCAGCCGGTTTCCCGCAAGAATGAGATGATGAACAACTTCCTTCTGCCGGGCCTGCAGGATCTGTGTGTGTCCCGAACCTCCTTCCGCTGGGGCATCCCGGTGGATTTTGATCCCAGGCATGTCGTCTATGTATGGCTTGACGCCCTGACCAATTACATCACCGGCCTGGGTTATGACTGCGACGGCAACCATGGCGAGCTGTACCGGAAATACTGGCCGGCCGATCTTCATCTGATCGGCAAGGATATCATCCGCTTCCACACCATTTACTGGCCGATCTTCCTGATGGCGCTCGATATCCCGCTTCCGAAACAGGTATTTGGCCATCCGTGGCTCTTACAGGGCGACGGCAAGATGAGCAAATCCAAGGGCAACGTCCTCTATGCCGATACGCTTGTCGATTTCTTTGGCGTGGACGCCGTGCGCTACTTTGTCCTTCATGAGATGCCGTTTGACAATGACGGCGTGATCTCCTGGGAGCTGATGGTGGAGCGCTTAAACTCTGACCTGGCAAACATCCTGGGCAACCTGGTGAACCGCACCATCTCCATGTCCAACAAATATTTCGGCGGCGAGGTGCGAAACGGCGACGTATCGGAGGCGGTGGATGACGACTTAAAGGCCGTCGTCCTGGAGTCCGTACACAAAGCAGACGCCAAGATGAATGCGCGGCGGGTCGCGGACGCGCTGACGGAGATCTTCAATATCTTCCGGCGCTGCAATAAATATATCGACGAGACCATGCCCTGGGCGCTGGCAAAGGATGAAACCAGGCGAGATCGCCTGGCGACCGTGCTTTACAACCTGGCAGAGGCCATCACCATCGGCGGATCCCTGATCGAATCCTTCATGCCGGAGACCTCGGAAAAGATTCTCCGTCAGTTAAACACCGGGAAGCGGGAGCTGGCCGATATGGATCGGTTCGGATTATATCCCTCCGGAAATCGTGTGACAGACAAGCCGGAGATCCTTTTTGCCCGCATGAATATCAAGGAAGTGCTCGCGAAGGTGGAAGCCATGCAGGAGGCGGAAGCTGCTTCCGGCAGCGCAGACGCCCCCGCCGCCGATGCCAAAAATCCGGACGACACTGCAACAGAAGCAGACGAGCCCGCTCTGACACTGAAGCCGGAGATCACCTATGATGATTTCGCCAAGCTCCAGTTTGCGGTCGGCGAGATCATCGCCTGCGAGGCGGTTCCGAAATCAAAGAAGCTGCTCTGCTCCCAGGTAAAGATCGGCAATCAGGTGCGTCAGATTTTAAGCGGCATCAAGGCCTGGTATAAGCCGGAGGAAATGGTCGGCAAAAAGGTTATGGTTGTCGTGAACCTAAAGCCCGCGAAGCTGGCCGGGATGATGTCAGAGGGCATGCTGCTCTGCGCGGAAGGTCCGGACGGTTCCCTGGCTCTGATGACGCCGGAAAAGGATATTGCAAGCGGCTCGGAGATCTGCTGATGTCAGGCCGATATGGCGTCCCGCCTGGCGGGGCGCCGATTTCTCAGCGATCTGCTCACGGGAACCCTTCGGATCCCTGTCCCGGAATCCCGGGACTTCCCAGAATCCACGGCGACACTCTGAAGCTCATCGCCATGGTTACCATGCTGATTGACCACGCTGCCGTCATCGTGATCGGACAGCTTCTTTTCGGTCATCCACACAACGGGACCTTTGATCTGCTTCTGCCAGCCGACAGACTCTCCGTCCTGCAGATCGTCTATCAGGTCATGCGCATGATTGGCAGACTGTCCTTCCCGATCTTTGCCTTCCTTCTGGTGGAAGGCTTCCTCCATACTCACAGTGTACGGAATTACGGTCTGCGGCTTCTGCTCCTTAGCTGCCTCTCAGAGATCCCTTTTGATCTGGCTGTCTTTGGCACGCCCTTTTATCCGGCATACCAGAATATCTGTTTTACGCTCGCGCTGGGGCTGGCCGCGATGGCCTGCGCGAAACGATTTTTCCAGAATCCGGTCGGACTTCTTCTCTCGGTCGGAGTCTGCTCGGCGGCGGCAGAGCTTGCCGGAACGGACTATGGAGCGTTCGGCGTCTTTTTTGTTGTGCTTCTCTATCTCACGCATCAGAATATCCGCTGGCAGACGCTCCTGGGCGTCATCTCGCTTCTCTGGGAGCATACCGCACCTCTGGCCTTCCTTCCCATCCGGATGTATGACGGAACCCGAAAGCCTTCGAAGCAAAAATACCTGTTTTACGCATTTTACCCGATACACCTGCTGATCCTGTGGGCAATCGCCCAGCTCATCCAGACCTTACATTTATGATACGGAAGGGGGAACAGGCATGATCTTTGACACTCATTCTCATTATGACGACGAGGCGTTTGACTCTGACCGGAACGCCGTCCTCACAGCTCTTCACGAAAATGGAATCGGAACCGTCGTCAATGTAGGCGCAGACATCCGCAGCTCCAAACGCACTCTGGCACTGACGCGCCGTTATCCGTTTGTCTACGGCTCCGTCGGCGTTCATCCCAAGGAGACGGCAAAGCTCGACGAGACACAGATGGACTGGCTGCGGCAGGCCGCCGGGAAACGACAGGAGCTGCCACCGGCATCGTCTTCCATATGCGACGCCTCCCAAAAAATCGTCGCCATCGGCGAAATCGGCCTGGATTATCACTGGGACACTCCGGAACGCTCCGTGCAGAAATACTGGTTCATACGCCAGCTCGCCCTGGCGCGCGAGGTCTCCCTTCCGGTCATCCTCCACAGCCGCGACGCCGCGAAGGATACGCTCGATATCATACAGGCCGAGCATGCCGGTGATATGGGAGGCGTCGTCCACTGCTTTTCCTACTCCGTCGAAATCGCCCGGGAATATCTGAAGATGGGCTTCTATCTTGGCATCGGAGGCGTCCTGACCTACCGCAACGCCCGAAGGCTCCGGGAGGTCGTCGCTTACATGCCGATCGAACGGCTCGTCCTGGAGACAGACTGCCCCTACCTGGCGCCAGAACCGTTTCGCGGTCAACGCAACACCTCGCAAAATCTTCCTTATGTCGTAAAGGCAATCAGTGAAATCAAAAAGCTCCCCGAAGAAGAAATCATCGCCATCACAGAGAGAAACGCAAAACAGCTGTACCGGCTGGGATGAAAACTCCAACCGGTACAGCTGTTTTATCTTCTGAATCAATCACTTCGTCTATCAGGCCTTTGCTGCCTTCGCTGCTCTGATCTGCTTGGTCAGCTCCGGAACAATCTTGTTCAGATCGCCGACGATGCCCATGTCAGCTACATCAAAGATCGGTGCGGTCTCATCCTTGTTGATCGCGATGATCAGCTCAGACTCTTCCATACCGGCTACGTGCTGAATCGCACCGGAGATACCGATTGCGAAATACACATTCGGGCGAACCGTCTTACCGGTCTGGCCTACCTGCAGCTCCTTCGGCTTCCAGCCCGCATCCACAACGGCACGGGAGCAGCTTACGGTTCCGCCGATCGCGTCTGCCAGATCCTCCAGAATCTGGAAGTTCTCCGGGCTTCCAAGTCCACGGCCGCCGGATACCAGGATCTTCGCATCCTGAATATCAACAGTCTCGCCGACTGCCTTGACAATGTCAAGGATCTCAACGTACTTGTTGTTCGGCTCAAAGCCAGGATTGAATTCTACTACATTGGCCACTGCGCCCGCGATCCTTGCGATCGGCTGCATTACGCCCGGGCGAACCGTCGCCATCTGCGGACGATGATCCGGGCAGGCGATGGTAGCGATCGTATTGCCGCCGAATGCCGGACGGGTCATCAGCAGCTGATTGTGCTTCTGCTCCTTACCAGGAGCAGCAACTAACGGGAAGTCGCCGATATCCAGCTTGGTGCAGTCTGCCGTCAGGCCGGTATGAACTCTCGCGGAGACTCTCGGTCCCAGATCTCTTCCGATGGCGGTAGCGCCTACCAGAAGGATCTCCGGCTTGAATTCATTGATCACAGAAGTCAACGCATGTGCATACGGCTCGGTACGATAATCCTTCAGCTGCGGATCATCCACAACGATTACCTTGTCAGCGCCATAGGCAGCCAGCTCATCGGCCAGCCCCTTCACATCAGAACCAATCAGAACAGCGGCTACCTCCGTATTCAGATCCGCTGCCAGCTCCCTGGCTTTTCCAAGCAGCTCAAAAGCAATGTTGCTTAACTTGTTGTCTACCTGCTGCGCAAAAATATATACGCCCTTATATTCTTCTAATCCCATTTAGATTCACCACTTTTCCTTTTATATTAAACGATATGTTTCTCGGTCAGCTTGCCCATGATATAAGCAACTGCCTCATCGGAATCCAGGCCTGTCTTCAGCTCGCCGGCGCCCTTTCTCACCTTATCGCAAGCCTTGGCAATCTTGGTCGGAGAACCAGCCAGACCGATGTTCTCGTCGGACAAAGTCGTCAGATCTGCGCGTCCCCATACGGTCACTTCCTTGTCAAACGCATCGAAGATTCCGCCCGGAGTCATGTAACGCGGCTCATTTAACTCAGAAAGAGCAGTGATCAGACACGGCATCTTTGCCTTCAGCACATGATAACGATCCTCATACTGACGCTGTACGATTACATAATCGCCGTCAATCTTGATCTCCTGCGCATAGGAGATCACCGGGATATCCAGATGCTCGGAAATCTGCGGTCCAACCTGAGCGGTATCGCCATCAATCGCCTGACGGCCGGTGATAATCAGGTCATATTCCAGGTTGCGCACTGCCGCCGCAACGGTAGAGGAGGTTGCCCAGGTATCTGCGCCGCCCAGCACACGGTCAGTAACCAGGATGCACTTGTCCGCGCCCATCGCATATGCTTCTCTCAGCACGGCGTCTGCCTTCGGAAGGCCCATGGTCACAACCGTAACCTCTGCGCCATACTGATCCTTTAATCTTAAAGCTGCCTCCAGTCCGGCCTTATCATCCGGATTCATGATCGCAAGCATCGCGCCACGATCCAGCGTGCCGTCCGGTTTGAATTTTACGCCGCCCTTGGTATCCGGCACCTGCTTAATACAAACAACAATCTTCACGACAAGTCCTCCTTAATCAATCTTTCAATAAATTACCGGAAATGACCATACGCTGAACCTCAGAAGTTCCCTCATAGATCTCCGTAATCTTGGCATCTCTCATCATACGCTCTACTTCGTACTCTCTGATGTAGCCATATCCGCCGTGCAGCTGGACTGCCTTCGTCGTCACTGCCATCGCGGTCTCCGCCGCATACAGCTTCGCCGTAGCTGCCTCTACGCTGTAAACCTTCTGAGTCTGTTTCGCCATCGCAGCCTTGTAGACCAGAAGCTTCGCAGCCTGAACCTTCGCATACATGTCAGCCAGCTGGAACTGCGTGTTCTGGAACTGCGCAATGCTGCGGCCAAACTGCTTTCTCTCTTTTACATACTTGACGGTAGCGTCAAGAGCGCCCTCTGCGATACCAAGCGCCTGTGCAGCGATACCGATACGACCGCCGTCCAGCGTATGCATGGCAATACCGAAGCCCTTGCCCTGCTGTCCGAGGATATTGTCCTTCGGGATACGGCAATCCGTGAAGATCAGCTCATAGGTGGAGGAACCACGGATACCCATCTTCTTCTCCTTCGTGCCGAAGGTGAAGCCCGGCGTACCCTTCTCAACGATAAAGGCGGAGATTTCTTTCTGCTTTCTGCCGCGCTTCTCAATGATTCCGGTTACCGCGATGATAATGTAAACGTCTGCTTCCTTACCATTCGTAATGAAGCACTTGGAACCGTTCAGCACCCACTCGTCTCCGTCCAGAACCGCCTTGGTCTGCTGGCCCTGTGCGTCGGTTCCTGCGCCCGGCTCGGTCAGACCGAAAGCGCCGATCTTGCGTCCGCTTGCCAGATCCGGAACGTATTTCTGCTTCTGCTCTTCCGTGCCATAGGTCAGGATCGGATCGATGCAGAGAGAGGTGTGTGCGGAAACGATAACGGATGTGGTTGCGCACACCTTCGCCATCTCCTCGACACACATGGCGTAAGTAAGCACATCACAGCCCTGCCCGCCATACTCCTTCGGAACCGGAATTCCAAGGAAGCCTGCCTTCGCCATCTTCTCAACGACTTCGCGCGGGAAGATCTCGGTCTCATCCGTGTCATAAGCGGTCGGCTTTACTTCCTTCTCGGCAAAAGCCTGGAACACGGACTGAGCCATAAGGTGTTTTTGATCTAAACTGAAATCCATTTTTGACTCCTCCATTTTGAATTTATATATCTTTCATCCTGTCCCCGAATAAAGGACGGGATGCAGGATTACCCTACTTATTTGGAATAATCGTAAAAGCCCTTGCCGGTCTTCCTGCCCAGCTTGCCGCCTCTTACCATCTTCCTTAACAGCGGATGCGGACGATACTTGGAATCGCCTGTCTCAGAATACAGCACTTCCATGATCGCCAGGCAGACATCCAGGCCTACCAGATCGCCCAGAGCCAGCGGTCCCATCGGATGGTTTGCGCCCAGCTTCATGGCCGTGTCGATGCCCTCGACAGAAGCCACGCCGTCTGCGTAGATGCCGACCGCCTCATTGATCATCGGGATCAGAATACGGTTGACGACGAAGCCGGCCGCTTCCTCAACCTGTACCGGGGTCTTGCCAAGCTCCTCGGAAATCGCCTTAATCTTGTCTACAAGCTCCACAGGAGTGTTCAGGCCTGCGATCACCTCAATCAGCTTCATCACCGGAGCCGGATTGAAGAAATGCATGCCGATCACCGGACGATCCAGGCCTGCGCCGATCTCGGTGATGGAAAGAGAAGAGGTGTTCGTGGCAAAAATGCAATCCGCCTTGCAGATCTCCTGCAGTTCCTTAAAGGTCTGCTTCTTGATCTGCATGTTTTCAATCGCCGCCTCCACAATCAGATCCGCATCCGTGCAGATATCCTTCACGCCGGTGGTGATCTTGTTCAGGATCGCGTCCGCCGCTTCCTGGGTCATCTTGCCTTTGGCAATCCTGCCCTCGAAGCCCTTGGCAATCTTCTTCTTGCCGCCTGCGGCAAACTCATCGTTGATATCGCAGAGATAAACCTCATAGCCCTCTGTCTGCGCAAACGCCTGAGCGATACCGGATCCCATAGTTCCCGCGCCGATAACTCCAACTTTCATGGTCTTGTCCTCCATCTTGTTTATTTTTTCACAATCCTTTACGAGCATATGAGAGGAACCCTTCAGTCCCTCTCATTAATCTCCTGTTTCTTAATCTCTCTCTACGATGGTCGCGCATCCCATGCCGCCGCCGATGCAAAGAGTCGCAAGACCCTTCTTCGCATCTCTCTTCTGCATCTCATGCAGCAGAGTGACCAGGATACGGCATCCGGAAGCACCCACCGGATGGCCGAGCGCGATCGCGCCGCCGTTGACGTTGACCTTGCTCATATCGAACTCCAGATCATGCGCCACCGCCAGAGACTGGGCCGCAAATGCCTCGTTCGCCTCAATCAGATCCATATCGGCAACGCTCAAGCCGGTCTTCGCCATGACCTTCTTCGTCGCTGCAACTGGTCCGACGCCCATGATGGACGGATCCACGCCGCCCAGGGCTCCCGCTACCCAGGTAGCCATCGGCTTCACACCGAGCTCAGCCGCCTTCTCCGCGCTCATGACAACCATCGCCGCAGCGCCGTCGTTGATACCGGAGGCATTACCTGCGGTCACGATACCGTCTTTCTTAAACGCCGGACGAAGACCTGCCAGGCTCTCCGGAGTCGTGCCCGGACGCGGTCCTTCATCGGTATCCACTACAATCGTCTTCTTTTTCTGCTTAACTTCTACCGGAACAATCTCATCCTTGAATCTGCCGCTCTCAATCGAAGCGCATGCCTTCTGCTGGCTGGAAGCAGCAAACTCGTCCAGCTGCTCTCTGGTAAGGCCCCACTGCTCAGCTACGTTCTCTGCGGTGATGCCCATATGATAGTTGTTGAAGGCATCCCAAAGCGCATCGTTCACCATGGTATCCACCATCGGAGCGTTGCCCATGCGATAACCGTAACGGCCGTTCATCAGTGCATACGGAGCCATCGACATATTCTCCATACCGCCTGCTACCACGATATCCGCATCGCCATTCTGAACCATCTGCGCTGCCAGGTTCACACAGTTCAGACCGGAACCGCAAACCACATTGATCGTGACTGCCGGTGTCTCAACCGGAAGGCCTGCCTTCAGGGACGCCTGACGCGCCACGTTCTGTCCGAGTCCGGCCTGGATGACGCAACCCATATATACGTGCTCAACCTGCTCCGGCTTCACGCCCGCTCTCTCCAGGGCGTTCTTAATCACCAGTGCGCCAAGCTCAGCTGCGGGGGTCGTGCTCAATGCGCCTCCCATCTTACCGATCGCGGTACGGCATGCGCCGGCTAAAACTACTTTCCTTGCCATTGGTATAATCCTCCTTCAATAATGTTTTCAGTTTATGAGAATAACGGCTGTTCTGGTCTCGCGGTTGTCCTCAGCTTCCTTAAC
>JAJQCO010000031.1:1034-8349 GCA_021202655.1 Clostridiales bacterium | reverse complement strand
GGAACAGCGGTATCCGTTCCTCCGGAACAAAGGTACATTTTCACAAGAATAAACACTTACATTCCTCCAGATACTCTGTCCACAGGAGCTTTTTGTTGACCCCATTGCGGAGGAATTCCTTACGGATGTACTCATAATCAGGCATCCGTTTGTGGGAGACAGCGGAAGTATCCGCTTTCTCCTGAAATAACATTTTTGCCAGCGCATCATCTGTCAGCTTCGGATCCAAGGGCCATGCAAGGTTTATCGCTTTAGCCGCCTTGATCGTCTTGTTGACCGTCGTCTTGGAAACATTACAACTGAGTGCGATGTTTGACTGGCTGAGATTCAATCCGGCAAGCCGGATGATCTCACGGTACTTGGTCATAAATGGTGACCTCCTTCATCTGTATTTACGCTGTACAGCGCATGGATACAGTATAAAGGATTTATTTTATCGGCGGTATCGACGGCCGGAACGCCGGTATCGTGTCAAACGGAGTGATGGTATCTATTATTCCGGATTAGCGGTATCACGCGTCCGGATTGGCAGTACAGAAATGGCCGGAATACTCAATTCCTCCATAACATTCTGATGCTACGGCAATCAATCTTACTTAACCAGTTTCCTGTACTTCATCCAATCTGCTTCCGGAATTTTCAAGGCAGCCATAGCCTGCTCCACAGATAATTTCATGTAATCCTTGGCCTGCCTACCACCTCAGTTTAGGCAATAGACAAACCGAGCCACTTTTTGACAAGGTCAATGCTAACATTCACATACTTCGCAATCAAATCTTCTGGAATTCCATCTTTATGCATGTTAAGCGCTATTTTCCGCGCCTTCTCCATCTCACCCTGCTCATAAATCTTCTCAGCTACTTCGCACATTTCTTTGTAGCCCCCCTTTCTCGGTCTTCAAATTTCCGTTATCATAATACGGATTATGACTGACAGAAATCATGATGCCGCAGTCAAAATCGTCCACTCTGGCGATATAGGCGACCGACGGCATGGTAGTCACATGAAGCAGATAGGCGTCCACACCGGACGCAACCAGCCCGCCCACCAACGTATATTCAAACATTAACTGGATTGCCTAGTATCCTTGCTGATCACAATTTTAGTCGGTGAGAGATCACCGGCCTGTCTCTTCCGTTCCGTATAATACCATCCCAGAAAACGCCCGATCTTATAGGCGCAATCGCCCGTCAACGTCTTATTCGCCTCTTCACGCTATATATCACTCTTTATGGGGGGAAAAGCAAGTACAAAAAAGCACACCAGGTCACTTTCCTGTGCTGTGAGATTTACACAGCTGGAATGAACCCCGGTGGGATGACATTCGTGTTTATTCGGTTTCGTCAGCTGGACGGCTCCCGCACCTTAATAAATTCCTTAATTGCCTCGCAAAACTCCACTGCCTTTTCATACTGCTCCGCCGCATCATTTTTCGCAACAATGTAATAATCAGAATAGTCGGCATTGTTTCTGACCTGGAACGCTTCAACGAGGTATTTTGAATATTTCACATCCAGTTTTCTCGTTTTGATGTATTCCTTTTGAAAATACGAAATGACCCCTGCGTGTTTTGAGAAGTCCTTTCCTTCTAATGCCAAGAGCGCCCTTGCCGCCGCGAACATGGCGTAATATGATCGCCCAATAGAGTCTTTGAGCAGCCCGGCATCCAACAGAACTTTTGAAGCTTTTAAATGTTCCTCTGCCGATTCCATACGGTAGTTAGAAAGACTTTTTCTATTCTGCTCATCCACCAACAACCACCCCTTCCGTTTCGATATTTTTGTAATACGGAAGGTCGTCCTTCATTGCTTCGAATTCATCATACGGAATTACTGTCGGTGAAACGATCGTACCATACTCTAATCCCAAGTCATGGGAAACATCCCAGACCTTTTTTAGTTCATCCTGCAGTTCACGCCGCGGACCCTTCACAATTGCAGCAACATCAATATCTGAATCCTCACGATAATCACCTCTGGCGTAAGAGCCATAAAGGATGACCTTCTGAAGATTACTCCCATACGTTCTTCGATATGACTTTGCCAGTTCACTTAAAATTGTGCTTAACTCAGACCGTGTACACACAAATATCACCGCCTTTCCGACAGGCACATATATGACACCTATTTTACTAACAGTTTACCACAGAGCCGCTTTTAAATCAACTCAAGAGTTTTCTGACAAATTGCTAAATCTCTTGAAAGGGTTGATTTTTGACTTCAAAGCGCATATACTAAAAACAGTATTAAAAACCTGTCGGGTTTTTGCATGGGGCGGCGTTACGACGGCGCCCCTAGTTTTTTGTCAAAGTTTTGCTCTTTTCATCGCGAAACACCCGCCACACGTGAAATCAAATATCCTTCCGATCATGCCCTTTCGCCTTAATCACATCCACAACCTGCCGCACATATTTCCGGCACAGCTCCTCGCTCTCGGCCTCCACCATCACGCGGATCAGCGGCTCCGTGCCGGATTCCCGCACGAGGATTCTCCCCGTATCGCCAAGCAGCTCCGCCACCTTCTTCACCGCTGCCTGCACATCCGCATCCGCCTGCGCCGCCGCTTTATCCTTTACCCGCACATTCACCAGCACCTGCGGATAAATCACCAGCTCCTCCGCAAGCTTACTCATCGGCGTCTTTCTCGCCAGCATGGCCTCCATCATCTTGAGGCTGGTAAGGATTCCGTCGCCCGTGGACGCATATTTCGAAAAAATAATGTGCCCGGACTGCTCGCCGCCGATGCGGTTCCCGTGCTGTGACATATATTCATAGACATACTTATCGCCAACCGCCGTCTTCACATAATCGATACCAAGCTCGTCAAACGCCTTGTACAGCCAGAAGTTTGACATGACCGTGGTGACCACCGTGTTCGTCATCAGCTTCCCGCGATCCTTCATATATTTCGCATAAATATAGAGAATGTGATCGCCCGTGACAACATTCCCCTTCTCATCCACACACAGGCAGCGATCGGCGTCGCCATCGTAAGCAAAGCCGACATCCAGCCCATTTTCCACCACAAATTTCTGCAGTCCCTCGATGTGCGTGGAGCCGGCATTCCGGTTAATGTTAAAGCCATCCGGCTCCGCATTGATCACATAGGTCTTCGCCCCCAGGGCGTCAAACACCGATTTGGCAATGTTCCAGGAACTGCCATTGGCACAGTCCAGACCAACCTTCACATTCTTAAAGGAATAAACGCCAAGTGAAATGAGATAGCCGATATAACGGCTCCTGCCGGAGAAATAATCCACCGTCTGCCCCACATGCTCCCGCTCGCCATATGGGATGCTTTCCCATTTCTGTCCAAATACCTCCAGCTTTCCATCTATGTAATCTTCAACGAGAGAAATCGTCTCCTCATCCATCTTCTCGCCGCGATTATTAATCAGCTTGATTCCGTTATCATAATACGGATTATGACTGGCAGAAATCATGATGCCGCAATCAAAATCATCCACTCTGGCGATATAAGCGACCGACGGCGTGGTGGTCACATGAAGCAGATAGGCGTCCGCACCAGACGCAACCAGCCCGCCCACCAACGTATACTCAAACATATAACTGGATCGCCTGGTATCCTTGCCGATCACAATTTTAGCCGGTGAGAGATCACCGGCCTGCCTCTTCCGTTCCGTATAATACCATCCCAGAAAACGCCCGATCTTGTAGGCGTGATCGCCCGTCAACGTCTTATTCGCTTCTCCACGGAAGCCGTCTGTTCCAAAATATCTTCCCATGATCTTTTCCTTTCTTCTAATATATGATTATGACTATGATTTTTCTCAGTTATCTTCCGCTGCTTTCGCGCGGTTCTCATCATCCCCTCCTTCTCTGCCATTTTTGCGCCCATGCTTTCTCTGCGCAGCATGCACCAATCCTGCTGCCCCCGCGCCAACCATACACCCCAGGCCATTGTGCAGCATATCGTCCCACTCAAACAAGCCGCGACAGGTGATAAGCTGCATCCATTCTATAAAACATGAGAAAACAAGGCCAATCAGAAACGCATGTCTCCAGCGGATTCCCCAAAGCAACCGGATCAGCACGCCAACCGGCACGAATAACAGAATATTCAGAACAATCTCATAAAATAACGATTTTCTGTGGTTCACAATCGCTTCGTACCATGACCACAGGGGAATCCACGCGGCCTTCGGCTCCGCCGCCGGTGTACGAATCAGCAGTGTAGAAAAGAAAATTGCGGTGATATAGGTGAAAAAGAAAGAGAGAAGGATCGCCCGCGTGACGACTTCTCTCCATTCACGTTTCCCGCTCCCTCTCTTCACGCACCACAGACACACACTCAACAACGCCAGGAACAAGAACACAAGCAAAGGCCATGTGTAAGCTGGCAGATGATGTGCAATGATGTAATATGCAGATTCCAATGGTTGATGATTCCTCCATGACATTCTGATGCTACGACAATCAATCTTACTTAACCAGTTTCCTGTACTTCATCCAATCTGCTTCCGGAATTTTCAAGGCAGCCATAGCCTGCTCCACAGATAATTTCATGTAATCCTTGGCCTGCCTACCACCTCAGTTTAGGCAATAGACAAACCGAGCCACTTTTTGACAAGGTCAATGCTGACATTCGCAGCTTTAGCAATGATGTCTTCAGCTACGCCGGACTCATGCAGACTAATTGCCATTTTCTTAGCTTTTTCCATTTCGCCCTGATCATAAATCTTTTCAGCTACTTCGCACATTTCTTTGTAGCCCCCTTTCTCGGTCTTCAAATAGTGTACCCGTTTTGACAACTCTCCCTGGCTCATATCGTCAGGGTCTGCCTTCTTGAAGTACTGCATCATCTTAGCGACTTCGCTTCCGTCATCCACAGCTGCATTCACGAACACTACATAGTTTCCGTCGTCATAAGGAAGCGCCGATTTTCCAAGGGTTTTGTTTACCGGATACACTGTTTCCCCGGCATGCCACAAATCCGTCTCGCTAATATATATGATATACACATCGGGAAGTTCATCGTGTTCTGCGCCTTTATCCAGGATGCTCTTATCGATCATGGAACCGTAGTACCTTGTGCGCCTTGCATGGTCTACTGTGTCCCTCCTCTGGATTTCAATGTTTATCTGACGCCCGGTGCTGTCCTGCGCAAAAGCGTCCAGAATCGCATCTTTTGATGTAAGGTTCAGCAAACGGTACTGGCTTTTTACATCGATTATCCTGATGTCATCCTTGCCCAGAATTTTACGAACCACATACTGACAAGCACCTATATCCTGTAATGCGACAGAAGCAAACGTGTCACTAAGCAAATTGAGCCCCCGCATGTTTTCAGCTCCCTGCTGAATAGCATCCATGCGGCTCTGCTGCTCTTCGCCCATTCCAACCACCGCCTTTCATCGTATTTCCGACAGGAGTGTACACCACTCCTATCGTACTTTCAGTTTACCACAGAGCCATCTTTAAATCAACTCAAGAGTTTTCTGACAACTTGAATTTTCCTCCATCAGTGATGTGAGGCGGTACGGCGAACAGACATAAATCTTAAGGCACTTCTTCTCAGGATGCGATCCGGATGGATGTTTAGCTGCATCCATTCGATGAAACACGAGAAAGCAAGGCCAATCAGAAACGCATGTCTCCAGTGGATTCCCCAAAGCAACCGGATCAGCACGCCAACCGGCACGAATAACAGAATATTCAGAACAATCTCATAAAATAACGATTTTCTGTGGTTCACAATCGCTTCGTACCATGACCACAGGGGAATCCACGCGGCCTTCGGCTCCGCCGCCGGTGTACGAATCAGCAGTGTAGAAAAGAAAATTGCGGTGATATAGGTGAAAAAGAAAGAGAGAAGGATCGCCCGCGTGACGACTTCTCTCCATTCACGTTTCCCGCTCCCTCTCTTCACGCACCACAGACACACACTCAACAACGCCAGGAACAAGAACACAAGCAAAGGCCATGTGTAAGCTGGCAGATGATGTGCAATGATGTAATATGCAGATTCCAATGGTTGATGATTCCTCCATACAGGATTCTATTGTTTATCCCTGACAATGTAACATTGCTTGCTACTTCTCGGCTTTTCTGGAATCGTCATCTCCAAAATTTCAAGCCTCAGTAAATTATCTATTTGAGCCTTTATGCTCTTGACAGATTTAAGCTTAAGATATTCGGCGATTTCGGCCTTACTGCGCGGCAAAGTACAAAACTCAATAATTTTCAATTCCCTCTCCGACAAGTTCACTCCGCCATAATTGTCATCAACTTGGGTAGTGACTTGGGTAGTGACTTGGGTAGTGACTTGGGTAGTGACTTGGGTAGCACTTCCCAAGTTTTCATTCCCACGTCTGTAAAACACAACGCAAAAACCATATGGCTTTTTCTGAAATTCAAATTTACAGCCAGCATCAGCACAATAATCGCTTATTCGCTTCAATCCTGTGGCAAATGTTTCCATATCCTTTGAAAAGTACAAGGTTTTGCAAATCAAAGGATTACGACGGATAGGCCGTTCATTACCTTCAACAAACTGCTCGGGAGAAACCTGCTCAGGAAAAGCACCATAGTTATAAATCTCAATTCGGCTTTTAAAAATAGCTACCTCCACACTCTGTGAAGCTTCTATGATCCGATGTCCAAATGCATTTATTATGGCCTCACGGATTGCTGCGACAGGCACCTCTGGAATTTCTTCACGAGTCAATCCTCTGATTTCTGCACGCCAATCCATCGCATCGAGAACATATTTTTCAGCTTTATCCGCCAATTCAATTATTGAACCAGTATACCTGCGTATATCATTAAATGTAAGTCGCTCATCCGTCGCAAACTTAGCCATCTGCAGCTCATTTATTCCCGTATTGCAAAACAGTGCTGCTCCAGCATTTAGCAGATATTTTCCGTTCATTAAATCCAATTTTTTCAGGATGACTTCTTTGTCTTCGGTCTCAAATGTAATTCTGTTGGCCTTTCTGGCCTTAAATAAATAATTCTGTAAAGCATTATCATCAACATCCTCAACTGTATATGCCGATGTCTGACTTTCCCATGATTTCCTTTTATCATCCCTGCGGCGAAGCATGTCATCGTACAAATCCTGATCCATTACCAAGTCTTCATCCGAAACACGAATGCGTGGAATATTGTATGCCAGGTAGGGCTGTCGTTCTCCATAAAATTTGACATATACTGTCTTGCGGCCTCCGATTTCTTTTACGGAAATTTCAGGATATATCGGAGGCTTAATGTGGTTTCCTATAGTCTGGCTAACTGTTCTCAGAGTTGCCTCGCCAATTTCCTGTCCGATCACAGTTCCATCATTTCTGACACCA
>JAJQCO010000031.1:0-1024 GCA_021202655.1 Clostridiales bacterium | reverse complement strand
CAAAATAAAGCTCACCTTGTCCATGCTTATTCAGCATGGACGCAATTGACACAACACCTTCCTTTAATTCTCCTATCGACTTCTTATATTCAACCTGTTCTGTTTCGGGTCCTATATTTATAAGTGCCATAGCAGCATCTCCCTTTTATGATGTACAATACACACCATGTCATTACTCGGGCAGGGTGTAAAACACCTAGTATGGGTTAAGTCTACCACAGAGCCGTCCCTTTTATCAAGAGATATTTCGAGAACATTTTATGAATATTCTGTATCTTTTTATCATTTCCCGACCCAATTCTTTTGTTTTTAGAAAATTTATTTTTACCGTGTTATTCCATTCATCTTGCATCCAACTCACGATCGCTTCCTGTTTCACCATCATAATACGACCAATCTCTATGTGTCACCAGTTATTAAAATGGATTAGTCCTTACTCATCCAGTTTCTTCTAAATGAACGGTTCCCGGTTTTCCGGAACAGCGGTTTCACCGCAGCAGAATATTCAACAATCTCATAAAATAACGATTTTCTGTGGTTCGCAATCACTTCGTACCATGACCACAGGGGAATCCACGCGGCCTTCGGCTCCACCGCCGGTGTACGAATCAGCAGTGTAGAAAAGAGAATTGCGATAATATAGGTGAAAAAGAAAGAGAGAAGAATCGCCCGCATGACGACTTCTCTCCATTCACGCTTCCCGCTCCTTCTCTTCACACACCACAGACACACACTCAACAGCGCCAGAAACAAAAAACACAAGCAAAGGCCATGTGTGAGCTGGCAGATGATGTGCAATGATGTAATATGCAGATTCCAATGGTTGATGGTTCCTCCATGACATTCTGATGCTACGGCAATCAATCTTACTTAACCAGTTTCCTGTACTTCATCCAATCTGCTTCCGGAATTTTCAAGGCAGCCATAGCCTGCTCCACAGATAATTTCATGTAATCCTTGGCCTGCCTACCACCTCAGTTTAGGCAATAGACAAACCGAGCCACTTTTTGACAAGGTCAATGCT
>JAJQCO010000228.1:3093-8395 GCA_021202655.1 Clostridiales bacterium | reverse complement strand
GGACGTCTATGGCAGAGTCCTGATTGATCCGGAGCTGGGAATCGCCACCGATTATCTGGACCCGGAGAGACGGCTTAAATCTGCCACGCTAAAGAAGAATGTCCTGCGCCGGAAGATGGAGCTTGACAATCTGGGCGAGGAGCTTCGGGTGCTCTATGTGGCCATGACCAGGGCGAAGGAAATGCTGGTGATGACCGGCACAGACAAATATCTGGAAAAGAGCCTGGAGCGGTTTTCGCATATTCCGGTCACGGACGGGAGGATCCCCTTTACGGTGCTGGGTACGGCAGGCAGCTATCTTGACTGGCTGCTCATGGCGTTTGGAAGCGGCAGGGTCCGCATCCGGCGCGAGGAGGTTTCGCTCTCACAGATTGTCGGCGGAGAGATGGAACGCCAGGTGCAGATCCGGCGTTCCCGGGCGTCTCTGGACGAGATCGACATAAGCCGGACCTATGACGAGGAGGTCCGTCGGATGCTTTTGACGAACCTGAATTATCATTATCCTCATGAGGCGGATATCGCTCTCCCTGTGCAGGCCTCGGTCTCAGAGCTTAAGGGGGCGTGGGACGGGGAGGAGGAAGAGTCGGGATTGCGGCTTTATTGCCATAGCATACAAAAGGAGCTGCCAGTGGCAGGTCCTGTAGTTTGCCATAGCATACGGAAGGAGCTGCCAGTGGCAGGTCCTGTAGTTGTGGAATATCAGCCGGAGGAAGCCGTTAAGCCGGCAAAGGATTCGGCTTTTCTCGGCGGCGCAAAGCGGGGCAGCGTTTATCACCGGGTGCTGGAGCTCATCCCGTTTGACCGCATGGAAAGCCGGGGCGATGTGGAAGAATACCTGGAGCGGATGGTTGAGGAGAGAACGCTTTCCGAGGACGAGAGGAAGCTCGTCCATGCCGGTGTGATCTGGAGGTTTCTGGAGTCGGATCTCGGGAAACGGATGCGGCGCGCACAGGCCGACGGGCGGCTTTGCAGGGAGAAGCAGTTTGTGATGGGCGTCCCGGCACGGGAGATGGATATGGGGGATTCCGATGAGCTGGTGGTCGTCCAGGGAATCATTGATTTGTATTTTGAGGAGGAGGGAGAGCTGGTGCTGGTCGATTATAAGACGGACCGGGTCACCGACGCTGCCGTACTCGTGGAGCATTACAGGGGACAGATGGACTATTATGAAAGGGCGCTCAGACAGATGACAGGAAAGAAGATCAGGGAGAAGATGATTTATTCCCTTGCGCTGCAGATGGAGATCCGATGTTGACGCAGTAGGAAGAAACACGTACTATATCTTATATGGATCAGTCAGAGGAGGACTCATAAAATGAAGAGCATGGAGAGAGAAATACAGGATGTCATCGGCGAGATCACGGCAGATTATCAGCTCAAGCGGGAGATCAACCGCATGGATGAATTTTTTAATCAGCCGGATAAGGAAGCGATTCTTGATATCATTAACAAGCTGATGCGGATTATGTATCCGGGTTATTACCGGGACAAGGCCTACAAGATTTACAATACCGGCAACCATCAGGCCATGATGATTGAGGACGTCAGCTATCGCCTGATCAAGCAGATCGCGATTGCCCTGCGGTATCGGCCGGAGCTTAAGGAGGCGGGGGACGCCGAGATCCGGGCGGAGGCCACGGAGATTACGCTTAAATTTCTGCACACCTTCCCGCGCATCCGGGAATATCTGGAGTCGGATCTGCAGGCAGCCTATGACGGGGATCCGGCGGCTTATTATAAGGAGGAGGTTATCCTGGCTTACCCGGGATTTTTCGCCATCACGGTCAGCCGCCTGGCTCACGAGCTGTTCCTGCTGAATGTGCCCATGATTCCGCGAATCATGACGGAGCATGCTCACAGCATGACCGGGATCGACATCCATCCGGGCGCCTCGATCGGAAAGCGCTTTTTCATCGATCACGGAACCGGCATCGTCGTCGGCGAGACGACGATCATCGGCAATGACGTCAAGATCTACCAGGGCGTTACGCTGGGCGCGCTTTCCACCAGGGGAGGACAGAAGCTGCGCACGGTGCGCCGCCATCCGACGATTGAGGACAATGTGACGATCTACGCCGGCGCCTCGATTCTCGGAGGAGAGACGGTCATCGGTCATGATTCGGTGATCGGGAGTAATGTGTTTATCACCAGATCCGTCAGGCCGGGAACCCGCGTCAGCATCCGCAGCCAGGAGCTGCGCTACCAGTCAGACGGAGAGGAAGAGGTGCTGCGAGCCGACGAGCTGGCGCAGGATTCCCGCTGCTATTACAGCTGCTGCAGGGGAGTGGAAACGGGGGATTACCAATGAGAAATAAACACACCTGGGTGTTGCTTGCCATGCTGCTGGTGGGAATTGTGCTGGGGAGCTTTCTGGGAAATCTGGCTTCCGGCATTGCAGTGCTTTCCTGGTTGAATTTCGGCCAGTCCTTTGGGCTGAATACGCCGCTGGAGCTCGATCTGGGCGTGATTGTCATCACGTTCGGCATCAGCATCCGGATCACCATGGCGAGCATCTTTGGCATCATTGCGGCATTGCTGATCTATCACTGCCTGTAGGGGGGACGGGCAAATGTAAATGATAAAGAGGTAAGAAGGAAATGCAAAAAGGAAACAGAAAATCCTATGAGATTGACATGTGCAGCGGAGCAATTCTCCCGAAGCTGGTGCTGTTTGCCGTTCCGCTGATGCTGTCTGGAATCCTGCAGCTTTTATTTAATGCGGCGGACGTCATTGTGGTGGGTCGTTTTGCCGGGAAGGAGTCGATGGCAGCGGTGGGATCGACGACGGCGTTGATCAATCTGATGGTGAATTTCTTTGTGGGACTGTCGGTCGGGACGAATGTCCTGGCGGCGCGCTATTACGGCGGCTCGCGGAAGCGGGATCTGAGCGAGACGGTGCATACCGCGGTGATCGTGGCGCTCGCGGGCGGCGTCCTTCTGCTGGCGATCGGCGAGGTGCTGTCAACGCCCATCCTGCGGCAGATGGGAAGCCCGGACGACGTCCTTCCGCTGGCGTCCCTGTATCTGAGGATTTATTTCATCGGAACGCCGGCGACGCTGCTCTATAATTTTGGAAGCGCGATCCTCCGGGCAGCCGGGGACACCAGGCGTCCTCTGTATTATCTGACGGTTGCCGGTGTGGTGAACGTCATCCTGAATCTGTTTTTTGTGATCGGGTGTTCCATGGGAGTGGCGGGAGTCGCGACCGCGACGATCGTCTCGCAGATGATTTCAGCCACGCTGGTGATGCTCTGCCTGATGCGGTCGGATTCCGCCTATCGCCTGCGGCTTCGCGAGCTGCGGATTACGCCGGATAAGCTGTCTGCGATCCTTCGGATCGGACTTCCGGCGGGATTGCAGAGCTCGATCTTTTCCATTTCCAACGTGCTGATCCAGTCGTCGATCAATTCCTTCGGCTCCGTCGCCATGGCGGGAAGCTCGGCGGCGGCCAATCTGGAGGGCTTCGTGTACATCTCCATGAATTCCGTGGCGCAGACGGTTTTAAGCTTCATGAGCCAGAATTACGGAGCCCAGAATTACAGGCGGATGGCGCAGGTTCTGACCTACTCGCTGGGGCTGGTCATCCTTGTGGGGATCGCGGCGGGAGACGGCGTGATGTTTATGGGAAGGGAGCTTTTGGGCATTTATTCCTCGGATGCGGAGGTCATCGAATATGGTCTGGTGCGCCTCCAGTATGTCTGCGGTCCATATGTCCTCTGCGGCATGATGGACGTGATGTGCAGCGCCATCCGCGGAATTGGATATTCCATGCTGCCGACGCTGGTGTCGCTCACCGGAGCCTGTGCGCTGCGCGTGGTGTGGATTTACACGGTATTTGCCGTGGACCGGACGCTTGCGACTCTGTATCTGTCCTATCCGGTGACCTGGCTGGTGACCTTCCTGGCGCATGTGGTCTGTTTTCTTATTATATGGAGCTCCCTGCAGAAAAAACGGGCAGCATACGGCCTGTCTTAAGCGGGGAGCTTACGCGCCCATTCTGGTTTTATCTGTCGTCTGACCGGCCAGCCTGTGAATCAGGAAGGCGCCGAGGCAGACGCAGAGCAGATAGATCAGATTGGCGGGAAGAATCCCGATCGCCAGGGCAATCCCGTGAAAGACAGGCTGGGGCGTCGGATGGTAGGGAGAGATATAGAACATGTCCGTCTTGCCGTGTCCCGGCGCGAGGACATTGATCGCCAGGGCGACGGCGCAGAAGGAAAAAAAGAGCGGAAGCGTTCGCGCAAAGCCGCGGACCGAGCGGTCGGAGCACCCGGAAAACCGGATGAAAACGCCGATCAGGATTAACAGGATGTGCCACACGTATCCGTGCAGGGTCAGCGTCCAGTGGATGCCGCAAAAGCCGTCGGGAACCAGCAGGGCGGCGATTCCGCCGAGGATCCCATAGTCCTGCAGAAAGGTATACGCCGCCGTTTTGAGGGAACCCTCTTTCAGGACGGGGATGATCAGGCACAGATACATCGGAAGGCTGCAGAGCTGGAAGGGAAAGTACCACCAGTCGTAACGGCCCCCGTTGACAGCAAGGTATAAAAATAACTGTTTATAAATCTCGCAGGCTGCGAGAAACAGGCCGCAGAAAAAGAGGATGCGGTCTGTCGCAAATAAAAATCGTCTCTTCATGGGACAAAGTATAACACGCTTTGGAGAAACAGACAAGAAGCGGAAAGGAATGCACGATGATTAAATTGGAACGAACCAGCGTCATGAATCTGGAGAATGCCATGCGCGGGGCGAGAAATCCCTTAAACAGCTGGGCGCGCTCAGATTCCTATTGCGAGGAGGACGGCAGCTATGTGCTCGGCCCCAACGACCTGGATCTCGCCATGCGGCTGCGCAGGGCGGGCAGCGACCACCGCAAATTTATCCGCCAGATCTTTGTCTCGGTGGACATCACGGCGCCGATCTACTGGTGGAAGGAATACGACACCTACAAGGTGGCGACCGTTGCCAACTCGACAAGCACGATGCACAAGATTCACAGCCGTCCTTTTGAGCGGGATGATTTCAGCCATGACCACATGACGCCGGATACGCTGGCCTTCCTGGATGTGGTGATCGGGCGTCTGGAGGAGATCCGTCTCCGGTATATGAACGAGGGAAAGCGCAAGGAGGACTGGTACGATATGATCCAGCTTCTTCCCTCAAGCTACAATCAGATGCGCACCTGCACGCTGAATTATGAGACGCTGGTTAATATTTATTTTGCCAGGAGAAATCATAAGCTCGAGGAATGGCATACCTTCTGCGAATGGATCATGACGCTGCCCTACGCGGCGGAATTAATT
>JAJQCO010000228.1:1258-3083 GCA_021202655.1 Clostridiales bacterium | reverse complement strand
TCTCCGCGGTGGCATAAAAAAAAATATTTCCACTAACGCGGCAGAGTGATAAAATAGACAAGATTAATTATTTTTCGAAAAAAGAAGGCTCAGAAACAGGAGGAAGGAAATGTATAAGATTTTGGAAGCCGAGATGCTGGCAGATAAGATATATCTGATGGTTGTGGAAGCGCCGCGGATCGCAAAGTCCTGCGAGCCTGGCGAGTTTGTCATCGTCCGCATGGATGAGAAGGGAGAGCGGATTCCGCTGACGATCTGCGACATCGACCGCGAGGCAGGCACGATCACGATCGTATTTCAGATCGTGGGGGCGTCCACGTACCGGATAGCCGGACTGGGAGTCGGAGACGCGTTCCTGGACGTCGTAGGTCCGCTGGGACAGCCCTCGGAGTTTGTGAAGGAAGACCTGGAGACTGTAAAGAAGAGAAAATATCTGTTTGTGGCGGGCGGCGTCGGCACAGCGCCGGTCTATCCGCAGGTGAAGTGGATGCATGAGCATGGGATAGAGGCAGATGTGATCGTCGGAGCGAAGAATAAGGACCTGGTGATCCTGGAGGAAAGGATGGAGCAGGTAGCCGGAACTCTCTATGTGACGACGGACGACGGCTCCTATAAGAGAAAAGGCATGGTCACCCAGGTGATTCAGGATCTGGTGGACGAGGGAAAGAAATACGACGTCTGCGTCGCGATCGGCCCGATGATCATGATGAAGTTTGTGTGTAAGCTGACGAAGGAGCTGGGGATCCCGACGATTGTCAGCATGAATCCGATTATGGTAGACGGGACAGGCATGTGCGGAGCCTGCCGTCTGACAGTGGGAGACGAGGTGAAATTTGCCTGCGTCGACGGCCCGGAATTTGACGGCCATCTGGTGGATTTTGACCAGGCGATGAAGCGTCAGCAGATGTATAAGACCGAGGAGGGCCGCGCCATGCTGAAAGCGCAGGAGGGCGACACCCATCACGGCGGCTGTGGGAACTGCAGGTAGGAGAAAGGTCATCACATTGAATCGGAGGTTATAGAATATGGACGTATTAAAGAAAATCCCTGTCAGGGAGCAGGACGCGAAGGTGCGTGCGGCAAATTTTGAAGAGGTGTGTTACGGATATAATCAGGAGGAGGCGATGGAAGAGGCCTCCCGCTGCTTAAAGTGCAAGAATGCCCGCTGTGTCGGCGGCTGCCCGGTTTCCATTGATATTCCGCGTTTCATCCGTCACGTGCAGGACGGCGAGTTTGCGGCGGCGGCGGACGTCATCGCCGAATCCTCCGCGCTCCCGGCTGTCTGCGGCCGCGTGTGCCCGCAGGAAAGCCAGTGCGAAGGAAAGTGCGTCCGCGGGATGAAGGGCGAGCCGATCTCCATCGGCAAGCTGGAGCGCTTTGTGGCCGACTGGTCCAGAGAAAACGGCTTTGTGCCAAAATCCGCGGAAGAAAAGAACGGCAGGAAGGTAGCTATCGTTGGCTCCGGCCCGTCCGGTTTAACCTGTGCCGGCGATCTGGCGAAGCTCGGCTACGACGTGACGATCTTTGAGGCGCTGCATGAGCCGGGCGGCGTGCTTACCTACGGAATTCCGGAGTTCCGTCTGCCCAAGGAGAAGGTTGTGCGCGCGGAGATCGAGAATGTGAAAAAGCTCGGCGTGAAGATTGAGACGGACGTCATCATCGGAAAGACGGTGACGATTGACGAGCTGATGGACGAAGAGGGCTTCGAGGCCGTATTTATCGGTTCCGGCGCCGGTCTCCCGAAGTTCATGGGCATTCCGGGAGAGAACGCCAACGGCGTCTTTTCGGCCAACGAGTACCTGACCCGCTCGAATCTGATGAAGGC
>JAJQCO010000228.1:0-1248 GCA_021202655.1 Clostridiales bacterium | reverse complement strand
GGAAGAAGGTTGCGGTTGGCGGCGGCGGCAACGTGGCGAGGGACGCGGCGAGGACGGCTCTGCGCCTGGGCGCAGAGGTGCATGTCGTATCCCGCCGGAGCGAGGCCGAGCTTCCGGCCCGAGTGGAGGAGGTCCACCACGCGAAAGAGGAGGGCGTCGTCTTTAATCTGCTGACGAATCCCGTAGAGATTCTGACTGACGAAAACGCCCGGGTAAAGGGCATCCGGGTGATCCGCATGGAGCTTGGCGAGCCGGACGCTTCCGGAAGAAGAAGGCCGGTTGAGGTTCCGGGCTCTGAATTTGTCATGGACATCGACACGGTCATCATGTCTCTGGGCACGTCGCCGAATCCGCTGATTTCCAATACGACCGACGGACTGGAGATCAACCGCAGAAAATGCATCGTGGCGGAGCCGGAGAACGGGCAGACCTCGAGAGAGGGCGTCTTTGCCGGCGGCGACGCCGTGACCGGCGCGGCCACGGTAATTCTTGCCATGGAGGCCGGTAAGCACGGCGCGAAGGGCATCCATGAGTACCTCAGCAAGCGCTAAAGGAGAGGGGAAGGAAATCCATGAGCAGCTATGACCAGAGAATTACCCTGGATGTCCCGGTGACGATCGTCCCGATGGGGGAGTCCGGCGGATATCAGGTGAGGCCGGGGCTGTTTGACATGAACGGGACGATGTCTGTCCAGTGTGGGGTGAATTTTACCATACACACGCATGGGGGAACCTCCTGTGAGCTCCTTCTGTTCCATATAGGGGAGGAGGAGCCCTATGCGGTTCTGCCGTTTCCGAAGGAGTACCGGATTGGGGATGTCTATTCGATGATTGTCTTTGGTGTGGACGCCGATAAGATTGAGTACGCTTACCGTGTGGACGGCCCGTACAATCCCAGGAAGGGACTGCTGTTTGACAAAAAGAAAATCCTCCTGGATCCTTACGCCAAGGCGGTGAGAGGAAAGGGCGCCTGGGGACAGAAGAAGTATCGCACCTATCATGGCTGTGTCGTCAACGACACCTTTGACTGGGGCACGATGCCGCAGTCGAACCGTGAGCTCAGCGACCTGGTGATCTATGAGCTTCATGTCCGCGGCTATACCCAGGATCCCTCGTCCGGAGTGAAGAAGAGAGGAACCTTTGCGGGACTTCGTGAGAAGATTCCGTATCTGAAGGAGCTGGGGATCAACGCGGTAGAGCTGATGCCGATTTTTGAGTTTGACGAGACGCTGAACGCCAGGACGGTAAA
>JAJQCO010000021.1 GCA_021202655.1 Clostridiales bacterium | reverse complement strand
AAACTGTGTGATTGAAGCGGCGGCTGAGAAGGACGGCGTGATGGCCATCGGCGTGGACAGCGATCAGTATGAGGCGCTGGCAGGCTCCAATCTGCAGTCCGCAGTCATCACCTCCAGCTTAAAGAGACTGGACAACGCGCTGTTTAAGATCTGCTCGGATTATGCGAAGGATCCGTCCTCTGTGCCGTTCGGGACCACAGCCACCTACGGCCTGGAGGATGACGCGGTTGGCATCGTCTTTAACGACAACCTGACCCAGAGCATCGGCGAGGAGAATGTGGCGAAGGTAGAGGAGCTCCTTGGCAAGATCCAGAGTGGAGAGATCGTCGTCTCCGAAGCCGGGAATCTTTCCGCGGAGGAGATTTCCGCCATTGTGAATCAGTAAGCATGTTGCGGCGGCTGTCATTTTTGCAGCTGCCGCATTTTCTGATACAAGGGACAGAAGAAAGGAAGGAAAAATGGCGGGAATCATTGACAGCCATGCGCATATCTGCGGGAGGATTCTGTTCCCCCGTTTTGAGGAGGTCGTGGCCGGGGCGAAGAAAGCCGGGATTGAGAAAATCATGATTGTCTGCACGGAGACAGAGGAGGCGAAACGGGCGATTGCCCTTGCCGGGGAATCCGAAATGTTCGACGTGGCCTGCGCCTTTTATCCGAACGACGTCGGGAAGGTAAGCGAGAGGGATTGGAAGGAGCTTTATGCTCTGCTTGCCCTGCCGCAGGTAAAGGCGGTAGGAGAGATCGGCATGGATTATTTTCCGTATGAGCATACGGTACCGAAGAAAGTGCAGAGGGAGGCCTTCATCCGTCAGATTCAATGGGCGAATGAGCTTCATAAGCCGATTCTCGTCCATATGCGCCTGGCGACGGAGGACACCCGGGCGATCATGCGCGAGCACCTGAAGGTCCCCGGAATCATGCATTGCTACAGCGGCGGCGCGGAGGCGATGAAGGATTTCCTGGATATGGGAATGTATCTTTCCTTTTCCGGAAACATCACGGTTGAGCTGGAGGATGAGAGTACGCAGCGGGCGGTGCGCGAGGCGCCGCTTGACCGGCTGTTAGTCGAGACGGACGCGCCGTCGCTCACCCCGGCTCCTGTGCAGGGGCGGGACAATGAACCCCGCTATATCACCTATGTCATTGATCATATCTGCCGCCTGCGGGGGATCGAGCGAAGGGTGCTGATTGATGCGGTGGCGGAAAATTATCAAAGACTGATGAATGCCGGGAGGAGACAGGCGGATGAAAATAGAACCGAAGAATAAACAGAGACTTTTAAGGGTGGCGCTCGGGGAGGAGGAGGCAGATCTGGTGCTGCCAGACTGTCAGCTGGTGACTGTCGTTACCGGCGAAATCTATCCGGCGGACGTCTACGTGGCGGAGGGCTTTATCGCGCATGTGGAGACGGAGCGGCCCGGGGAGCTGTCCCCGGCGAGGGAGCGCTATGACGGGAAGGGACGTTACCTCATCCCCGGCCTGATTGATTCGCACATGCATATTGAAAGCTCGATGATGACGCCGCGCAATTTTGCCCGCGTCGCGCTTTTACACGGCACGACCACCATCGTTCACGACCCGCATGAGCTGGCGAACGTCTACGGCGTGGAGGGCGTGCAATATATGCATGACAGCGCCGAGGGACTGCCCATGCGGCAGCTTGTGGATATCCCGAGCTGTGTGCCGGCGGTACCTGGCTGCGAGAATGCGGGGGCGTCGTTTTCGGCAAAGGAGATCCGCGAGCTTGCCAGGCTCGAGCGTGTGGTCGGGCTGGCGGAGGTGATGGATTTTTACGGCGTGATCCACGGCGATCCGCGGATGATGGAAATCATCCGCGCGGCTGAGGACTGCGGGCTGTATTTACAGGGACATGCGCCGGCACTGCGCGGAAGACAGCTTTCCGCGTATCTGTGCGGCGGTCCGTTTACCTGCCATGAAACCACGGTTTCCGGGGAGGCGCTTGCCAAGATGCGGGTCGGCATGTACGTGGACGCCCGCGAGAGCTCGATCAGCAAGAATGTAGAGGCAGTCTGGGAGGGCGTGAAAAATAATCGCTTCTTTGATACCCTGACCTTGTGCAGCGACGATCGGGAGAGCGATGATCTGCTGCATGAGGGTCATCTGAACGCAGTTTTGCGCAAGGCCATATCCTGCGGGATGGATCCGGTGCTGGCGGTTAAGTCCGCGACGATCAATACGGCGAGGGAAATCGGCGTCGCCCACATCGGGGCGGTGGCGCCGGGCTACAGCGCGGATATGGTGCTGACAAAGGATCTGCGGAGTCTCTGGGCAGACGCCGTCTTCTTTGAGGGGCGTCTGGCGGCGGAAAACGGAGTTCTTAAGGCGGAGATTCCGGAGCGGCACTTTGCGCTGGAGGAGAGAAATTCCATGCGCCTGCCTGAGCTTACTGAGGAAAATTTTGTCCTGCGGGCCCCCGAAGGAAAGGAGCAGGTGGAGGTTCGCGTGATGGAATACATCAGCAAGGACAGCAGCCGCACGAGATGCTTAACGGAGACGCTTCCGGTGAAGGACGGCGTCGTCTGCCTGGGCGAGGACATGGCCTATGTGTCAGTCGTCAACCGCTATGGACTGGGGACAAGGTCGGTGGGGATTGTGAAGAATTTCGGCTTGAGCGAGGGGGCGGTGGCCTCTACGGTATCCCACGATTCTCACAATCTGACGATTGTTTATTTTCATCCGCAGGACGCGCTTGCGGCGGCGCGGGAGCTTGAAAAAAAGGGCGGCGGCATGACGGCGGTGAAGGACGGCAGGATCCTGAATACGCTGCGCCTCGAGGTGGGCGGTCTGATGACAAGGCTGAAGGCCGAGGAACTGACGCGGGAGGCAACGCAGATGAAGGAGACGGAGAGGGCGCTTGGCATTACCGTGCCGACAAACCCGCTGCTGCGCATCGTCAGTCTGGCGCTTCCGGTCATTCCGGAGGTGAAAATGTCTGATCTGGGACTGGTATCGGTGGCAGATCAGAAGCTGTTGCCGATCTTTACAGAGAAATAATCGTTGCAAAAGAAATATGTCTGTATTATAATGTTTCTGCTGAAAGCGAGGTTATTGTTCCTTAAATATAGGGATGCCGGGGTTTTAAGGAAGGGCGCGCAGGCGGCGACCCTCCCCGGCGTCATCACACATTCTTTGGAAAGGACGAAAGGACGCCATGGAAAAGAAAGAACTGCTGTACGAGGGCAAGGCAAAAAAGGTGTATACGACGGAGGATCCGGAGGTACTGATCGTATCATACAAGGATGATGCGACTGCGTTTGATGGCATGAAGAAGGGGACGATCGTGGGTAAGGGCGCGATCAACAACCGCATGACCAACCACATTTTTAAGCTCCTGGAGAAGAAGGGTGTGCCGACTCACCTGATTGAAGAGCTGAATGACCGGGAGACCGCGGTAAAGAAGGTAGAGATCGTACCGTTAGAGGTGATCATCCGCAATTATTCTGCGGGCAGCTTTGCAAAGAAGATGGGCATGGAGGAAGGGATCCGCTTCTCGCGCCCGACGCTGGAATTCAGCTATAAGAATGACGATCTGCACGATCCGTTTATCAACCGCTACTATGCGCTGGCGCTGGATCTGGCGACCGAGGAGGAGATCGACGCGATCACGAAGTATGCCTTTATCGTGAATGAGGTGATGTCCGAGTATTTTGCGAGCCTGGGCATTGACCTGATTGACTTTAAGATTGAGTTCGGACGTCTGGCGGACGGGACGATCATTCTTGCGGATGAGGTTTCGCCGGATACCTGCCGTCTGTGGGACAAGGATACGCATGAGAAGCTGGATAAGGATCGCTTCCGCAGAGACCTGGGCAACGTAGAGGATGCCTACCAGGAGGTGTTCCGCCGTCTCGGAATCCAGTAAACGTCTGTGCCGCGCCCTGCCCGCAGGGCAGGTGAAAAAATAGGAGACATCGGATGAGGGATGAAAGAGAATCGCTGCGTCTGGACGAGATCCATGAAGAGTGCGGCGTCTTTGGAATGTATGATTTTGACGGCAATGATGTGGCGTCGGAGATTTATTACGGACTGTTTGCCCTGCAGCACCGGGGTCAGGAGAGCTGCGGCATAGCGGTCAGCGACACGGAGGGCCCGAAGGGCAAGGTTTCTGCCCACAAGGGCATGGGGCTCTGCAACGAGGTCTTTACGCCGGAGACGTTAGGGAATCTTCACGGCAATATCGGCGTGGGTCATGTCCGTTATTCTACGGCTGGAAGCAGCACGCGGGAGAACGCGCAGCCCCTGGTTCTGAATTATATCAAGGGGACGCTCGCCCTTGCGCACAATGGCAATCTGGTCAACGCGCCGGAGCTGCGCAGGGAGCTGGAGCATGACGGCGCGATCTTCCAGACCACGATTGACTCAGAGGTGATTGCCTACCATATCGCCCGCGCCCGTGTGAAGACGCCGAACGTAGAGACGGCGGTGGCGACGGCGATGGCAAAGCTCAAGGGAGCCTATTCTCTTGTGATCATGAGCCCGCGGAAGATGATCGGGGCGAGAGACCCGTTCGGATTCCGGCCTCTGTGCATCGGAAAGAAGGACAACGCCTGGATTCTGGCGTCGGAGAGCTGCGCGCTTTCGACCATCGACGCGGAGTTTGTGCGCGATGTGGAGCCGGGGGAGATCGTGACCATCACCAGGCGCGGCCTGGAGTCTAACCGGTCGATGTGTCTGCCGTCCGACAGGCAGGCGCGCTGCATATTTGAATACATTTATTTTGCGAGGACAGACAGCGTTTTCGACGGAGTGAGCGTCTATCACTCGAGGATTTTCGCCGGCCGCTGTCTGGCACAGGATTCGCCCGTGGATGCGGATCTGGTGGTCGGCGTTCCGGAATCGGGCAACGCGGCGGCGCTGGGATATTCCATGGAGTCCGGGATCCCTTACGGGACGGCCTTTGTCAAGAATTCCTACGTGGGCCGCACCTTCATACGGCCGAAGCAGAGCAGCCGCGTGTCGGCGGTGAAGGTGAAGCTGAATGTGCTAAAGGAAGCCGTGGAGGGAAAGCGTGTCGTCATGATTGACGATTCCATTGTGCGCGGCACGACCAGCCATCTGATCGTTAAGATGCTGCGGGACGCGGGGGCGAAGGAGGTCCATGTGAGGATCAGCGCGCCGCCCTTTCTCCATCCCTGCTATTTCGGGACAGACATCCCGTCGGAGGATCAGCTGCTCGCGCACGGGCGGACGGTGGAGGAGATCCGGGAAATCATCGGAGCGGATTCTCTCGCCTATCTGAAGATGGAGCGGCTTTCTGGGATGGCGAACGGCCTTTCGATCTGCACGGCCTGTTTCAGCGGCGATTACCCGATTGATCCGCCCGAGGGAGACATTCGCGGTGAGTTTGATAAATAAGATGAGGGAAAAAGGATGAACGACAGATATGTAAGCCCGCTTTCCGAGCGGTATGCCAGCCGCGAGATGCAGTATATCTTTTCTCCGGACAAGAAATTTCAGACCTGGAGGAGGTTATGGATCGCGCTGGCGGAGACAGAAAAGGAGCTGGGCCTTCCGATCACGCAGGAGCAGATCGATGAGTTAAAGGCACACGCGGAAGACATCAATTACGAGGTGGCGAAGGAGCGGGAAAAGCTCGTCCGTCATGATGTGATGTCCCATGTGTACGCCTATGGGCAGCAGTGCCCGAAGGCGAAGGGCATCATCCATCTGGGAGCGACGTCCTGTTATGTGGGCGACAATACCGATCTGATTCTGATGGCCGAGGCGTTAAAGCTCGTCCGCGTGAAGCTGGTCAATGTGATCGCCAAGCTTGCAAAATTTGCTGAGACATATAAGCGCCAGCCGACTCTCGCGTTTACACATTTCCAGCCGGCACAGCCGACGACCGTGGGCAAGCGCGCGACTCTGTGGATGCATGATCTGTATCTGGATCTGCAGGATCTGGATTATGTGCTCGGATCCATGAAGCTGCTCGGCTCAAAGGGGACGACCGGCACGCAGGCCAGCTTCCTGGAGCTCTTCGAGGGAGACCATGAGAAGTGCCGCCGGGCGGATCAGATGATCGCGGAGAAGATGGGATTTGCGGACTGCTATCCGGTTTCCGGCCAGACCTATTCGCGAAAGATCGATACGAGAGTCGTGAATGTGCTTGCCGGGATTGCCCAGAGTGCGCACAAGTTTTCCAACGACGTTCGTCTGCTCCAGCATTTAAAGGAGGTAGAGGAGCCGTTTGAAAAGAATCAGATCGGCTCTTCGGCGATGGCGTACAAGAGGAACCCGATGCGCAGCGAGCGGATCGCATCCCTGGCAAATTATGTGATGAGCGACGTGATGAATCCGATGCTGGTGGCCTCGACGCAGTGGTTTGAGCGGACGTTAGACGATTCGGCCAACAAGCGTCTGAGCATTCCTGAGGGCTTTCTGGCGGTGGACGGCATTCTGGATCTCTATCTGAATGTGGTGGACGGCCTTGTGGTATATCCGAAGGTCATCGAGAAGCACTTTATGGCGGAGCTGCCGTTCATGGCGACAGAAAACATCATGATGGATGCGGTGAAGGCAGGCGGCGACCGACAGGAGCTGCATGAGCGGATCCGTCAGCTTTCGATGGAGGCGGGCCGCAACGTCAAGGAAAGAGGCCAGGACAATAATCTCCTGGAACTGATCGCGGCGGATCCGGCGTTCGGTCTGACGAAGGAGGACCTGCAGTCCTGCATGGAGCCGTCAAAGTATGTGGGACGCGCCCCCGAGCAGGTGGAGGAGTTTTTACAGGAAGTGATCCTGCCGCTCCTGGAAGAAAACCGGGAAATCCTGGGCCGCAGGGCGGAGATTACAGTGTAGTTGCCATTTATGCCGCAGCCGTAAACCATGCCGTCTGCGGCTGCGCATGTGTCCATGCGCGAATATGACGAAGGAGACGAGAGCAATGTCAAAAGTAGACGCGGTGATAGGTTGTTTTTATGGAGATGAAGGCAAGGGTAAGGTGATTGATTATCTTGCGGCGGATGCGGACGTCGCGGTGCGGGCGACCGGCGGAGACAATGCCGGCCATACGATCCGGGTAGGCGACGTGAAATATGCCATGCATCTGATCCCGTCCGGGATTCTGTCCGGACATACGGTCGCTGTCATCGGCAACGGCATGGTACTCAATCCGAAGGTCCTCTTTCAGGAAATTGACAACCTGAAAAGCCACGGCTACGATGTCGACCGTTATCTGAAAATCAGTGAAAAGGTGCAGATTATCCTGCCCTATCACAGCCTGCTGGATCTGGCGCTGGAGAAGGCCAGGAAATCCTCGAAGATCGGCACGACCGGAAAGGGGATCGGCCCGGCTTACTGCGACAAGTATGAGAGATGCGGCCTGCGGGCGGAGGATCTGTATGGAGATTCCTTTGAGGAAAGGCTGACAGAGTTAGTCGAATCGAAACGGGAGCTCCTGAAATATTATGATCCGGAGAATGCCGCGGAGTACGATGCCTGTCTTGATCCGAAGAAGATTTGCGAGGAGTACAGCGAATACGCAAGGCGGATGGAGCCGTATGTCTGTGATACGGTGACCTATCTGCATAAGGCGCTGGAAGAGGATCAGAAGGTGGTCATCGAGGGAGCGCAGGCAACGCTTCTGGACATTGATTTTGGCTCCTATCCCTATGTCACCTCCTCCAATCCGACGGTGGGCGGCATGCTGACCGGAACGGGCCTCAGCGCATCGGATATCGGCAACGTCTACGGTGTGATCAAGGCATATTCGAGCCGCGTGGGCGAAGGACCGTTTGTGACGGAGCTGACGGATGAGACCGGAGACCGGATCCGTGATCTGGGCCACGAGTATGGCACGACGACCGGCCGTCCGAGACGCTGCGGCTGGCTGGATCTGGTGACGTTAAAATACGCGAAGCGCCTGAACGGTCTGACCGGCCTTTCTGTGAATCATCTGGATACGATCGGAAAATTCGACCGGATCCAGGTCTGCGTCGCATATGAGATCGACGGGACGGTCACGGAGGATTTTACGACCAATTTAAAGGCGCTGAACCGGGCGAAGCCGGTTTACCGGGAATTCGAAGGTAATTTTGGCGATATTTCCGGGTGTGCTTCGTTTGAGGAGCTGCCGGAGAACGCGCAGGCCTATATCCGCTTCATCGAGGAATATATCGGAGTGCCGGTCAAATTTATCGGAGTCGGCGCGGGAAGAGACGAGATGATCGTTCGCTGACGGAAGGCTGTTGGTTGTGCGGGCTGTCCTTAACGGGCAGCCTTTTTGTTTGCCATAGCATACGGAAAACATTTATTTTTCTATCATAAAAACCGTGTTCACGCAGTTCACTCGTCTTCATTACATATCATTTTTGAAAGGATGTTGTAGAAAAAACCTTGCATGGCCGTGGTTTGTGGGTTAAGATAGAAATGTAATTCAAAACCAGACAGAGGAGGATTTGTTGATGGATCAGAGGCATCCTTCAACAAAAGACGAACTTCTGAGCAGTACGCCCTATGACGACGTACAC
>JAJQCO010000161.1 GCA_021202655.1 Clostridiales bacterium | reverse complement strand
GTGGTACAATGGATGAAAATGAGTCAGGAGTGTACCTGCGTTCCTGACAAATGGAATACGAGGAGGAAATCAGATGGAATTTTCAGAATTAGTCAGGGAGCGTTATTCGTGCAAGAAATTTGACGGGCGTCCGGTGGAGAAGGAGAAGCTGGATGTGATTCTCGAGGCGGGGCGTCTGGCGCCGACGGCGAAGAATCTGCAGGAGCAGCGCGTCTATGTGGTGCAGTCAGAAGCGGGGCTTGCGAAGGTGGATCAGGTGACGCCCTGTCGATATGGCGCTTCGACGGTGCTGATTGTCGCCTTTGACGCGGACAATGTGTACACCTACCCGGGCGGGAAGTATGAGTCCGGGGCGGAGGACGCGACAATTGTGGCCACTCATATGCTGCTCGCCGCGAAGGCGGTCGGCGTAGAGAGCTGCTGGCTCAATCGTCTGGATCCGGATCGGACGGCAGAGACATTTGGGCTGCCGGAGAATGAGAAGGTGGTCATGCTGATGGATCTGGGATATCCCGCGGAGGGCGCCGGACCGCTTCCGCCGCATGGCAGACGCAAGGAGCTGTCAGAAACCGTCGCCTATCTTTGACGGATGGAGGTTGGCTGTGATCGGGAAACTGTCATCGGCAGCTTCTCCCGTATGTTATGGCAGATAACGGACAAAACCGGCCGCTTTCACGGCCGGTTTGTCTATATCGAATCCAATAGGAGGGTAGCTGGCATCAGCAGACCAGGTTATATGGCTGTTCGCCTTTTAAGAGGCTGGCGACGCCGTCTAAGAGCTCGTGGATCATGCCCACGCGGACCTCGGCGACATTCGTGCAGCAATGCGGAGTGATGACCACATTGTCAAGCTCGGCCAGCTCTGGCGTCACATTTGGTTCAAATTCATGGACGTCAAGCGCGGCGCCCTTGATGACGTGGTTTTTCAGCGCTTCGATCAGTGCGGCTTCTTCCACAATCGGGCCGCGGGAGGCGTTGATCAGATAGGCGTCCTTCTTCATCATCGCCAGCTTTTCGGCGTTGATAAAGTGTTTGGTCGCGTCCGTCAGCGGGATGTGGATGGTGACCACATCAGCCTGGGCGAGAACCTCCTCGGCGGTCATATATCTGGCGCCGCCAAGCGCCTCCTCCTGCTCCGCAGAAATCTGAAACTGATTGGAATAGATGATCTTCATCCCCAGTCCGGCGGCCTTTTTGGCGACCATACTGCCGATGCGTCCCATGCCGATGACGCCCAGCGTTTTCCCGTACAGAACGGTATCCCGATAGAAGAACAGCTGGCGGGTCATTACCAGGTCACGGCGCAGCTCCCGGTCATACTGGACGATGCCGCGGCATACGCTCATCATCAGCGCGACGGTCATCTCGCTGGTCGCCTCGACCACGGAGCGGGGGGCGTTCAGCACATGGATGCCCTTTGACTTGGCGTAGCCCCAGGCGACGTTGTCATAGCCGGAGCCTACATTGCCGATGATGGAAAGCTTTTTGCCACAGTCGATGAGCTCCGGATCCATCTTATAGTCAGAGATGCAGATGAAAATATCCGCGTCCTGGATCACTTCTTTGGCCTCGTCCCGGCTCCAGCAGGTCAACGGCTTTTCCGGTACGGCCACATCCATATCCTTTACATACTCTTCATAATATTCCAGCGGAATATTATGGCTTAATACGATCTTTTTCATAGTCTATGCCTCATTCCGTTTTTTTCGTATATCTCCGGATTCCCTTAACAATCGGCCACGCCAGCGAGCACAGCGCGATGACGATAAATGCGCAGCTGATCGGCCTTGTGAAGAGAATGGAGTAGCTGCCCTGGCTCAGAACCAGGCTGCGGCGCAGGTTTCCTTCGCACATCTGGCCGAGGATCAGCGCCAGCACGATCGGGGAGAGCGGATAACCGCCCTTGGTCAGAAGGTAGCCGATGATGCCGGAGATGAACATGAGTAACACGTCATAATAGTTGTTGTTGATCGCGAAGGATCCGATCGAGCAGAGAACCAGGATCACCGGGATCAGGACCCTCTTCGGGATGGATACGATCTTGACAAACAGCGGCTGAGCCGCAAGGCCGAGGATCAGGACAAAAATATTGGCCACAATAAATCCGGCAAATACCGTTCGAACCGTGTCCACGTGAAGCATGAAGAGCTGCGGCCCGGGGGTCAGGTTGTGCATCTGCAGGGCGCCCAGCATGACCGCCGTATTCGCGTCGCCCGGGATTCCGAGGGCCAGAAGCGGGATCAGGGCGCCGCCGGTCGTTCCGTTGTTGGAAGATTCCGGAGCTGCGATGCCCTCCGGAACGCCTGTGCCGAATTTCTCCGGATGCTTGGAGAAACGACGCTCCATATCATAGGAAATAAATGCGCTGATATCGCCGCCGGCGCCGGGGATGATACCGATAAAGGTTCCGGTCAGGCCGCCGCGAATAATCGTCGGGATGATGATCTTCAGATCCGCCTTGCTCGGCAGAGGATTCTTCGTGGCCTTTGCCGGCGGACGCTCGGTGAACAGATCTTCGCAGGTGATGAAGCACTGGCTTAAGGCGAAGAGTCCTACCAGTACCGGGATGAAGGAAAGGCCGTTCATCAGATAAATGCTTCCGAAGGAATATCTGGTGAAGGCAGTGATATTGTCAATGCCGATCAGGGAGAGCATGATGCCCATGCATCCGGCCATCAGTCCCTTCACCAGGTTCTTGCCGCTGATTCCGGCGATGATGGAAAGTCCGAAGAAGGCCAGGGCGAAGGACTCCGGCGCGTTGAAGCTCAAGGAGACCATCGCGATCTTCTGTGCGATCAGGATCATAACCGTACCGGAAATGATACCGCCGCCGAAGGAAGCCAGCGTGGAGATGCCCAGGGCGCGTCCCGCTTCCCCTCGCAGGGTGAACGGATAGCCGTCTAACACCGTCGCCGCCGCGGACGGCGTACCCGGCGTATTGATCAGAATGGCGGTGATGGATCCGCCGTAGAGAGCGCCGCAGAAGATACCGATCAGCATCAGCATGCCTTCCGCCGGCCCCATGCTGAAGGTTAACGGCATCAGCAGGCAGACGCCCATCGTTGACGTTAGACCGGGCATCGCTCCGAAGGAGATGCCCATCACAACGCCTGCCAGCGTACACAGAAGGACGGCAGGCTGAAGAACACTTGTAAGGATTGCACCCATATTCGTTCGCCCTCCTTAGAATAAAATGCCCTTGGGCAGGTTGACGTGCAGCAGGTTGTGGAAGATGAAGTAGAGCACCGCGACCACAATAAAGGGAAGGACTACGGTCAGGACCTTGCTCTTTTCCGGAACCTTGAAATAGAGGTTGGTTCCCAGCATAAAGACGATGGAGCTGACGATGAAGCCGATCTGCTTGATGCATATGATATAGATCAGAGTGATTGCCATGGTGATCCATACCCGGAGGTTTTCCTTCTGAAACAGGGTGACCTTAGCCAGCTCCTCCGGAATGACCTCATTTCTGGAGATGATAAGCTCCAGCACCGAGAGGAAAATGACGATCACGCACATGATGCGCGGGAAATATCCGGGGCCGACGGCGCCGTTTGAGCCGGCCGGAAAGCTTAAGGACATCACAAAAAACAGAACGGATATGGCGATGAATATGCACGCAATCACATTTGCAATTTTTTTCATGATTTACGTCTCCTTTTTATGAAGACAGGGCAGAATATTCATTCCGCCCTGCCACTGCTGTATGATGTTTCAGCGATCTTAGTTGTTGGAAATGCCAAGCTCTTCGCTCATATCCGCACAGATCTGATCCATGGAATCCAGCAGCGCGCCAAATTCGGTCTCATCCATGTAGTTTGACGTATACGCGTTCGTCGCCATGAATTCCTGAACCTCCGGCTGAGCCAGCGCGTAACGGACGGAGGCGTCGATCATGTCCTTTGCTTCCTGGGACATTCCTGCCGGGGCAAGCAGTCCACGGAATACGACGACGTCAGAGCAGGCCTCGTATCCATACTCAGAAGCGAGCGGGACGTCCGGGAAGGAGGAGAGGGTCTCCGGGCTGAAGGTCAGCAGCATCTTCAACAGGCCGGACTCGACGTAGGTCTTTACCTCTGCGTCGGAGCAGTCAACCGCTTCTACGTTGCCGCCTGCGCAGGCGATAGCCGCCGGGCCGCCGCCGTCATACGGCACATGGACAATGTTCACATCCGCGATCTGCGCGAACTTTCCTGCCATCAGATGCCAGGGGCCGCCGATTCCGGAGTTTGCCCAGCGAACCTGTCCGGGGTTGTCCTTCATGTAGGTAACGAAATCCTCGATGGTGTCATACGGCGCATCTGCCGGGACACATACGGTTCCGTAGCAGGCGTTAAAGTTGCAGATCGGCTCGAAATCATGATAGGAATACTCGAAGTCGGTCGTGTACGGAAGTCCCATCAGTTCTGCGACGCCGACCGTGATGCAGCTGCCGTCGGTCGGGTCGGTCGCGCCTGCCGCATAACCGATCGCGCATCCGCCGCCGGACTTGTTGACAACGGTAATCGGTACGTTCAGATAATCTTCCATGTAGATTGCAAGCTCACGGATCAGCACGTCGGTGCCGCCGCCCGCTGCCGGCGGGCAGGTGATCTGCAGGGTGGAAGCCGGGTAATTGTCGATCGGGGTCAGATCCTCGTCGGCTGCCGCTGCCTCGGTCGCCTCTGCTTCTTCTGTGTCGGCTGCTGCCTCGGTGTCGGCTGCCGCCTCTGTCTCAGCTGCAGCTTCGGTCGCTGCCTCTGTCGCCGCAGCAGTTGTGCTTGTGCTCGAGGATGAGCTTCCGCAGGCGGTCAGTCCGAGCATGCCGGCGGCCAGAGCCAATGTCATCCACTTTCTGTTTTTCATGATTTTTCCTCCTTTTTTGATTCGCTTCTCAATGCGGGAACTGTGTTTCTTTTTCTCCCCCGCATCTCTGCCTAAAAGCATAATATTTTGTGCATTTTTTTTCAAGCCGGAATGTTTTACAAAGTTTTTTCGTGAATTTTATTGAGATTCCATAGAATTTGTGTCAAATTTTTGTTAAAAACAGACCAGAACCGGATTTGGCCAACTCGTGACTTTTGTTTGACATTTTTTGCCAAACTTCTGACACAAATCGAATGTATGTTCATTTGACTCCAGACCATAAGGATGGTAGGATTCATGATAAGAAAATGGATGGATTTTTAATTCAAAGATTGTATTCAGGAAAAGGAGGGTTTTACAAGATGACTCAGTTTGATTCCCGCGTCTGTTTTGGCTTCAGCCCGACGATGCTGTTTCCGGCTTCGTTTGAAGATCCGCTCGTACATCTTACCGCGATTGAGATCGGCTGTCATTATCCGCATTATGAGACGTTTGAGACCTATTTGCCGGATGACAGGCAGCTGCGCGAGGCCTGCATCCGCCAGATGAGGGCTTCCGGAAAGACGCTTCACTACAATACGCCCGGCGTTTTCCAGCAGGACGGCCCCTATAATCCGTGCAGTGACGAGGAGAGCTTCCGCCGCCAGGCGCTGGAGCTGATGAAAAAGCAGGTGGATTTCGCCGCGGAGGCAGAGGCGCCCCTGATGGTGCTGACCGGCGCCCCGGATAAGGGACCGGAACGCCGTCCGGAGCTTTTGAAGCGGTATATGGATTATCTGCTTCAGGTGGCAGAGTATGCGCAGAAATTTGGCATTATGATTGTCATCGAGCCGATCGAGCGGCATCGTTTTAAGAAGATTCTGCTCGGCCCGACGACGGAGTGCGTCGCCTTGATTCTCGACGCACAGAAGCAGGGCGCTGCCAATGTCCATATGATGCTGGATATCGGACACCTGCCGTTGATGGAGGAGACGCTGGATCAGATGTTTTCCGCCGTCGCCTCCTGCGGCTTTGCCCATGTTCATATGGGAAATGCCGTGCTGGAGCCGACAAGCGTCTTTTACGGACATACTCATCCGCCGATCGGCGTTCAGGGCGGGGTGTTTGACGTTCCGGAGCTGACGGAGCAGTTTGTCCGGATGTTTGAGTGCGGTTATATTCCCAGGACGCCGGGCGGCGAGCGCGCCCGCATCTCTCTGGAGGTGCGCCCCTATCCGGGCAGCGACGAGGGAACGTCCATCCAGCTGATGTACGAGAAGACCCGCGCGGCCTGCGACGCGGCGGCTGCCAGGCTGGGAATCTACTGATTTGCTATGGCATACGGAAGGAGCCTTGGGCTTTCATAGTAACCATGTATTCAGGCAGATTCCGGCAGGGCGGGCATGAGGATTTCCACGGTCGTTCCCTCGTGCTCCCGGCTGGAAAGAGACAGCTCAAAGCCGAAAAGATCGGAAATCTCCCGCGCGATCGTGAGTCCGAGTCCTGTGCCGTACCGGTTGCCGGCGTGTGAGGCGCGATACTGGCGCTGGAAGACGGCGGCGATCTCGGATTCCGGGATGCCGATTCCTTCATCCCGGATCAGAAGACGGAGACGATCCCCGGTTCTGGACAGGGAAATGGTAATCGTGCTTCCTGCGTCGCTGTACTTGATTGCGTTTTCCACAAAGATAACGATCAGCTGACGCAGTCGTGTGTAATTGCCCAGCACGAGCGTCTGTTCCGGCTCCGGTTCCTGCTCGGCGAGCAGGCAAATGCCCTTCTCAGCGGCCGACGGGGACATCGCCTGGTAGACGCCGTTCAGGATATCCGCGAGACAGCACGGTTCCTTTTCCATCTCATATCCGGGCGTCTGCAGGCGGGAGAGGGTCAGCAGATCCTCAACCATATCCTGGAGATAGACGACCGACTGGAAGAGACTTTCATAGCATTCCGGAAGCTCCTCCTCGGTGGCCATGCCGTCCTTTAACAGCTCGATCTGGGCGCGGAGGGCGGCGACCGGCGTCTTTAATTCATGAGAAACATTGTGGAAAAATTCCCGGCGGTTTTTCTCATCCTCATCCCGACATTTCTGTTCGCGCTCCAGATCCAGGGCTACCTCGTCGAGCGCCCGCGCGAGGTTGCCGATCTCATCCGTCCGGCTGGCGGCGGCGCCGCTCTGAAAGCCGCTTAGAGACCAGTTTTTCAGCGCCTGGGTGATATTGTCAAGCGGCGAAGCCAGGATATTCGCGAAGCCCCTTTGCATTTGCAGCATAAACAGGAAGGAGAGAACCAGAGCTGCGCCGATCACGGTAAATACGGAAACGAGACGGCGCATCACCTCCCAGATGACGATCGAGGCGATGATCACACCGCCGGGCTCCGCGCTCGCGCCGTGGATCGGGATGGCGACGGTCCATCGGTTAAAATGATTGGACGGTCCCGGCCATTCGGTCGTCAGGTCATTCCCCTGTATGGTTTTCCGAAAGATGGCGAAAAATTCCGGAGGAAGAAGCTCAAACGTCACCCGCTCGACGTCTTCATTGTACCGGCTGGTCACTCCGTTTGGAAACACCACATACAGATGGATTTTTTCCGGACGGGAATATTTGTTCAGGTCGTCTAACAGCCGCTGATAGTAGTCGGTGCGGGAATCATAAAAATATTCCTCCATCAGCGGATCATTCATCAGGGTATCCTCAAACTGGTGTGCGACCCGGCTCGCCATGTCGACCATCTCATCCGTGTAAAGATAGCTGAGATTGACATAGCAGAATGAGATCAGGATGATCGCGTTGACGCAGATCATGGCGATCATGTAGTTCCGGGAAATCCGCCTGACGAGCGACGACTCGTAATTGGCCTTGCGCTCATTCGCTGTATTCAAACTGATACCCCACTCCCCAGATTGTCTTGATATCCCAGTTCGGGTGCGGCTGCTGCTGCAGGCTCATCCGCATCCGCTTCACCTGCGAATCCACCGCGCGGACGTCGCCGTGATATTCCTCGCCCCAGAGGGACTGCAGCAGCATATCTCTGGTAAAGGTGCGGCGCGGACGGCTGGCCAGCGTCCAGAGAATCTCGACCGCTTTTCTGGCGAGCTTTACCGGCTCTCCGTTGACGGTGACCGCATAGGAGGAAAGGTCAATCCGCAGATTGTCGATGGTCAGAACCTGGCTGGCCGACGGCTCGCTGTAGCTGTTCATGCGCCGGAGCACCGCCCGAATCCTGGCCATTACCTCTCCCGGGCTGAACGGCTTTACGATATAGTCGTCCGCGCCGATGTCCAGTCCCATGATCCGCTCAAAGTCCTCGCCCCGCGCGGTGATCAGAATGATCGGAACCGTGCTTTCCTTCCGGATCCGGCGGCAGACCTCAAATCCGTCCACATAGGGCATCATGACGTCCAGCAGAACCAGGCTGACGTGATTTTTTTCATACAGGTCCAGCGCCTGCTGCCCATCCTCCGCCAGAAGCACCTGATAACCGGACTTCACCGCGTAGCGTTCCAGGACGGACAGGATCTGCTTGTTGTCGTCCGCAATCAACAGTGTCGCCATGTTCTTTCCCCCCAGTTCTCTTTGCCTTCATAAAGCGGCATTAAGCCGCCGCTTTGCTGTCAAACAGAAAACAAACAGCTATGCTAAGCTAAGTCTGCGCCTGCGGATTGA